>NZ_CP063203.1:0-311250 GCF_019904255.1 Marixanthomonas sp. SCSIO 43207
TTGTGTTTTTTTTTTCATTTTTTTGTTCACATATTTGTACCGTTAAGATAATATAAAAAGACGAACTCTAGTCTTCTTATTCTTAACCGCATCTAAATTAAATAAACTATTAATTACTTCAAGAGTAACTATGAGCAAAACTGCAAAATCGGTTTGGAATAATTGTTTGTCATTTATTGAAGATAACATTACTTCACAAGCATATAAAACTTGGTTCGAGCCTATAAATGCAGTAAAGCTTACTGACAACTCATTGAGTATTCAAGTACCTAGTAAGTTTTTTTATGAGTGGCTTGAAGAGCATTACGTAAAATTATTAAAGGTTGCTCTTACTAAAGAATTGGGTAAACAAGCAAAATTGGTGTATGTCATTAAAATGGAAAACACTTACGGCAATAAACAACCGTTTACTGAAAAAATTCCAAGTGCCAACCGCAGCCAGATGGAGTCTCAAGAGATTGATGTTCCGGTTAAAAACAAAAGTCCAGAATTAAAAAACCCTTTTATCATTCCGGGTATTCGTAATGTAAAAATTGAGTCACAGCTTAACCCATCTTACAATTTTGATAATTTTCTAGAAGGTGAAAGTAACCGCTTGGCACGTTCAGCCGGAATGGCTGTTGCAAACAAACCCGGTGGAACCTCCTTCAACCCATTATTAATATTTGGTGGTGTAGGCTTAGGAAAAACACACCTAGCACACGCTATTGGTGTTGAAATTAAAGACAAATATCCTGAGAAAACAGTATTATATATTTCTGCTGAAAAGTTTACGCAGCAATATATAGAATCAGTAAAGAAAAATAATCGCAATGATTTTATTCATTTCTATCAAATCATTGATGTATTGATTGTAGACGACATTCAATTACTTTCTGGCAAAGCAGGAACACAAGATGTCTTTTTCCATATTTTTAATCATTTACACCAAAACGGAAAGCAAGTTATTTTAACCAGTGACAAAGCACCCGTAGATATGATGGATATTGAACAGCGATTACTTTCTCGCTTCAAGTGGGGATTATCTGCCGAGTTAAACCATCCGGATTATGACACGCGTATTGCCATCATAAAAAACAAACTGTATCGTGACGGTGTAGAAATGCCTGAAGACATTATCGAGTTTTTGGCAAATAATATAAAAACCAACATTCGAGAGCTAGAAGGCGCTATCATTTCATTAATTGCACATTCTTCTTTTAACAGAAAAGATATTACCATTGATCTTGCAAAAAAGATTGTTGATAATTATGTAAAACATACCAAGCGAGAAGTTTCTATTGATTACATTCAGAAAATTGTGAGCGAGTATTTTCAAATGGATGTTGATACACTTCAATCCAAAACTAGAAAACGCCACATTGTTCAAGCGCGTCAATTGGCTATGTTTTTTGCAAAAAAGTTGACAAAAGCTTCTCTAGCTTCTATTGGGTCTCAAATTGGGCAACGCGACCACGCTACGGTATTACACGCCTGTAAAACCGTTGACAATTTGTCCAGTACCGATAAACAATTTAGAAAATACGTAGAAGATCTCAACAAGAAGTTAACGCTCTAGTTGGTTCTTGATTTTTTTAACACACTCCTAACCTACTTTAAGCATCTAAACGTATATTTTCGTTTTTAAAGTATAACCTGAATAATTTCAGAAACAATGAAAACAAAAGTATTAATGGTTTGCCTAGGCAATATTTGTAGATCGCCATTAGCAGAAGGCTTATTAAAATCAAAAGTTGACACCTCTCAAATCTATGTAACCTCAGCCGGTACAGGAAGTTGGCATGTAGGTGAGCAACCCGATCCTAGAAGCATTGCTGTTGCAAAAAAAAACGGTTTAGACATTACTGATCAAAGAGGAAGACAGTTTAAAGCAGGAGATTTTAATGAGTTTGATCACATTTTTGTGATGGATAACTCAAATAAAGCAAACGTGTTAAAACTTGCAAAAACCGATGCCGATACAGAAAAAGTACAACTCATTCTTGATGAGATTTTTCCGGGTGAAAATGTAGATGTACCCGATCCTTATTATGGTGGTGATAGCGGGTTTGACAACGTGTATGATATGCTCAACGAAGCCTGTGAAAAAATAGCCAACCGTATTTAACAAGAAAATTGATTGGTTTTCGTTATTTTAGTAGAAAATGAAAGCTATGAAACACCCACTACTCCTCCTCTTTACACTAGTATTTATATTTGAAGTATATGCACAAGAGGTTACTATCGAACTGTTTAAAGACGGATTTAACAATCCGGTAAACCTACAACATGCCGGTGACGAACGCCTTTTTGTTGTAGAACAAAACGGAATTATCAAAATTTTAAACCCAGACGGAACCATAAATGGCGATCCGTTTTTGGATATTTCAAGTCAAGTTTCTTGTTGTGGTGAGCGAGGCTTATTAGGCCTGGCGTTTCATCCCGATTACGAAAACAATGGTTATTTTTTTGTAAACTACACCAATACTAGCGGTGACACGCAAGTATCGCGATTTTCAGTAAGTGAAACCGATCCTAATATAGCCAATTCAAATTCTGAGTTACCCATTATTGATTATAACCAACCTTTTTCAAACCATAATGGAGGTTGCTTAGCATTTGGTCCAGATGGTTATTTGTATATCTCATCAGGAGATGGTGGAAGTGGCGGTGACCCAGATAATCACGCTCAAAATCTAGGAGATCTTTTGGGTAATATGCTTCGCATCGATATTGATAATACGGACGGAACAGCAAATTATGGAATTCCGCCTGACAACCCTTTTATAGGAAATCCAGATGCTCGAGATGAAATCTGGGCGTACGGATTGCGCAATCCCTGGAAGTTTTCTTTTGACTTGTTAAATGGTGATATGTGGATTGGCGATGTAGGTCAAAATGAAGTTGAAGAAATAAACCGAGCCGGAGCTAGTGAAGCAGGTTTAAATTACGGTTGGCGATGTTATGAAGGCTCACAACCTTACAATACAAACAATTGCCCCTCGGCCGGTGAACTCACTTTTCCCATAGCCGAATATTCATCTGCTTCAGGAAGTGGCAATTGCTCAATAACGGGTGGTTATGTATACCGTGGTTCTGTTTATGCAGACATTCAAGGCGTGTATCTATTTGCAGATTACTGTAGTGGTATTATTGGTACAGTAGATCAAGACGGGACTGTAATTGAACAAGGAGATTTCAGTAATAATTGGGTTTCATTTGGAGAAGATGTAAATGGTGAACTGTATGTTGTTGATTTAAGCGGTGGAATTTATAAAATTTCAGGAGGTGAAATTCTTTCAAATTCTGAAATAGAAAATGTATCCAACATTTTAATTACTCCCAATCCTGCAAGTAATCAAATTACATTACAAACAAAAAACGCTTTGATTTCAGAAATTAAAATTATCGATGTGAAAGGAAGTATTTTATATTCTGAAAAAACAAACCTTGTTAATAGCAAACAAATTTCAGTATCACGTTTTTCAAAAGGTATTTACTTTTTAAATGTTGTTACTGAAAATGGAAAAAGAATGGTAAAAAAAGTAGTGATTCAATAAATTAATATGCAGCCTCAAAAAGGAAACTTATACTTAATACCTTGTACATTAGGAGATACACCTCCACTTGAAGTTTTACCGTTATTGGTAAAAAAAGCTGTTGAACATATTGACCATTATATCGTGGAGCATGAAAAAACGGCAAGAAGATTTATAAAAAGTATTGTGCCTAGAAAGTCGCAACCCGATTTACAGTTTCAGCTTATTAACAAGTTTACAGACCAAAGTGAAATTCCGAAAATGTTAGCACCTTGCCTAGAAGGTTTTGACGTAGGTGTAATAAGTGATGCGGGATGCCCAGGAATTGCAGATCCCGGTGCAGCTGTTGTAGAACAAGCGCATCTTCAAAATATAAAAGTGGTTCCGTTGGTGGGGCCGTCTTCGATCCTTATGGCTATGATGGCGAGCGGGTTTAATGGTCAAAATTTTGCCTTTAATGGATACCTTCCTATTGATAAAAAAGAACGTAAAAATGCAATTAAAAGACTCGAAAAAAACTCGGCAGAATACAATCAATCCCAATTATTTATTGAAACTCCTTACCGGAACAACCAAATGCTTGAAAGCTTAACCGCTACTTTGCATCCACAAACAAAAATATGTGTTGCTTGTGATATTACGCTCCCTTCAGAATTTATTAAAACTGATTCTGTAGAAAACTGGAAGCAAAAAAAAGTGGATCTTAATAAAAGACCCACTTTGTTTATCATTCATAAATAAAGTGCACTAAAGCACTTTTGCTTTTTTATTGGGAAGAATAAAAGAAGTATCATACCCACTGAATTTTTTTAGGTAATAGCCTATTGATGTTCCAAAAGCATCATTAAACCCAATAGTTCCTCCACTTCTTAAATACTTTTTTACATTTCCTGCGCCAGCCAAATGTGCTGCAGCCAAGATACCTGATTCAGTCACTTTTATTCCATTAATGTAAGTTCCTGAAAACCTTTTGATATCCTTACGTAATATCCATTTATTTCTAGCAGTATATGCCGAGAAAGCTTCTTCTTGCAAACGGCTATCATTTAAAAATAAATCTGGATTATAAATACCTATCATCTGCAATGTAGCTGAAGCAAATTGATATTTACCCAAATAACCAAACTGGTTAATGGTAGAGTAATCACCACGAGATTCTTTAAAGCCTAATGCTTCTTTAAATCCTACGTATGATTTTCCTAAAAAAAGATAATACTTAGGTTTTACTTCTGTAAAATCTAATGATTCTTCCTTATTAGGAACATGGTACTGCATATCTACATCATCTAAAATGTAGTGCGAAAGGTCAACATTGTTTTTGGTTGTAAAGCCAGTTAATAACAATGCTATAACAATAAGTACGGTTAGTATTCCTGCTATATTTTTTTTCATTTATTTAAAATTTGAGTGAGAAAATTCACACTCATATTTTCAGCGCGCAAATATACACCTTTTTTATTAATCTGATAATTAAACTGTTAAAGTTTGTTAATATGAAAAAACCAGGTATGTCAACCTGGTTTTTTCAATAATTATAATGTCGCCGTGGCATTGTTATCTGGAAGGATTGATGATACATCATAAGCGGCAAAAGTTTGCATATATTTGGTAATAGGAACGTTGTTTGCATCCCTAAAAACAACTTTGCCTTGTGTATCAAGAAATTTCATTACATTTCCTGCTCCTCCCAAATGAGCTGCTGCCAAAAGGCCAGATTCGGTTACTTTTATACCATCTATAATTTGACCTTTATATTCATCAATATAATCCTTAAGTACCCATTTGTTTTTAGAAATAAGCGCTTCAAACGCTTTTTCTTGTAACAAAGGAGAATTTAAAAACTTACTTTTATTGTGAATGCCTACCCAATTAAGTGTAGACCAGCCAAATTGGTATTTTCCCAAATAACCTAGTCTATTAACAGCTTTGTAATTACCACTGCTTTCACTAAAGCCGAGGTCTTCACAAAAGCCAAGGTACGACTTACCAACAAAGGGAATATTCTGCTGGGGATTCATATTTACTTCAAAGTCAAAAGGAACATAAGATAATGCTCCATTAATCTCTGTAGTAAATATAGAACTACTGTAATTCATTTCTTCTTTTGAAGAAAATCCTGTAACACAAAAAACGGTTACAAGCAGTAGCACAGACAATTTCATAAAACGTTTTCTCATGTTTTACTTAGTTTTAAAAATTATAATTATTGCGCCAACACTTCGTGTGAAGGCGTAATAGTCTTAAGTAAAAGCATAGTAGTAGTGATTATGCTTCACGTAAGTTCTATGAAATTTGTATATCAAAGATCGTTACTATTGTATCTATAGTTCGTCAAGAACTACAACAAATATAATTGGGATAAAGGACTGAAAATGAAACATTAACATTGTTTAACCCGTTGTTTTAAAAAGGTTTAACAAAATTTGATACATTAAAATGGAGTAAAAAAAGAGTTATAAAAGGTGTGATCTATCGTTTTACACCTTGCTTAGAAAGCCATTGAACATACTTTGCCTTATTTCGATTGTGTTGTGAAAGCGTTTTGGCAAAAGTATGATAGCCAAAGCGTTCAACATTGGCTACAAAGTAATAATAATCGTGCTTTTCATAATTTAACACAGCATCGATTGAAGAAATATCAGGCATAGCAATAGGCCCTGGAGGCACACCTGCATATTTGTAAGTATTGTAGGGTGAATCCAATTCTAAGTCTTTATATAAAACACGCTTAATCACTTGATCAAAATCTTGTTCGGCACGTTTTTTTGCATAAATAACGGTAGGGTCTGCCTGTAATAACATTCCGCGCTGTAATCGATTAATGTAAACACCGGCCACAGTAGGACGCTCTTCTACTTTTGCAGTTTCTTTTTGCACTATGGCTGCTAGTGACATTACTTCAACCGGTGTCATATCAAGCTTGGCAGCTTTTTGCATTCTGTTTTCATTCCAAAAACGATTGTATTCGGTTTTCATACGTTCGCGAAATGTCTCTGCGCTGCTATTCCAATAAAACTCATAGGTATTGGGGATGTACAAAGTTAAAGCTGTGTCAGGGGTTAAATCAACCTCTTGTAAAAACGCCTTATCTTTCATCGCTTCAAGCAATTCAACACTATCTGCTTCAATTTGTCTTGCAATGGTACCGGCTAAGTCTTCAAGGCGTTCTTGATTATTAAATTTTACCATTACAGGAATATTTTTACTCCGTATGGTATTAATAATCTCGTTATTATTCATTCCTTTTTTTATGATGAAATGCCCTGCTTTAATATTACTAACATATCCTTTTTTTTGAGCGACTGCTGTAAAAGCATCAACATCTTTTAAAATAGGTTCAAATTCTGAAAGTACATCTTGATAGGTCGCATCGCTAGGTATATAAATATGTGCTTCAGAATTATTAAAAGCTGTGTTTGACACAAATACAGTATTGTAAACATACCAAGCAAAACCGCCCATAGCGACCAAACCTAATAATACAACTGCTACTAAAATTTTTTTAATGTACATCGTGAATTAATTGATATAAAAATTCGTTTTTATAAGTACTTCCAGACTTTATCCAGTCTTTCTTAACCCCAGTTTTAACATACCCTGCTTTTGTAAATAATTTGATGCTTTGGATATTATCTTCGGTTATTGAGGCGTATAATTGATGAATATGTAAGTGCTTTATTGCATATTGATTAATAAGTTGTAATGCTTCAAAAGCAAATCCTTGATGTCTGTTTTCTTCAGAAAAAATTATTATCCCCACTCCTGCACGGCTATGTTTTGGATCAAAATCAAATAAATCTATAAAGCCCACAGCTTTTTCAGAAGCTTGTTCACAAATCACTAATCGTAGTTGTTTAACCTCATAAATATCTCTGTGTGCGTTGTCTAGATATTTCTCCAATATATTCTTTGAATACGGCGTTGTGGTATTACTTACCTCCCAGCCGTTTTCATCATTTTCTAGTGCGTAAAGAAAATCCAAATCTGAACGCTCTAAAGCTCGAAGAAATATTTTTTCACCCTTTAATGTGGTCATGACCATGTTCCTTTAAACACCAATGTTGCTTTACCTGTTAAAAACACATCTGAATATCCGGTAGTGGTTTTGGTACTACTTACAGTCAAAACACCTCCGGGGGTTTGCAATTGTATGGTGTCTGCTTTTGTTAAATTTAACTCTCGCATTGCAATCGCTACGGCAGTTACACCGGTACCACAAGACAGTGTTTCATCTTCTACTCCGCGTTCATAAGTTCGTACTGAAAATACAGCTTCTGAAACTTGCTCTACAAAATTAATATTTGCACCTTCTTTTCCGTAGGTTTCATTTCGAAGTCTTTTTCCTTCTGAAAAAACATCAAACGTTGAAATCGCATCAACCAATTCAACGTGGTGTGGTGAACCTGTATTTAAAAAAAGGTAATTGTCACCTTTTTTTATTTCTGAAACATTGTTCATTTTTAAAGAAACAATATTGTTTTCAATGCTTGCAGTATGCATTCCGTCAACAGCTTCAAATTTTGCTGAATTTTGAATTACGCCAAGGTGGTTGGCAAAATGAACAATACATCTGCCTCCGTTGCCACACAAGGTACTTTCATTGCCATCGGCATTATAATAGACCATTTTAAAATCTGCTTGGGTATGGTTTTCCAATAAAATTAAACCATCGGCTCCTATGCCAAATTTACGGTCACAAAGGTGTGCGATGAGTTTGGTATCATTTTTGGAAAAAAATAATTGACGATTATCAATCAAGATAAAATCGTTTCCGGTTCCTTGATATTTAAAAAATTCAAAATTCATTAGCGGCAAAGGTACTAAAAGCTTTGTCCCTATGGAATAGGTATTTCTTGTTAAATACACGTTAAAACTGAAATTTTTAAAAAATATAATCGTCCTTAATATGTTATTTAATTATAAACTATATACTTATGAAACAGACAATTAAATTAATTACAGTTGCGCTGTTTGCCGGTGCAATAACACTAGGAGGATACAAATACTTTGTTGAGCCCGATTCAGAATTTGTTCATAGCGCTACTCAAGAAAGCCCATCATTTATTCCTACCAATTTCCCAAATACTCCTGTAAGCAGTACCAATGCAGATTTTACTGAAGCTGCCGAAAAAACAGTTCATGCAGTGGTTCACGTAAAAAACACAACCATAAGTAGACAACCTACCAATATTATGGAATATTTTAATGGTGGTGGTAGACCGCGAGAGATTGTAGGAGCCGGTAGTGGTGTTATTATTTCTCCAGACGGCTATATAATAACCAATAACCACGTAATTGCAAACGCAGCCGAGCTAGAAGTAACGCTTAATAGCAATAAAATCTATAAAGCTGAACTAATTGGCACAGACCCCAAAACCGATATCGCCCTATTAAAAGTAGATGCTGAAGATGATTTACCATTTATCCCTTTTGGAGATTCAAATAGCATAAAAATTGGAGAGTGGGTACTAGCAGTAGGTAACCCTTTCAATTTAAACTCAACCGTGACAGCTGGTATTATTAGTGCCAAAGCTCGAGATTTAAATCAATTTGACCGCAACCCGCAATCATTTATACAAACCGATGCTGCCGTAAATCGAGGTAATAGCGGTGGTGCTCTGGTAAATGTAAGAGGTGAATTAATAGGAATTAACACCGCCATTACTTCTGAAACAGGTTCGTATGTAGGGTATTCTTTTGCGGTTCCATCAAATAATGCACGTAAAGTAATTGAAGACATTATGGAGTATGGTAATGTACAACGTGCTATTTTAGGTATTAGCGGAGGCTCTTTAAATACAAAAGTTGCTGAAGAACTAGGAATTGATGAAACACAAGGTGTGTATGTGGCTAGTGTTGAAAAAGGAAGCGGCGCCGATAAAAGTGGTCTTAAACAAGGAGATGTTATAAAAAAACTAGACGGACTTTCGGTAAGTAAATTTTCAGATTTATCGGGTTATTTAGGTTCCAAACGTCCTAATGATGTGGTAGATGTAACCATCTTACGCAACGGAAGAGAAAAGCATATTCCTGTAACATTGGTAAAACTAGAGACATTTGAAATTGAAGACCTAGGACTGGAAGTTCGCAATGCAAACTCAGCACTATTAAAGCAACGAGGTGTTGACAACGGTGTTATTGTTTCAAAAACATTAACCAAAGATATGGCTCGCTATAATCTAGAAGGTATCATTATTACAAAAATCAATGATGAAAAAATAGACGATATAGATGATGCAAAACGCATTATGACCAATCGTGATTACAATGCGCCTATTAAAATGACCTTTGTAAATCAACGCGGTGAGTTAAACTCGTTCATCTTCAGATAGTAGGTTAATAATTTCTGAAGAGGCACCCCTTATAAATAGATTTTATCAAGGGGTGTTTTTTTAGTTTAAAATTAACTTCCCCATACCGAAGAAAATGCCTATTTTTGCAGCGATTTTTAAACCCTTAAACAACACAACCATGAGCTTTGATGAAGTTTATGAAAAAGAACTTTCTTTTCAAACTGACCGCCGTAAGGCTTCCGTAGAATTTATTAAAATTGTTAGTGACCTTTGGTATGACAAATCTATTGAATTGGTGCTTTTCCGTAATCAATTAATAGACCGTAACGTAAGTGAAATATTAAATCTTCACGAGTATGCGGGAGAATTTGTTCAAAAACCTATCTCTATTTTTGATTCTGTAGAAATTGCTCAAGCAATTAAAACGCTTGATATTCCGCCGGCAAAATTGGATATTGGTAAACTAACGTATGAATACCACCTAGAAGATAATCAACACGAGAATGCAATTGCCTTTGTAAGTGATAAACTTAAAAATGCAAAAGAGAAAGAAAACATTTCACCAAAAGATGTTGTGTTGTATGGTTTTGGCCGTATAGGACGTTTATTAGCTCGTGAATTAATGACTCGTACCGGGCAAGGCAACCAACTTAGGTTGCGTGCCATTGTAGTACGCGGTAATGTTGATCAAACCATTCTTGAAAAAAGAGCTTCATTATTACAAAATGATTCTGTACACGGTGATTTTCCGGGTACGGTTCGAGTTGATTTAGAAAATAAAGCTTTGGTGATCAATGGAACAACTGTTCATATTATTTCGGCAAACGCTCCTGAAGATATTGATTATACTGAGTTTGGTATTGAAAATGCTTTAATTATTGATAATACAGGTGCTTTTAGAGATGAAGAAGCTTTATCAAGACACTTAAAGGCAAAAGGCGCTGCAAAAGTGTTATTGACAGCACCAGGAAAAGGTGTGCCAAACATTGTACACGGTGTAAACCACAAGGAATACAACCCTGAGAAAGTAGATATATTCTCAGCTGCCTCTTGTACTACCAATGCTATTACTCCGGTATTAAAAGCTGTTGAGGATTCATTAGGAGTAGTTCACGGTCATTTAGAAACCATTCACGCTTACACCAACGACCAAAACCTGGTTGATAATATGCATAAAAAATACCGTAGAGGTCGTGCAGCGGCATTAAATATGGTAATTACTGAAACAGGTGCTGGTAAAGCAGTTTCAAAAGCATTGCCTTCTTTTGAAGGAAAATTAACTTCAAATGCTATTAGAGTACCGGTTCCTAATGGTTCCTTGGCGATTCTTAACTTAGAGTTAGAAGCAAAAACATCAAAAGATGCTATCAACTCTATTATGAAAAAATATGCGCTAGAAGGCAACTTAGTAGAGCAAATTAAGTATTCATTAAGCAACGAACTAGTATCTAGTGATATCGTTGGTTCTTCTGCTCCTTCTATATATGATAGTAATGCTACTATAGTAACCGAAGACGGTAAAAACGCTGTACTTTATGTATGGTACGATAACGAATACGGATATAGCCATCAGGTAATTCGCTTAGCAAAATACATTGCTGAAGTAAGACGTTATACCTACTATTAGTAAGACGTAAATAAATTTATTGTAAAAGCCTCACCTTTCTTGTGAGGCTTTTTTTATGACTTCATTAACTGAAAGTCAGTCACATTTCGTTGAAATTTGATACAAAGTCCCAAAGTGATGACTGATAAAAAAAAGAAAAAAAGACGCAGCTATAAGAAAAAACGCTACACTGTACCCATTATCTTGTTGGTGTTGGTAATAGCGTTTAGGCTGTACTTACCCACGCTTGTAAAAAACTATGTAAACAAAGTATTAGCAGATATTCCCGGGTATTATGGTCAAGTTGAAGATATTGACATTGCTTTATATCGAGGCGCCTATGTCATAAAAGGAATGTATTTAAATAAGGTGAATGCAAAAACGCAAGTACCTTTTTTAAAATTTCCGAAGAGTGACATCTCTATAGAATGGAAATCTCTTTTTAAAGGTAAGATTGTAAGTGAGATTATCATGTACAATCCCGAGGTGATTTATGTATTTGAAGACCAAAAACAACCTACAGAAGGTGAAGAAGCCAATGTAGATGATTGGACCAAAGCCTTAACAGATATTGTTCCATTAGAAATAAACAACTTTGAAGCCTACAACGGTAAATTGGCCTTTGTGCAATTACAAGCAGACCCCAACATTGATTTGTTTATTAATGATCTAGACCTCACCGCCAAAAACCTACGCAATGTAGTTGAAAAAGAACGTACTCTTCCCTCACCTATCACCGCAAGAGGCGTTTCTATTGGTAATGGAAAAGTTGCAATAGACGGAAATATTAATTTAATAAAGGAAATTCCAGATATGGATGTCTCCTTTTCTCTTGAAGAAGCAAATGTAACGGCACTCAATGACTTTACCCGTCATTATGCAGGTCTTGATTTTGACAGAGGAACATTTGGATTATATAGTGAAGTAGCCATAGCAGATGGAAATTTAAAGGGCTACATAAAACCGCTATTAATAGACACCAAACTTATAGGAAAAGATGATGGATTTTTAGGTGTACTTTGGGAAGGCTTTGTAGGTCTCTTTAAGTTTATTCTAAAAAACCAAGGAACCGATACGCTCGCAACGCGTGTACCCCTTGAAGGTGATTTAAATAATGTAGAAGCAGGTGTTTGGCCTACGGTATTTAATATTTTTGAAAATGCTTGGATCAAAGCCTTTAAAGGTGAAATTGATGATGATATAGATTTTGAAGATGCTTTTAACGACCCTAATCTTACCAAAGAAGAAAAACGAGAACTGCGAAAAAAAAGGAGAGAACAACGTAGAGAAAAACGTAAAGAAGAACGAAAAAATGACACCACCAAAGGTTTTTTTGGTAGGTTATTTGACGGCAAAGAAAAAGAAAATGACAACAGCAAATAAAAAAAGATGACCACAATTCAAGCTACCAAAAAACATTTAGATCAATTAGCGCCTCTTTTCAATGCGTATCGTATCTTTTACAAACAAACCGATAGTATTGAAACAGCAAAAGCGTTTTTAAAAGACCGGTTTCAGCAAGAGGATTCAATAATTTTTATGGCTTTCACTTCAGAAGAAAAAGCGGTTGGTTTTACGCAATTATACCCAACATTTTCTTCGGTTTCAGTACAAAGAAGTTATATATTGAACGATTTATTTGTAGCTTCAGAATATAGAGGAAAAGGATTTGGCGAGGCTTTATTAAATCGTGCCAAGCAATTTGCAAGGGCTGAAAACAGCAAAGGACTCACACTAGAGACCGAAACAAATAATCCGGCTCAACATTTATATGAACGCCTGGGGTGGAAAAAAGATGAGCATGTATTTCATTATTCTTGGGAGGTTTAATTGTTCTATTTTTACTGTATTTTTACAAAAAAAAGAATGGATCATTTTACTAAACTGGAAGAGCTTCTAGATCGAGCAAACCTAGATATTAAAAACGGAAAGTATGATGAAGCTTCTAATACGTTGGAAAAAATTATTGATACCGATCCAGATTTTGGCAAAGCCTACAATCACTTAGGGTTCCTCTATGATGTAAAATTTAAAGAGTATGAAAAAGGAGAAACACTCTATAAGCTTTGCCTTGAAAAAAGCCCTTTATATCCCGCTGTTTATTATAATTACGCTATTTTATTATCCAATTTGGGTAAATGGGAAGCGCTTAAAGAGCTTTTAGACCAAGCAATGAATATTCCTGGAGTAACCAAAGCTACGATACTCAACGAATATGCGATTATGTATGAGCAGCAAGGAGAACTTGAAAAGGCAATAGAATATTATAAAAAAACCGGTTTAAGCACTCTAGATAAAAACGTATTGAATAGAGTTAAAGATTCCATAGACCGCTGCAAAGCAAAAAAAGAATTATTATAATGCGTATTGATATTATCACGGTAGTTCCAGATTTATTAAGAAGCCCTTTTGAAGCTTCTATTTTGCAACGAGCCATAGATAAAAAATTGGTTTCGGTACACTTACACAACTTGCGAGAGTATTCATCAAATGCTTATAAGCAAATAGACGACTATCAATATGGTGGCGGAGCAGGAATGGTTATGATGATTGAGCCTATTGATAAGTGTATCACAAAACTTAAGTCTGAAAGAGAGTATGACGAAATCATTTATATGACTCCAGATGGCGCTACTTTCAACCAAAAAACAGCCAATGAATTGTCTACCAAAAAGAATATCATCCTTCTTTGCGGCCATTATAAAGGTGTAGATCAACGTGTTCGTGATCATTTTATCACCCGCGAAATTTCGGTGGGAGACTTTGTTTTAAGTGGCGGTGAGCTAGGTGCGGCAATTGTTGCAGATGCCGTAATAAGACTTATTCCCGGAGTGTTGGGTAATGAAACTTCTGCTTTAACAGACTCTTTTCAGGATGATTTATTAGCCCCGCCTGTATATACACGACCGGCAGAATATAAAGGCTGGAAAGTACCTGAAATATTAACAAGCGGTAATACCCCAAAAATTGAGCAATGGCGAGAAGATCAAGCCCTGCAACGCACCCAAAAACTTCGCCCGGACCTTCTAGAATAAATAAGCATCTGCGTAAACACTTAATTTTCTTACAAAAAGAATTGAAGTTTTATGCCAAGCTTCTATATAAACAAGCTATCTTTATAAGATACTTGTAATCAGATTTGTATATGAAGCCATTACTACTCATTTCATTATGGGCATGTATACATTGGATTAGTATTCCCCAAGCTTCTTCAAAAATACAGCAAGACACCATCTCTCTTACCGTTGCAAACAGCGAAGTTCAAGTTCCTGTGATTAGTGATTCTATTTTGGAATATGAACATTTCAGAAAAAAAATTAACACCCTACAAAAAAGAAAGGAATATCAAGAACTAGCACGTGTTTACATAGATGTTGCTGCTTGGCATGAAAATCATACAGTTATGGACTCGTCTATAGCATATGTGAAAAAAGCAATTGATTTATACCAACAAAACAATGCACAAAAGTCCCTTGCCGAAACCTATTTAATATTAGCAAATAAATACAATGCTACCGGTGAATATGATAAAGCTTCAAAACCTATTTACGCTGCATTAACTATTTATGAAAATAAGGAAGATTACCGTGGTATAGCCAACTGTTATACTCAAATAAGCAACCTATTTTATTATTCAGATAGATATAGTGAAGGAGCAGAATATGCCAAACGAGCTATTGCCATTTTAGAAAAAACCAACTATGAAAAAGATCTAGCACTTGCCTATCGCAGACTTGCAGAAAATCAATTGTTTCTAGCTAGCCTTGAAGAAAGCCTTAAAAACATGAATCACGCCATACAATTGTATAAAAAACTAGGCGTAACCAATAAGTTGCTGTTAGCTTGTTACAACGGAAGAGGGAATATTTATAAATACCTTGAAGAATATGATAAAGCTATTGCAGATTATAATCGTTGCTATGAAGGAGCAAAAAGCAATGGTCTTGAGTCATATACTATCCCACCTACAGCAAACATTGGCCATGTGTATTTATTACAAGGCAAATATGAAGAAGCCCTACCCTATAACCTAAAGGCTATCGAAATCATGAAACGTACCGGAAAAACCAAAAACCTTTGGGAAAACTACATGCACGTTTCAAATATGTATCGTGAATTAGGCGACTATAAAAACGCTTTAACGTATCACGAACTCTACGAACGAGGTCATGCCGACTATTTAACGACCATTATTGCGCGAATGGAAAGCCAAGCTCATGTTAAATATGAAACGGCACAAAAAACCATGGAGATTTCAGATCAAAAAGATAAAATAGAACAACAAAAAAAGATTCAAGTACTCTACATAAGCGTTGCGGTATTGTTTGGTATTATTCTTTTTGGAATGTTTTTTACACTTAAAAATATTCGCAAAAAAAGAAAAGCTCTTGCTATTGTAAATAGAGAGTTAGATACCAAAAACCAACAAAACGAATTGCTTTTAAAAGAAATCCATCATCGCGTAAAAAATAACTTGGAACTGGTAAAAAGCTTATTGGTTTTACAATCTGCTCAATTAACAGACAAAGCAAGTAAAGAGGCCATGCTCGCAAGTCAAAACCGAGTACAGAGTATGGGGATCATTCATCAAAAACTTTATCAAGGAGAACAACTGGGAAGCATAGAAATGAAAGATTACTTTGTCAATTTAAGTGAAAGTGTACTTGACACATTTAATGCTGATGAAAAAGTAAAAATTGAATGCATTATGGATGAGTTAAACTTAGACATTGACACAGCAGTGCCCATCGGTTTGATTGTAAATGAGTTGTTGACAAACTCATTAAAATATGCCTTTCCGGGTGACAGCGATGGTAAAATTAATATTAGCCTTACAAAAGAGCAAGATCAATTAAAACTAAGCGTCTCAGACAACGGTGTGGGAAACACACAAAACACTACTAACAAAGGAACCGGTTTTGGAACTCAATTAATTGAATTACTTACCCAGCAACTCAATGGCACTATGAAAAAGAGTCACACAAAAGGAACCAGCGTGTTTTTCACATTTAAAAATTATAAAACCACATAATGGCTCAATCTGTAAAAATTTTAATTGTTGAAGATGAAATGGTTATTGCTGCCAATATTTCTTTGCAGCTAAGTGAGATGGGATATGAGATTGCAGGAATTTTACCTCGTGGTGAAGAAGCCTTAATTCAGATTAAAGAAAACCAACCAGATATCGTTATTATGGATATTCAGTTAAAAGGAGAATTAGATGGTATCGAAACTGCACATTTAATGCAGATAGAGTATAACATTCCTATCATTTATTTGACAGCCAATGCAGATGATGCAAACTTTAATAGAGCTAAAGAAACTCATCCTTATGGTTTTATCTCCAAACCATTTAAAAAACTTGATTTACAACGTGCTATTGAACTAACAATGGAGCGAGTTAATTACAGAAATAATTCAGAAAAAGGGAACGTACCTGAAAAAAAACCTCACGATCCTTTTATTTTAAGCGACCGTATTTTTGTAAGGCATCAAGAACGCATGGTAAAAATTGATATTCAAAACATTTTTTACATAGAAGCAGATCGCAATTATTGTCGTATTTTTTCTAAAGACAGAGAGTATTTACTAGTTATGCCCTTAAAAGATGTAGATGAAAAACTACCTTCAAAACATTTTTTACGCATTCATAGATCATATATCATCAACCTTACTTGTGTTGATGAAATTGCCGGTACGCATGTAGTCATTTCCAAAAAAGCTATTCCTATGAGTAAAGCCATGCGTACCGAACTATTAAAACGGTTACAAACTATTTAAAAGCCATATTACTGCCTTATTTGCTTCGGCAAGTAAAATACTCGCTTCGGACAGAAAAACAACCTATTCGTCCTATCTTATTAGTTTTCAGTGAGTTTATATCGTTACTTCGGGAAACGATTCTAAATCAAACCACTTAAATCAATAAAGTCATGAAGAGTATCTTTCTATTACGATCAAAACCAATTGTCCTGTTTGTCATATTTGTAGCAATTCCTTCAGTTCTTTTCTCTCAACAACAATGGACCTCTATAGACCCCAGTAATATTGCACAGTTTAAACCTACAAAACAAAGTAGTGTTCACGATGGTGGGGCTGCAAACCGTGCGGTAGATGGTAATACTAATGGTAATTGGGGAGCTGTTTCTGTAACACATACCCAAGGAGAAGAAAACCCGTGGTGGGAAGTTAATCTCTTAGCAGAATATGATATTTCTTCAATCACTATTTATAACCGAACAGATGGTTATTCAGATAGACTTAAAAATTTTACTATAAGAGTATCTAGCCAACCCTTCAATGGAAATTATGGAGGCGAAGTTTTTGCAACTGAAAACCAATGGTTTCAAAGTAACAAATCATACTCTGGCAATGCAACCGGACAATATATCCGTATTCATTTAAATGGTCGTGATGCTCTCAGTTTAGCCGAAGTTGTAGTACGAGGCGAACCTGTTTTAGAGTTTCGCAATGGTGAATGGACAACCCCTGCCATTAGTAAAAACGATAACCTTGCACTCGGGAAAAGTACAAGACAATCCAGCACGCATAATTTTGGTGTTTCAAGTAGAGCAAATGATGGTGTTACTGAAGGCCATTGGGCTGAGGGATCGGTAACGCACACTCATGGAGAGCCACGTCCTTTTTGGGAAGTAGATTTAGGTAAAAAGTTTTTAATAGATGAAGTTGCTCTTTATAATAGAACCGACTGTTGTAGCGATAGATTAAACAATTTTGATATATGGGTTAGTAACAGGCCAAAGGATCAAACTACAAGAAGGTTAAAACCTTTTGCTGAAGAACCTAAAAACTTTCTTCCTGAACGAAATAAGTCCTACACAGGCAAACAAGTGGGGCGTTACGTTAGAGTGCAACTTAAAGATGCGAATGCTCTTAGTCTAGCTGAAGTAAAAGTGTTCGGAACCGAGATTGGCGATTTAAGTGAGGGCGAAGCAGAGTCTAACGTAATGTACAAGGTAAGTATATTTAGAAATGTACAACCTATGGAAAGTTCTATAAAGTCATCTGTTACCACAAGTATTTCTGAAGGCATGAATTTTAGGCGTACTGTTAAAAAGGAGGACGAAACCCATTGGTCATTATCTACTACTGCAAAAGCCGCACTCAACTATGCAATTGTATCTTTTGAGTTATCAGTAACAGCTAGTGGTGGCGGAAGAACAACAAATAGTGAGGAAAACTCACAAGGTAATAATATCACGCAGTCATCAGAGCAAAGCACAGAAATCACCCAAACTGTTCCAGGTGGTTGTACACGCTATGAGTTCCATAAATTTATAATTAATCAATCTCCCGTGAACTATAAGTTTAACAAACAAAACTACTCTTGGTATAGAATTAATGATAAGGCCAAACCCGTGGGAGATATTACAGTGATGGTTTTTCCCAATGATGTTACACCTGATTTAAAAGCTTCAGATGATAACTGGGTAACTGCTTCCAACTATGAAAAAGTGCTTCAAAGCCATCCAAATTATGTTCAAACAGAATAATCAATACTAATTAACCAAATAAAACAACCAAAACATGAAAAACATTTTTCTTTTAGGACTTGCAATAGTCCTTATCGCAAGCTGTGAAAGCAACGTAAAACAACGCTACACACAACAATCGCCAGAAATTGACACCTATAAGCAAGTAATTGCAAATTACGAAAGTAAAAACTGGCAAGCTCTGGCCGGTCATTATGCAGATTCAGCAAAAATACTAAACAACAAGACTGAAGAATATGCAAAAACAGTAACCGAAATGATTGAAGCCAATAAAAAAAGTGCTGAAATTTTTTCCTCTTGGAGCTTTATGGATAATGAATCAGAATATGAAATGGTCATTATTGACAATGGAGAAACGTGGGTAAACTTTTGGAGTGTTTGGGAAGGAACCTTAAAAGCAAATAATAAAACATACCAAATTCCTATACATACAACGGCTCGGTTTGTAGATGGAAAAATTGTAAAAGAACTGGGTTTTTGGGATGAATCTGAAGTGGTTATAGATATGATGCAATTACAGCAACAAAAAGAAGCGGCTCAAGAACCAACTGAAACTACAGAAGCCGAAACTGAATAACGGTCAATTATGAATAGCATTTAATTATAGAAGGTATGAAAACAGTAGGTATAATAGGAGGTTCGGGGTTTATAGGAAGCTATGTAACAAAACAATTTTTAGATAACGATTACATTGTAAAAGTTTCGGTAACCGATATTAAAAAGAGTGAAAAGTATCAGCATCTTTTTAATCTCAATAACTCAGATAATTTAAATATCAGCTCTCTACGGGTAGAAAACTTGGAGGTGTTACAAGAATTTGTTCACGATTGTGACATTGTAATTCACGGCGGGACACCATTTCAACTAGAAGTGGCAGATCCTCAAAAAGATCTTTTTGATCCTACTATTACGGGTACTGAAAATTTTCTACACGCAATAAGTGAAGCTTCGCAGGTAAAAAAAGTTGTTTTTATCGCGTCGGTTGCTGCTTGGAATACCAACTTTCCACTTCCGGCAGAAGGAAAGTCTATTCAAGATGTGTTCAGTGAACAAGACACTCCATTTATAAGTTCAGAAAGTCATCCTTATGCGCAAGCCAAGTTTAAGGCAAACAAAATGGTAGAACAATTTATAAAAGACAACCCAACACTTGCTTTTGAAATCACATCGGTATCGCCGGTTATGGTCATGGGTAAATCATTGAGCAATCGAGAAGATTCTACCTCAACAGGAATTCAATATTTATTTAAAAATAAGATAGCGCCCAATCCTTTTATTCAAATGTTCTATGACAATGATGTTCCCATGGCGATTGTAGATGTAGAAGATGTTGCCAAGGCAATTTATAAAACAGCAACAACAACCGGTCAACACGGTAAAAACTATTTATTGAGCAGTGAAACCTATCCCGTTTCAGATGTTTCATTAATGCTAAATCACAATCCTCCAAAGCACCAACCAACTATTGTTTACGCTAATAATCTAGCAAAAACAAGTTTGGGCATTCAGTTTAAACCGGTAGAAGAAACATTGCATCGATATTCAAGCTGATTATTTAACTAAATAAACCAAGTAAATCAATTTTTAACCAGCCACAATTTTGTAGGCACAAATCAAATACAAATGAAAAAGTTATTTTTTACATTGCTCGTATTGCCGCTAATGGCTTTATCGCAAAACAATACCGATTACGGTATATTTGAAAATGCTCTCTTAACCCCTAATCCTTCCCAAATTACTCAATTTGAAAAGGCAATAACAGCCCATAACAAAAAGTACCACAGCAAAGCTCCGCACGGTGTTCGTGTATATTGGGTTACCAATGGTCCCAACACAGGAAGTTATGTATGGGTTATGGGGCCATTTCCTTGGAGTTCTTTAGACCAAGGACCTGTTCTTCAAAAAGAGCACGCGGCAGATTGGTCTGCAAATATTGCTCCTTATTTGGTAGCAGGAACTAGCAACCAATCCTATTGGCGAGGTCACACAGAACTTTCTCGATTTCCAAAAGATTTTACCATTAAGAACATGGCAGTTGATTATTGGGACATAAAAAGAGGAATGCACGAAGACGCTATGAAACTGGTAAAAAAGATAAATCAAGTATATGCTGAAAAATCACCAAACGACACCTATGGAATTTACACCAATGAATTTCCTAGTACCAAAGAAGGGAAAGACCTAGTGGTAATTTCATTTTTTGATAATACTTCTTGGTTAGGAGAAGACAATGAGATTCCAAAAAAATATGAGGAAAAGTTCGGTTCCGGAAGTTGGAAACAATTTTTAAAAGACTGGATGGCTGTAACCAATGGTGGCGAAACAGAAATTTGGGTTTATAGACCAGACCTAAGTGGTATAAACGGCGAGGTAAAAGTTGCTGCCAGACAATAATATATAAAGGAAAGAGTGCAGCGTACGTATAAGTAATCGAGTTATAAGCGTTTCGGTGCACTCTTTTTACAGTAAAATTAATACTCATGAAAACTAAAAATCTTTTCTGGACCAAAGAAGAACTCAAAATATACATCCTTTTGCTCTGCGCACAAGTAGATAAAAAAGTAGCTGAAGAAGAAGTAAGCCTTATCAAATCTCAAACAACATCAGCTACGTTTAACACTATGTATAAAGAGTTTTTGCAAGATGATGAACGTAAAAGTTTTGAGAAAATTCAAGATGCTTTAGAACACCATGATTACTCAAGTAAAGAATTGGCAGTTTTAAAGAAAGAAATACAAAACGTTTTTATGTCAGATAAAACCATACACATGAAAGAACGCAACCTAGGGTGGATTTTAGACAACATTCTATACTAACAAAAACATCGTACTATGAAAACAATTACATACCTATTAATTATAACAGGATTGATAGCAACAAACCCTGCCATTGCTCAAAATATTGACCCTCACGGAACTGAAACATCTGCAGTAACCGGTTTGGTCTACGATTTAAAAGACCCTTTAAAAACTACATCACCTGCATACAAAGGGACTTCATCAATTAAAAAAAACAAAGATTCTATTACCTATTTTTTATTACGACCCGAAATAGAAAAGGCGTACGGCTATTCACATGCAGTAAAAATTGGAAATACCATAAAAGTATCTGGGGCTGTAAGTATGGACAATCAAGGTAATCCTACTGCTATTGGTGATCTAGAACAGCAAATGAAAAATTGTTATTCAGATTTAGAAAAAATATTAAACCATTACGATTGCACATTTGATGATGTTGTAGTAGAAAACATCTTTACTACAAATATGCCTAAGTTTTTAGAAGTTGCCGCTTATAGAACCACTATTTATAAAAACCACTTCCCCACTGGTTCTTGGGTAGGTGTAAAAGAGCTCGCCCTCCCGGAGTTTTTAATAGAAATAGAATTAGAAGTTCATAAAGCTGATTAAAAAGGAGTTGAAGGTAGTTTTAAAACGTATCTTCCCAAAACCCATATCGATTACTAACGATATTTTCATTATCTTTAAATCACTCCTCATCAGAACATTACTCAATTATTTCCCCAAGTAGTTCAACCTAATACGCGTGTTTATGTAATTTAAAAAGTACCAACGCATGGAACGTACCAAAATGACAGAAATTCAAGAGCTGCGGGAAGCTCTCAAGCGCAATAAAGCAGAACTGCAACAAAAAAACAGAGAGCTAGAAATAGAAGCTGCCATAGAAAAGGTACGAAAAGTAGCGCTTAGTTTAAAAAAATCTGAGCACATGCTTGATATAGCGCAGGTTTTGTATGAACAATTACTGCAACTAGGTTTTACAGACATTCGCAACGCATTAATTGACATTCATGATGAAAAAACAGAATCGTTTTTAGATTATGATTACTCAGAGCTTATGGGCGGTACAGTAACTCATATGACTTATGAAGACGACCCTACCCTCAAAGAACAAGTACAAGACATAGCAAAAACCACAGACGGTTTTTCTGAAATGGTTCTAGAAGGTCAGCAACTGCAAGACCTTATCGATATGCGTAAAAGAAACGGTGAAGCAGATGATCCTAGACTTCACAGCGCTACGAGTATCTGTTATATTTTATATGCCTTCGGAAATGGCGCTATTGGAATTTCAAATTTTGGGAAACTGACCGAAAATCAAAAAGCAATTTTAGATCGGTTCCGAAATGTATTCACCTTTGCTTATAATCGGTATTATGAATTGGCAAAAGCCGAATCGCAAATGCGCGAAATTCAATTAGAATCAGCTCTTGAAAAAGTTCGCTCGGTAGCACTAAGCATGCAACAACCCAACGATATGCTAGACGTGGCCAAAGTTTTATATGAACAACTACGCGAACTCGGTTTTACAGACATACGTAATGCCATTATCGATTTGCATAATGAAGATAACGAAACATTTTGGGATTATGATTATTCCGAAGCAATGTCTGGCACCATCACCCTTTTATCTTATAAAAACGATCCTACCCTAGAAGAACAATACCGAAAAATAATTGCTACCACCAATGGTTTTTATGAAGAAATCTATGAAGGAGATGATTTAAAGGAATATGTAGAAATGCGTATTCGCAACGGAGAAAAAGAAGATCCTAGATTGCGAGGTATTAACCTACTCTCCTATTATCTTTATTCTTTTGGTAATGGCGTAATAGGTATTTCAAACTTCAGTATTCTTACTGAAAATCAAAAGAATATAGTATCAAGGTTTAGAAATGTATTCACCTTCGCATATCAACGCTATAAGTATTTGGTACAATCTGAAATAGACGTTAAAAACCTTGAAATAGCCAAGAAAAAAGCCGAAAAAGCACTTTTAGACTTACAAGCTACACAAGCACAACTTATTCAGTCTGAAAAAATGGCTTCTCTGGGTGTTCTTACTGCCGGTATTGCTCATGAAATAAAGAACCCGCTCAATTTTGTCAATAATTTTTCTGAACTAAACTTAGAACTTATAGACGAAGTGTTTACTGAACTTCAAAAAACAACAGACAGCCCAGAGAAAGAAGAAATAACAGCCATTTTAAACGATGTGATTGGTAACCAAAAAAAGATTTTTGAGCACGGTACTCGCGCAGATAGTATTGTTAAGTCTATGCTATTGCACAGTCGTGGTGGCAAAGGTATCAAAGAAATAACTTCTATAAATGATATGCTTAAAGAGTATGTAAATCTAGCTTTTCACGGTATGAGAGCTGGTAAAAAACCGATGAATGTAACGTTAGATTTCCAATTGGATGCATCGCTGCCAGATGTTTCAATCATAATAGAAGATATGAGCCGCGCTATTCTTAACCTTTGCAATAACGCTTTTGATGCCATGTATGAACGTCTTAAAAATAGTAATGAAAACACCTATCAACCTAGGCTTGGCATTACTAGTTATCATAAAAAGAAGGCTGTTTTTATAGCCATACAAGATAATGGTTTGGGAATTTCAGAAGCGCTTCAAGATAAAATTTTGATGCCTTTTTTCACAACAAAACGAGGAACCGAAGGAACAGGATTGGGACTTTCAATAACAAACGACATTATTAAAGCTCACGGCGGGAGTTTGACGATTGAATCTAGCGAAGGCAACAAATCATTTACAACCTTTACAATAAAATTACCCATTTAAAAAAGTAGGGATATGAAAATATTAATAGTAGATGACGAGCGCGATGTAGAAACATTGTTTCGTCAAAAATTCAGAAAAGAAATAAAAAGTAACAAGCTAGATTTGGCTTTTGCTTTTTCAGGTCAAGAAGCTTGGGAGTTATTGCAAAACCAAACTCCGCCGGAAGTTGTATATGTATTTTCAGATATTAATATGCCCGGTATGACAGGCTTGGCGTTATTAAAGCGCATTAAAGAAACGTACCCAACTATTCAAGTTTCTATGATTTCGGCATATGGTGATCAAAAAAACTATAACAAAGCAATGGATTCTGGTGCTAAAGAGTTTTTTACAAAACCCATAGATTTTGATTCTTTACGCAAAGAAATAGGAATGCTTATTTCTTAATATCATAACAACGTGACACTCAACAACAAAAATACCATGGCAAAAATACTAGTAGTAGATGACGAGGCCGATCTGGAGATTCTTATCAAACAGAAATTCAGAAAACAAATACGTGAAAAGGAATATGAGTTTCTTTTTGCTGAAAACGGCGTGGCTGCATTGGAAAAACTACAAACCGAACCTGAAGTTGATATTCTATTAAGCGATATTAATATGCCAAAAATGGACGGCCTCACCCTGTTGAGCAAAGTGAATGAGATGAGTCCGCTTATTAAATCGGTTATTGTTTCGGCTTATGGAGATATGGAAAATATTCGTACCGCTATGAATCGCGGTGCATTTGATTTTATTACAAAGCCCATCAACTTTGAAGATCTTACGCTTACCATGGAAAAAACCCTCAAACACGCCCAACTACTAAAAGAAACGCTACAAGCTGTAAAAGAAAACAATATTTTAAAAATGTATGTCGATGAAAATGTTCTCAACTTTATGGGAAACAAGGAATTTGAAAAAACAATTATGGCAAATGAAACGATTGAAGCGACGGTTATGTTTGTGGATATATGTGGATTTACAGCTATAAGTGAAACCGCTTCCCCCGATACGGTTGTTACAATGATAAATTCCTACTTTGATGTTATGGTAAAAGAAATTATGGAACAAAAAGGATATATAGATAAGTTTATAGGCGATGCTATTATGGCTGTCTTTACGGGTGAGTATCATCTAGATCGCGCAATCGATGCTGCCTTGGCTGTGTGTGCAAAAATTAACAGCTTACCGGCTTTTGGTCGACAATTACAATACAAACCAAAAGTGTCTATTGGCATTAAAAGCGGCGAAATGATTTCCGGAAACATAGGTTCTGAAAGTTTGAAGCGGTTAGATTATACAGTAATTGGCGACACAGTTAATACAGCTGCAAGACTTCAAGATGTAGCCAAAGAAAATCAAATTGTCATAGGGGAAGCTTGTTACCAGAAAGTGAAAGAATACTTCAAGTGTGAAAAATTGGGTGATATTATTGTAAAAAACAAAGCGACTCCTTTGACTATTTACCAAGTGCTTGAGTAAAAGTGAAATACAAAAAATAACCTATGGAAACACATGATTTAAACACAAAACCAGACATTAAAAAGCCTTCACATACCGAAGAATTGGTAGATCATTATTGGGGTAGCATCAACTATGTTTTTGGACTTATAAAAGCTTCAGAAATAAAAGCAGGGTTAATTCTTTCTTTTTACGGAATCATACTCAATTTTATCTATCAAAATGTTTCTCATTCCTTTGTTCAAATTTCAAAAGACTATTTATTGTATACACTTATTGGCTTATGGTTTGTTTGTACGGTTACATCAATTTACTTTAGCATACGATGCTTTATGCCAAAGATTGAAGCAAAATATGAGAAAAACATGTTCTTTTTTGGAGATGTGGTACATAAATTTGGTTCTATTAAAGAGTTTTCAAGAACGTTTTACAAAACCAGCCTAGATGAAGAAGAATTATTTGATCAACTAGGACAACAGATTTATATTATTTCAAAGATTGCAGCCTATAAATTTAAAAATGTAAACCGTGCGTTGCGTTTACTAGCTGTGGGTCTTGTGCTTTTTTTAATTATGATAATGTACATAATTTTTATTGGAGATTAAAACCCTTTTATTTGTAGAGCTTTCAGAAAGCGGATGCTATAAGGTTGCGTTTTTGTTTAATTTCAGAAATCTTCATTATTTTCCATTTGTCCATTCAGTAAAAAAAACTATCTTTGCACGCGTTTTAATTCAACCTCTGGCGAAAACCGTGTATGTTGTTTTAAACTAGAACCATAGACAAACAAAACCATGGAATCGTTAATTAAATTTGTTCAAGACGAATTTGTAACTAAAAAAGAATTTCCAAAATTCAGTGCTGGAGATACTATCACTGTTTATTATGAAATTCGTGAAGGTGATAAAACAAGAACTCAGTTCTTTAGAGGAGTTGTTATCCAAATTAAAGGAAGCGGTGCTACTCAAACATTCACCATTAGAAAAATGTCTGGTACAGTAGGTGTAGAGCGTATCTTCCCTATGAACTTGCCGGCACTTCAAAAAATTGAGATCAATAAAATAGGTAGCGTACGTAGAAAACGTATTTACTACTTTAGAGGTCTTACCGGTAAAAAAGCTAGAATTAGAGAAAAACGTAGCTAATTTGGCTTTTTACAAAAGAACACAAAAGCGATCTGATACAGGTCGCTTTTTTTATGAACAAATGTTAATAACCCAAGTTTATAACGTGTTTATATTAAACCAATTAGATAGCTTGTTTTTTAAAAAAACCAACTTATATTAGCAGTATCAAAATGATGTAACAATCATGGCGAAAACATAAAGTAACGTTCTTTAACATCTTTTTTTAATTGCTTGAACCGCTAACAATCTCACGAAAGTTAGTTTAAGATTAAAAAAAGTAGAGATAAATTTTAGGTTGAAACTGTATTCAAGATACGCAACCATCTTATAAAGTTTGTCTCGATTGTTGAAATCGTGTCACAACTGCAAGGGTTTAATAAACTTGCTTTACATCATTAAAGATGAGTTGGCAAAGACAGATTTCACAAGGAGCCATATCAAGGTAGCAATACGATGATATGGCTTTTCTTGTTTTTATACTTTTCAGAACATGATTTAAGAAAACCACAAGACCATCCTCATTGTATTTTAAGTATCTTTACACAAAATGTAATGCTAATACAGTCAATGAAGTTAAAAGCAGATAATCTTATAAAGTCATACAAAGGTCGTAAAGTAGTAAAAGGAATTACTGTTGAGGTAAATCAAGGAGAGATTGTAGGACTATTAGGTCCCAATGGGGCTGGTAAAACTACTTCTTTTTACATGATTGTAGGGTTAATTAAGCCTAATGGAGGGCAAATCTTTCTAGAGGGCACCAATATTACCAAATACCCCATGTACAAACGCGCTCAAAACGGAATTGGATACTTAGCCCAAGAAGCTTCTGTGTTCAGGAAGTTAAGCATTGAAGACAATATTTTAAGTGTGTTACAGCTTACCAATCTTTCAAAAAAAGAACAACATATGAAAATGGAGTCGCTCATTGAAGAGTTTGGCTTAAATCACATTCGTAAAAATCGCGGTGATTTATTAAGTGGTGGAGAACGTCGTCGAACCGAAATTGCACGCGCTCTAGCTACAGATCCGCATTTTATTTTACTAGATGAACCCTTTGCAGGTGTTGATCCCGTAGCAGTTGAAGACATACAGCGCATTGTTGCTCAATTAAAAAAGAAAAATATTGGTATTCTTATCACCGATCACAATGTACAAGAAACCCTAGCCATTACAGATCGTACATATTTAATGTTTGAAGGTAGTATATTAAAACACGGCGAACCGGAAGATTTGGCAAACGATGAGATGGTTCGGAAGGTTTACTTAGGGCAAAACTTTGAACTTCGGAAGAAAAAATTATTTCAAGATTAATAGCAAACAGTACAAGAGTGAGACACTTTCTCACCTTCTCTTCTAGTTCAGAATAAAAACGGTTGATTGCCTCTTTCTTAAAAGCTTACTTTTAAGACATGTATACTTAAAAAAGCTAGGAGTTACTTGCTTTGAACCTTTGAATTGGTAAGTAATGAAAGAATAATATAAATTCCTATTAATACCGGAATTGCTATAAACTTCAATAAAAAAACAGCTAGTAAACTTACCACAATAAATACATACCGAATGATATTGCTTTTAATATCCCAAGTTTTAAACTTTAAAGCAAATAAGGGAATTTCGGCATTTAACAACAAGCTACTCATTACCGTAAGCGCTATAAGAACCCAAGGATTTAAAACCACATTTTCTAACCCTTCAAAGTACTGAAAATGTAGCATTAGCGGAATACTCAATATTAACAAGGCATTTGCCGGTGTGGGTAACCCAATAAAACTAGTAGTTTGTCTTGTATCTACATTAAATTTTGCTAGACGATATGCTGATGCAACTGCTATTAAAAGTCCAATAAACGGTACATAACTTTCTATTCCACTATTCCAACTTGCTTCTGAAAGTAGATTGGTCATTATTAAATGATGGCCTAAGGTAGCTTCAGAAAGTAATTGCACCATCACGATGGCAGGAGCAAGTCCGCTTGTAATCAAATCGGCTAAAGAGTCAAGCTCTAGTCCTACGTCACTTTGAGCGTCTAGCAATCTAGCTGCAAGACCATCAAAAAAATCAAAGAAAATTCCGAAGAAAACAAAAAACGAAGCAGTGATTAAATCCCCTGATACGGCAAAGAGTACAGCAACACTTCCACAGAGTAGATTAAGGGATGTTATAATATTGGGTAGTTGTTTTATCATAGTCGTGTAAAAATAGCAAAGTATTTTCGTCTAACAGTATAGAAATACAATATGTAGCCAAAAATATAGTTTACTATTGTAGAAAATTGTAGGATATTTGCGCAAAATTAAAAGCTTGAGAAAGAATTTATTTTTACTTTTTTTATTAGTAGCCCTATCGGTTCATGCACAAACAACTAGAAAGTATTCAAATGAATTTATGAATATTGGAGTTGATGCAGCCGCTTTTGGTATGGCTAATGCAGTTACGGCTTCTACAGCCGATGTAAATTCAGGCTATTGGAACCCGGCAGGACTTGTAAATCTGGAAGACAATCAATTGGCTTTGATGCACGCTTCTTATTTTGCAAACATCGCCAACTATGATTATGGTGCATTTGCAATGCCGTTAGACGATCGCAGTGTGGTTGCCTTATCGTTGATTCGGTTTGGGGTTGATGATATTTTAAATACCACACAATTAATTGATGATCAAGGAAATATTGATTACAATCGCATCAGTCTATTTTCTACAGCAGATTATGGTGTGACATTTTCGTATGCTCGTGCGTTGCCTCTTGATGGTTTAAACGTGGGGGTTAATGCAAAAGTGATACGCCGCATAATAGGTGATTTTGCTTCGTCATGGGGTTTTGGTTTTGATGCCGGACTACAATTTAAAACCGGCGATTGGAATTTTGGTCTTATGGCACGAGATATCACAACCACTTTCAATGCTTGGAGTATTGATGAAGAAGAATTTGCAACCGTACAAGGAGCTGTGGAGGGTCAAAACCAAGAACTCCCTGAAACTACCGAAATCACCATACCAAAATTACAATTAGGAGTGTCTAGAAGGTTTGTATTTCATTACGACTTTTCATTGCTAGCCGAAGTAGATTTTAACTTCCGTTTTGCTGAAACCAACGATGTTTTTTCAACATCATTTACAAGTATGACACCAGCCGCCGGTTTGCAGTTTGGATACATTGATATGGTATTTGTACGTGCCGGAGTAGGTAATTTTCAAAACATTCAACAACTTGACGGAAGTGATTCAGTAGGTTTTCAGCCTAACATTGGTGTAGGTTTTAAATACAAAGGCATTCAGGTAGATTATGCACTTACAGATATTGGTGATCAAAGTGCTGCATTATACTCCAATGTGTTTTCATTAAAGTTAGACTGGAGCGTTTTTAGGTAGGTCTCGAGGTCTCGATACTATTTTACTTGACCTCTCGGTCAATTAAAATCACTCAACCTGACTTGTTGATTTATATTCATCTTCTTATAATTTCTTGAAATATATAAAGAAAGCTTATTTTTGAAACAGAAATTTAAAACTCTGTTATTCTGAAAGCAAAACTTTTTATTACCACCCTACTCCTCTTGTTACTGACCCTTTCAGTAAAAGCACAATACACTTCGTTATCGGAAAATGCTGAAGTGAGTATTTTAACCATTGGTCCTGGCGACCAATTGTACGATAAGTTTGGGCATAGTGCTTTTAGAGTGCAAGATAAAACCAATGGCTTTGATATCGTGTATAATTATGGAGTATATGATTTTAACACGCCTAATTTCTATACCAAATTTGCACGCGGAAAACTATTATACCAGCTTGGCGTAAGTTATTATGAGCCCTTTTACAATAGTTACGTTGCCCAGAATAGATGGATTAAAGAACAAACGCTTAATTTAACATATTCTGAAAAGCAAGCGGTTTTTAATTTTCTTCAAAACAACGCAAAACCTGAAAACCGAGACTACAAATACGACTTTTTTTATGATAACTGTGCTACCAAAATACGTGATGTTTTAAAAGAGGTTCTCGGTAACGACCTACAATACACAGCCGATTTTGTAGAAGAAGAGTATACCTTTAGAGAATTAATTCAGAAAAATTTACATTGGAATACTTGGGGAAGCTTAGGGATTGATGTTGCTTTGGGTGCAGTAATTGACAAAAGAGCTTCAGCTTGGGAGTATCAATTTTTACCGGATTATATTTTCAAAGCTGCCGAAACTGCTACCATAACAAGAGGAAGTAGCAAAGAACAGTTGGTTAAAGATACGACCACACTATTTAATAATACCCCAAAAGAGCAGGGTTCTTTCTTTTTTACGAGTCCGTTGTTTGTTTTTGGATTGCTAGGAACCTTAATTGTATTGATAACGTATACGGACAAGAAAAATAACAAGCGTAGTAAAATTTTGGATGCAGGTATCTTTATTGTTACCGGCTTGATTGGTGTTTTGCTATTACTTTTATGGTTTGGAACAGATCACACTGCCACTGCTGCAAACTACAATATGCTATGGGCGTTTCCGCTGAGTTTGTTTTTAGCAGGATTGATTGCTAAACGTTTTCCAAAGGCTTGGATTACAAAATATGGTTTCTTTCTATTGGTACTACTAGGGTTATTAACTGTACATTGGATTTCTGGCGTACAAACATTTGCACCGGCATTGCTACCTGTACTTATTGCATTGGCAATACGCTACATCTTTTTAATAGGATATTTAAAAAAGGAAGTGTAAAACCTCTTTAGCTTACCAAAAAATAACATTACTGTCCTCTAAAAAAGATAATGGTACTGAGTGTTTTCAAAATGATTTTACTGTCTAAAAAGAAACTTCTGCGCTTGATGTAGTAAAGGTCGTATTGTAATTTTTCCAAAGCATCGTCTTGTGTCATGCCGTACTTTGCATTTACTTGCGCCCAACCTGTTACACCGGGCTTGATAAAGTGGCGTATTTCATAAAACGGAATTTGTTTTGAAAGTGTTTTAACAAACATAGGGCGTTCCGGTCTTGGCCCAATAATGCTCATATCGCCTCGTATAACATTGATAAACTGCGGTATCTCATCGATACGCGTACGACGCAAAAACTTCCCAAAAGGAGTAATACGGGTGTCTTTTTTTTGCGCATATTGTGCTCCATTTTTTTCAGCATCAATAATCATACTCCGCAACTTATAAATATTAAATAATCGGCCATTTTTACCCACTCGTTCTTGCTTATAGAATATAGGACCTTTATTACCCAATACATTTCCTAGAATTATAAGCGGTGAAATAAGCAAACCAAATAACAGCCCGATAATAGATAATAGTAGATCCATTAAGCGATGAAAAAATAAGTACAGTTTATTTTGATTGCTTCGGCTAAAAGGGAAATAACGATAAAAATCTTCGGCTATAAATTGTACCGGTACTTTTCTATTTAATTCTTCATAAACGTGCGTATACTCTTTAATAGGCATTCCACTCTCCAGCAACCTGATTAATTGGTTATTAAGCTGAAGGGTCATTTCTTCAGATTTTGTTAATGCCACTACAATTTCAGATATGGCATATTTATTAATTGTTTCGGTGAGGCTGTCACTTTTAAACTCAATTAAAGCGTCACTTAAATATTCAGTATCGCCAGTATTTACATATCCGAAAACTCGATAATTAGGGTCTGATTTCTCTAAGGATTGTGCTACTTCGCCTATTTCTTTTGAATTTCCGATAAGCAATACGCGTTTAAAAAAACGAGGCGCTGAAATGAAGGTGATATACACGTACCGCCAAACAAAAAGTGCTATGTTCACAGCTAGAAAAAAGTAAAGAATCTGCAAACGGTTTGCGGGTAAGGTTGGTGTGTAAAAAGGTGTTAATAAGTAACATAGAACGGTAACGGAGGCTGTAAGAATTATATTTTGAATTACAGTTTCCAACTTACTGGCTTTTTGTAAGTTATACAATTCAAAAATGGTAGCAAAAACGGTAAGATAAACTGCCAAAACGATGGACCAAACCCAATGGTCTGAGTTTATTTTAAAGTAATCAAAATCAAATATCTGACCTATAAGATAAAGTAAACAAAGTACGGCTGCTATATCAAATATGCGCAGCAGGATTTTACGTTCGGAAATTTCAAAATGAATCGTTCCTTTTTGCGTCATGTCTTTGAAGTTGGAGTCGTAAAAGTAGAAAAAAATACAGATATGCAATACATATATCCTTTTTTACCCAATTCTATTTACAGAATTTAACGTTCATTTTTTGGGGTGTTCAAGATGTCAAACTGAATGGCTTGTAACAGTAATTGAAATCCTAAAATTATTAATAACGCACTTATCATAATTGTTCCCAAAGGAGTTAAGACTTCTTTACTAGCATAGTGATACCAGTTAATACCCCCAAAGAGAATTCCTGATAGGAATAAGAGATGACCAAATACTAAGTAAAGACTTCCTATATTAAAATCATATACAAAATATGCTTTCCAAATTCTTGATACAAATCTTTTCAATAAATTGAGTCCGAAAAGAAAGGGCATATTATATATGTTCATATTTGAGGTTTCCTCGCCGTAGATAGCCGGCATCGCTACTTCCTTTATACTTGCTTTTTGAAAGTATAACTCACTTATTAAAGACGTTTCAAAAAAGTAATTATTTGCTATATCGTGTTGGTTGAGAAGCGACCATTTTTCTTTGGATAAGGCAAAAAAACCGTTATTAAAATCAAAACAATTCCAATATCCGGTAGCAACTTTACTTAAAAAAGAAAGAAATAAATTACCAAATCGTCTTGCCCAAGGCATTCTTTTTAACGCTCTAAAATCACGAAACCGATTCCCTTTTACAAAATCGTGCTTTGTAGTAAGTATGGGAGCAACCAATTGAGGAATATACTCAGTATCCATTTGATCATCGGCATCAAGCTTAATCATTACCGTTACGGTATCTAAATTTTCAAGGTAAGTAAAACCTGCTTTTGTTGCACCACCAACCCCTAGATTTTCTGATAAGTTTATTATAGTTACACTCTCATGAGATTGTAAATATCCTTGCGGAAGAGGCTGAGAACTGTAGTCATTAACAACAATAATATGATTACTATAGTGTGATGCTTTCTCTACTACCGTTTCTATATGGTTTTGAGCATTATAATACGGAATCACAATACCAAGTTGTTGTATCATCATAAAAGTTTTATAATTGAATCCCTAAACAGTTCTTAGGTAAAGATACTAGGTTCTTATAAAATAGCCTTCCATTTATTTTTAACAATATTCCAATCAAATTGCTCTACTTTTTTTCGAGCTTGATGCGCTAATTGAACGGAATCTACCGTACCGGTAAGTATTGTTTCAATTTGATCTGTAAAAGCTATCGCATTGTTGGGGGTTACTAACAATCCATCTTTATTAGCATCTATTAAAAACGGGACACCACCAACATTTGTAGATACAACCGGCAACCCCAATGCCATCGCTTCAATAACACTTACAGGAGTATTATCAACGTTTGTAGTGTTTATAAAAATGTCATACGCTTTAGATCGTTCAATCCATTCTTCTTTTGTTAAACCACCGGTAAATGTAACCGGAAGGTTTTTTTGCTTAGCATATGCTTTACACACTTCCAAAGACCCATCTTTATCGGGACCTATCATACAGAGTTCAGCGTTTTTGTATCCTTTTTCAATAAGTAATTCTACAACCCTTACAGCGAGCATAGGGTTGTATAATTCGGAAAAAGAGCGAACCCATAAGAGTTTGGGTTGTGGTTTTTTCCGAATGAAGTATGAATAGTTGGCAATTTTAATAGAATTGGGAATGTAAGTAATATTTTTATACCCTTCTCTGTTAAAAGCATCTTGTAAATACTGGGATGGCGCTACATTTGTCATTGCATTTCCAAATAGTTTTAAACTTTGCCTTTTACTTTGTTGCAACCTTACAGGAAGATTACCGCCGTGTAAAATTGGAATATAAGGAATATGGTAAAAGCGACAGACGGTGGCTACCGCTACTGCGTATTGAAAATTTAGTGTGCTGTATGTATCAATGAGTACTGCCGATGCCCATTTTCGATTGTTAAAAACCGTAACTAACATGTCTAATAATCGAATCGGTTTATTTTGTATAGAAGAAGCTGTTTTTAATACGTACCCTTCTTGTTTGAGTTGTGAAGCCAAATATTCTAAAGTACTTGGAGTATTCCCCTTTTTTGATAAACTATTCCCTATGTATAGAATGTTATTTTTTCTTTTCATAAGTGATATGTAATAAAGCCAAACCGTATACAAAAGCCGGCGCGGCAATACGCATGGAGGAATGCGATATAGTTAAAAACCAAAATATAAGAAAAGGAAAAAAATAAATATTCTGTGCGCCTTGAAGTTTTGCAATTAAAGGAGTCAAAATAAGAACCATAAGCGCTAAAACACCGAAGAAACCATGTTCAGAAAGAAGACGGGTGATTTCATTATGGGTAGGTATACTTTTTCCTAATTCATCCATAAATTTAAACTTTATATTACCCACTCCAATTCCAAAAAATGGACTCTCCTCAAATGTTTCCATCTCAGTTTTAAACAACTCTAATCTCCCGGTAGTAACATCTTCTTTTTCTCTTCCTAAAGCATCTTTATTTTCATACCGATTTCCTATCATACCTCCTGTTTGTAATAAAGCTAAGGACCAAATAGCCATACTTATAACTATCAATCCTACAACCTTAAAACTTGTTTTTATTTTGGTTTTGATATTCGTAGTAAAGTAAAAAACAATACTAAAAGCAGCTATCATTAATCCGGATACTATCACACCGCCCCTTGAAAAGGTAAGGATAGCTCGATACGCCATAGCACCTAAAAAAAAGAGCATAATTACGTGTACTATTTTATTTTTATACGGAATTAAATACCGACTAAACAAAACAAACACGCCTAAGCCTAATACAGTTGCTATTTGATTGGGACCATAGCCTCCCGATAATGCGACATTTGAAGCCGTTCCTGTGACTACATTTTGTAAATCTGGAGTATATAAAAAAACATATACAGTTATTGAAAGTAATGGATAGACCATTACATTCAATACGTTTAAATAATTTGAAAAAGAAATAGTTTTACCAAAGCAATATAAGCTAACAACCCCTAATGTTAATGGTCCGCTTAAATTAAATAATACTGCTTTTCTAAAGTTTACATCATACCCAATGTTTTCTAATGAAACCAATATACCGGGAATTAATAGAAGTAGATAAAATACATACGGTATGGCTTTTATTTTAAAGCCATAGAAGAAAAAACCTATGATCGAAAATAAAATAACAGCATATTTAGCGGTTTCATAAAAGATATAAGCACCCGTCATTCTAAAAAAAACCTCAGCCCCTGTTATATAAGCCATAGCTTTTAAAATTTCCAGGTGTTTGTTTTCCTTAGTAAAAATGCGGCTTAACCAAAACCCTAAAACAAATACCATATACAATAGCATAAGAGGCTTAAAAGTAAAGCCGGCTACCCCCAACAACACGTGAAGTAAAATATCTCGTAAAGGTTTACTATGTGATAATAAGTTAATGGTGTATAAAATTTAAGTGGTCAATATTTCATATTTAATACGCTTTCTATAGTAATCAAATGTAAAATTTTCAGCAACATCAAACCCTTTTTTGCTTTGCAATTTCAAATTCTTTTCTGATGTTGATACAATGGAAGCAAACCCATTTTGTAAACTTTCCGCTGTTAAATTAGATAACGGAAAACCCACCTCTTTGGTTATATATTGCCCTATACTCGAGACTGTAGACACCAAGGGTATACATCCAAAATTCATAGCCTCAGCAATTACTTTAGGAAAACCTTCTGAGGCTGTACTTGGTAACAGAAAAAAGTGACTTTTTTTATAAATTTCAAATACAGCTTTTCTTTCTAAAAATCCGTGAAAAAAAACAGGTATTTTAATTGCTTTTAATTGAGATTTATACTCGTCAAGTTTAGGTCCATCCCCAACAAAATGAAATGCTTTAATAAGCTCGATGTCTTTTAATGTTACTAAGAAGTCAATAATACGCTGTACGCCTTTGGCATCTTCCAAGCGACCTACAAAACAACATGTAAATGGTGCTGTATATGATTTAGTTTCTATAATCTCCTTTCCTTGATTACGTTCTTCTATAGTTAAACAAGGGTTTTCAAAAGGAATAATGTGGGGTTTATCTTCCCTCCAGGTACCGTTAACGGTAACCGGTCTTGATTGTTTTTTTAATAACCATCGTTGTATGGCATAACCCAATGGTGGTTTTTTTTGTACCCAATTACCGGCATATTTATACCAACCTTTCTTTTTGGTACAGAATGTAAGGTATGGTATTAAAAACACACCAATTCCGGTAGGGGTTCTTAGTTGATAAACATCTACTTTGTCTAGGATAGCAGAAACTGTTTTTAGAACTGTTGGTATACTACCTAAAACTCTCAATTTATCTATAAGTGACGGTCCACCAATAGGTTTAAGCGGTATAAATTCAATATTGGAAGCTGTATACGGTAATGAACTGGGAGGAACACTTTTGGTATGTAAAAAAGCGATATGATAAATTTTTTCAAAATCTTTTGCTAAGTGATTTATCTCACTGATAGTAGGCCCCCAACCTACTATTTCTCCTTTATTGGTTTTGTAGTGTTCGGTATGTGATATGATAACTAGTTTCACAGTTTATTGTAAATGTGTTAAATATTTTAAAATTACTTTATCCCAAGAAAATTGTTTTGACCACGAAGTAGCATTATTAGCATAGGTTTGATACTTTTCAAGAATATCTTCTAAGGCTTCTTTACATTGATAAGGATCATTGTGTACTACAAGTCTTCCAGAACTTTTATCTTTAATTGCGTCTTCAATACCACAATTTCTTGCTCCAATTGCCGGTATTCCTAAGGCATTGGCTTCTAATATGGCTATTCCAAAACCTTCTGCATCACCAGTTTTGGTCGTTTCACTTAACATCATAAATACATCAGCTTGTTGCAGTAACCTAATTTTTTCGTCTTCTGAAACACAGCCATGAAAATAAACAGCTTGTTCTACATTTAAATCTAAGGCTAATTTTTGCAACCTTTCTTTTTCAGTTGGAATACCAACAATGTGATATTGTAAGTCTGGATATATTTTTAATAGCTGAGGCAAGGCTTTGATTACATTATGTTGTCCTTTACGTGCTGTTACATTTCCCACTGTAATGAGTACCGGCAAAGGCTTGTGTTTTTTAGCTACTGCCATAGGTTTTTGTAATGTGAAGCCATTATGAATAACGTGTATATTATTGAAATCTAGGTGTGATACCAACGACTTAGTGTAATTACTCACCGCAATTACCGTATGAAATTGTTTTAAGGCAGTATTGGTAATTATTTTTAAAAATTGATTTCCCAATTGGAGTTCACTTCCGTGAATAACAGCAATGTATTTTCTACTGATAAAAAGACTTAAAAAGGCTCCAACCCATAAAGAAAATTTTCCCGATGCTATAAGCGTATCGTTCTGTTTTACATACTTAAACGCTACAGCAATTCGTTTAAAATAAGTAACAACGAGGTTTTTTCTAGATATTCTTACAATTGTTGCTTGACAGCTTCTATCAAACTGCTTTTCGGGCGTTCCAGTTTTTGAACGGGTATCAGAAATAACAGTTACCTTATAATTATGACCTTGTAAGCCTTCAGCTAAGTTATAGGCATGATTCCCTATACCGCCAGGTTGGGGTGGAAATTCAGATGTTAACAATACTATTTTATTTGAGCTCACTTATACTTGGTCCTTGTTTAATTTTCTTTGATGCTTGCCTCCAAGACAACATCACTTGTATACATACTAAAGGTGCTAAAATTACTGCGGTTAGTCCTCCCAACAACATTAAAAGTTTACTTCTTTTAAAACGATATGGCATGATAGACTGCGGTACAGTGCGCAATAGTAATAAACGTGTGCGAGTTTTACCATAGTAGCGCCTAAAATAATATACTACACTTGGTATAGGGCGTGGTGAAAACCATTTTTTAGGTCTGTAGCCGTCCCAACTTCCCATTTGGCGTAAACCTCCGGTTCCTACTTTTAAATGCAATCGTTTTGCATAAGGATTTGAAATATTTAAAAATCCTTCTAAGTGGGCTCGTAATCCAAACTCACCATCGCCCATTCGTTGTTTTTCAAATTGTCGGTCAAACAACCCTATGCGTTTAAAAACCTCCTTTTTAATTAATACATTACCTGTATCTAGTTGATCTGAAATTCTGAAAAAAGAATAGTTTTCAGGTACTTTTGCTCCGGTTTGCGAAATAGAAACACCTGATGAGATTTCAGCATTAAAAATAGACAGACACTTCAAGTGATTCTCAATCCAGTCTGCCTCTACTCTACTATCATCATCATACAGTAATAACAAAGAACTACTTGCCATTTGTATAGCTGTATTACGCGCCAACCATAATGCTTTTTCTTGTTGATTAACAACTTTAAGGTCTAGTGAAAATTGCTCGTAAAAAGTAGCATCAAATGGTTCTGATTGATCTATAACAAGTACTTCAAAGTTTTTATGAGTTTGTTGTTCCAAATCTTTTAATCCATCTTTCAGGTAGGTATAGCGGTTTAATGTGGGAATAATAACGGAAACCTTATCATCGATTACCTGATTAGAGTTGGTATTCCATTTTGTCTGCTTTATTGGGTCTGTGTGATATGTAAAACGGTTTATATGTTTCGTTTTTAGCCAACTTTGTATTTCGGTAATCGGATTTTTAAAGCTGAAAAGTCTAAGAATTAACACATAAAACACCCATGCTTTATGAAAATACAGTCTAATAAATACATACTCATCACTAATAGGGACTTTCTCAAATTCGGTGTATGTTGGAGCATTTCCTATGTATCCTTTTTGAATAGCTTGCCAAGACAGGTCATACCTTTTTGCCTTTTCAGAAGTAAAATGGGAGTTAGAATGGAGGTATTTTAAAACTGTTTCAGGTAACTGCTCAGGAATAGGAAATACCGAACGCCCATCTTTACGGTACAATTGAAAGTAATGAGTAGGTTGAAGGTATTTTAAAAAAGTAAATAGCACGTATGTATAATTAATTTACTGGTGAACGTGAGTAAAACATTTCTATAAATTTATTAGTAAAAAGCATTGCTCCTGCGGTATTTAAATGAGTATGATCACTAAAATATTTTTTTTTGTTAATACTTTCTGATAAATCATAATAATTCGAAAGATTATTTTCCAGGGCTGAAAAGGTTTCGGAAGGTTTATAAATAGGAGCTGTAAAATACACTATATCAATATTGTTGTTTTTACATAACTCAGTAATTTTATTAATATAAGGATTTGATTTTGCTTGTAAAGTATATTCATAGTATTCATCATTTTTTAAATTCCCCTCCCTTTCTAGATATCCTCTATTATTTAAAAAATTAGGGGGTTTTCTAATAAAGCTTAAAGCCATATTCCTAAAACCTACTCTTGAATCATATTTTAAATATCTATAAAATGGAACGTAATATAGATATGTATAATGAGGTTCGCTTTTTTTAAATTCTTGAATAATTTGCTTCTCTTTCAAATATGGAATCCAAGATAATTGTCCTACATCATCTGGTGTAGTTTGATAAAAGGTGTAATCTACTTGTACAAATATTCTTTCTGTTGAATGTTTTTTTAAGAACTCTTTAATCGTTAGATATACTTCAAATGGACCTGATGCATTAATCCCAAAGTTTAAGCCTTCCTTTCCAGTTTTATCATAAATTATATCAGGATTGATTGAATAGTTTGCTCTAGAGTTACCAAAAACTGCATAATCCAAAGATACCGACTCCATATCCCGCATCCACATCACTTTATTTCTATAACTACCTGTATTATAGACATATGTGTAAAAAAGATCTAATACTACCATTATGATAAATAGCCCGAGTATTAAACTTATGATATATTTTATAAACTGTTTCATTTAAAACTGAAAATAAATAAAATCTTGAATTTCTGAAAAGCTACCAAACAACAAAATTAAAACAATGATTCCAAAAGTTTTTAAATAGCGGAATTTAGAAGAAAGCAATGGAAACTCTTTTTTTCTTGAAACCCATTCTATACTTATTAATAATAAAATTAAGGGAAGCATTTCAAAAGAATACCGTTCAATATGTAGCATTTCAATTTTGAAGTCTCCTTTTGCCATTTCCTGTAAATATGCTAGAGCATCCTTAAGCGTATTAGCCCTAAAAAACACCCATCCAAATAATGTAATAATATAGGTAGCGCACAACCATATTAATTCACGTAAGGATGGAAAAAAACTATTTTCAGCTATTGTATCAGTATGCTTTCTATTTTTATTCGAAAGTAATAAAGGAATAAAAAACAACGCGTTTATAGCTCCCCAAATAATAAATGTCCAATTGGCACCATGCCAGAAACCACTTACTATAAAAACAATAAAAACGTTTCTAATTTGTTTTCTTTGGGAAACCCTACTTCCTCCTAAGGGTATATACACATAATCTCGAAACCAAGTTGACAAAGAAATATGCCATCTACGCCAAAACTCAGCTATATCTCTAGAGAAATACGGATATCGAAAATTCACCATTAATTTGAATCCAAAAAGCCGAGCTGTACCTATAGCAATATCGCTATACCCTGAAAAATCACAGTAAATCTGAAAAGAAAAATAAACTATACCCAAAATTAATGTTGTGCTAGAATGTGCTGCATAATTATTAAAAATTTCGTTTACAAATTGTGCACAATTATCTGCAATTACAACTTTTTTGAAAAGGCCCCATATAATTTGCCGTATCCCTATCGCTGCTTCCTCATTGTTAAAAACCCTTCTTTTCTGAAATTGAGGTAATAAGTTACTAGCCCGTTCAATAGGACCTGCTACCAACTGCGGAAAAAAGGAAACAAAAGCTGCAAAGCTTATAAAATTGGTAGTAGGCTCCAACTTTCTTCGATATATATCAATGGTATAACTAAGTGTTTGGAAGGTATAGAATGAAATCCCAACCGGTAGAATAATGTTTAATGTATTTGGTTGAATCGTACCTCCGAAAAAAGTAAATGCAGTTGTAAAGTTATCGATGAAAAAATTATAGTATTTAAAAAACCCTAACAATCCCAAATTTACCGTTAAACTTAATACGAGGAGTAATTTTCGATGCTTAGGTCGGGTTCTTTTATGCAGCTGTAATCCTATTATAAAGTCTGCAATTGTACTAAATAAAAGAAGTGATAAAAACCGCCAATCCCACCAACCGTAAAAAAAACAACTTGCAACCAACATCAATATGTTTTGATACTGAATTCGTTTGTTGCATATAGACCAATACAGTAGGAACACTATGGGTAAAAAGACAGCAAAATCAAGAGAGTTGAATAACACTTAAAGCAAGTTAAATTAAGCTATTAGGTTGAAAAAATCGTTTAAAAAACCCTCCCATTGTCAAATTATCTTTCCAAAGGGTTCGGTTGGCGTGTTGTAAAGCTATAAAATCTGTTTCAGATAATGATTGATGAAAGGTCTTTACTTTTTCGCAAATAGCACGTCTTTCGTTATAGGAAACCCAAACCACATATTTTTTCCATGGAAGTATCTCTTGAAAAGGCAAGGGGGAATCGGTATCAACCAAGATAGGAATACGTCCCATTGCCAATGTTTCATAGAATCGTACTGAAAAGTTTCCGGCTCCTCTCACACACAATGTATAATCGGTTTGATGAATCATATCATAAAACTCTTTTGTTGTAGCATGAGAATCCTTCTGTTTTTTTACACCGGCTCTATATTGTTTTCTTTTTATAAAATTTGTTTGCACTTTTGAACACTGCTCCAACGTCTGTAAAAGAGAAGCGCGCAGATAAGACGTAGCAATAAGGGGTTGTGGTGTGTTTTGAGTGAGGCCTATGTTACTCTTTACATTTCGACCTACAATCTTTAATACATCCTCTCCTTTTTGCAAAAGAGACGCATTTGCTTGCCCACAAAATCCAATTACCGGTTTGTTTTGGTATGGTCGTTCGGTAATGTTATGGGTTTGATAGTGCTTTTCTAAAGGATCATTGATAAAGGGCGGTATGGTATATTCTTGTTCAGTAAATTGAGACTTGTTTCCGCCCAAGCGAAACCAAGTAACGTTCGGTAGAGCTGGTGTTTTAACCCCAAAGTCACCTGCATTAAAACCCCATACTTGTTTCTTTTTACGATTACAATCTGCTATAAATTCTAGAGCTTGTTGGGTCGTATTTGTTTTTTGATGGTATTGCCATGCCATGGGTAAGATAGCGACTGCTGCCTCTTCCATCGTGGCTGTAAGCTGCACATCGTTTTCTGAAACCCCATACATAGCAACACGCTGCGCATCGGTAAAGGAAGCACCCTTAATAAAGGGTTTTAATAAGGGAAACGTAAGGCCTCGGTAATTGGCATCATACAGCGGCTTGGGATAAAAGATTTTCATTACCGTAAATATAAGTGTTCTTATATTTATACATCACATTATTTACTGTTCTCGATACATTTTCTCCTAAGCTACACCTAGGAGAAACCACTCGAACTGACGGTATAAAAACCAATTATTAGGTCGAGTGAATTTGGAGCTGCTTAGCTTTGTAGCTATTCCGGTATTTTTTTTTGATGATCTTCCAATTACTGAGTGAGATTGGAAGTAATGCTAGTGTAACAAGTACTGTCTGAGCTGGAAAGAGTATAAACATTTTAAGTTTTCACAGTATGAATGTTTGGAATTTAAAAGCGTTCTCGATACATTTTCTCCTAAGCTACACTTAGGAGAAACCACTCGAACTGACAACATATATATTAATTGTCAACTATTCCTGCTTCCTTAGAACTGAAACTTTATGTATAAAACTTCACAAACTCTTGTTGTTGCTTTTCTATAGTAAACTCCTTTCGCACTCGATCTTTGGCTTGTTGTCTATTTATAGTTTGTATGGTATCAGAAAGGTTTAATACATATTCAATTTGAGTCTTTAGAGCCAGTGGATTAAGCATAGGTACTACCCACCCTGATTGATTGTGTAACACATTTTCAGAAAGACCCTCTGCATTTGAGACGATACATAATAAGCCCATGGCTTGCGCTTCTAAAACAGCATTGCAAAATCCTTCAGAAATACTATATTGTAAATATATATCTGCTTTTTTATATTCTTCTTTTATCGCTTCCGAATCTAAAATTCCTTTGAATATAACCTCATCTGTAAGGTCTAATTGTAATGCTGCGAAGGCAATTCGTTCTCGTTCTCGTTTAGACCCACCTCCTATAATGGAATACGTAAAATTAGTTCCGTTTTGTTTTAATTCGGCTAATGCTTCAAGCATTTGTACATATCCTTTTTTCCAATGAAGGCGACCTACTGTTAAAAAGTGAATAGGTTGCTCTACCGATTTTGCAAGCGAATTATTGTTAAAAAAAGCTACATCGATAGCCGGAGTAATTTTTTGAAAGGATATTGACTTAGGTAATCCTAGCGCATGCGCTTTTACTAATAAATCATTAGATATGGTATGTACCTTATCAACAAACTTCCATAGTTTATGGTAGCAATTAGGATGTTTCAAAGGATAAATTGCTATATCAAACCCTCTAAAACTAACAGCCATTTTTGCACCAATTGCTTTAGCGACCAGCTCTCTATCAATGGCCATCGTAGCAAAACCAAAATGCAACCAATCTACGTCCAGTTTTAAGAGCGTAGCATTCAAATACGTTTTTTCAATGACTCGTTTTAACGATGTTCCTTCATTGCGTTCTAGTTTAATATAACGAATTACTCTTTGTAGATAGGGCAACAATGTGATGCCTACTAGTAAAAAACGAACCAACTGCATCCATACTGACTTGGCAACACGAGGATGTGTTTTGTGTTTACACCCGGTAAACTGTTGTGATGTAGCTGCTGTAATCAACAATACCGAATGCCCTTGAGCTTGTAACCCTTTTATTTTGGAAGTAAAAAAGGTCTCTGAATATCCCGGAGGTGAAGAAAGTAGTAACCCTATTTTCATTTTTTTACAATAGTATTATAGAGTGCCTCATGTTTTTTAATTTCTTTCTCAATTGGGTAATTTACTTTTACATGTTTACAAAAAGACATCCCTATTTTTTTTAGTTCATCTTTCGATTGATTCATATAATGATCTAGTTTTATAACTAAATTATCAACCTTAGAAGGATCAAATAAAAAGTTAGGGAAATTTGCCAATTGATCTTTTATCCCCGGTATATTGGAACCTATTACAACTTTTCCATTTGCCATTGCTTCCAAAAGTGCAACTGGCGAACCTTCTCTACGCCCTTCATTTTTAGTAGGTAACACAAAGATTTCTGAACGGTTTAAATAAGGTCTCACGTCAAGAACTTTTCCTGTAAAGGTTATTTTCTTATTCATTCCTATATTCCCCACAATATTTATTAATTCCTCTCCATAAGAACTAGCCGTATCACCTACCAATAATAAATTCCAATTTTTATGTTTATTACTTACTTTACAAAAAGCGTGAATAAGTGTTTCAATACCTTTAACTGGCACAAAATTAGCCACACAAATTACAAATCTGTTATCTAGTTGTGGATAATCATTTTTAGATTCAAAGTGAGCGATATCGATTCCTCTTGGTATTAAAACAGTTTTTTTACTACCCCTGTAAAAGGTAGATGACATATCTGTATTTTGCACTGCAATTTTATTGGCTAAAAATGATCTTAACTTCCAAGCATTACTTGAATTTCCACCCCAGTTCATATTTTTTTTAGTGAAGACCCAAGGTATTCCTGCTACCTTAGCAGCTAGGGCTTCTGTATAATTTGCACTGTAATGATAACTGTGAATAATATCAGGATTTATTTTTTTTAAATATCTAGAGACTTGCCAACTTTCCCTGAACATTTGTAGGAAAGGCCTTGAAGTTGGTATATAATTATGTACGTGAATTGGTATTTTGGAGTTTTTCACTACCTTAAAAAATGCGCCTCTGTTATGTAGACACATTATATGGGGTTCAAAAATTGTTGTATCCAATCCTTTAGCTATATTCAAGAGAGCTTTGCCACTTCCAGCAGTATCAAAATTAGGTATGGTAAAGAGAATTTTTATTTTTTTCATTTAAATTTTGTTAGAGCATACAGTGTGAATATGGGCCATTTTAAATCCTCTTTTCTCTTAATATGGTATTGTAACATGTTCTCAATATGTATTTTTTCAAATCCATAAGAAGTTAAATCTGAATCTAAAATTTTTTGGGTTACTATATTTTTCAAATCTTTACGCAACCATCCTGATAAAGGAATAGAAAATCCTTTTTTTATCTTTTCTTCGGGTATTGTTGGAATTCGACTAGACAACAGCTCTTTTAATACTTGTTTTTGTCTTCCCCCACCATAACTCAATAGTGGATCTATTTGACATGCTGCTTCAATCATTTTTTTATCCAAAAACGGAACCCGTACTTCTAAGCTGTTTTCCATGCTTGCAAGGTCAACTTTTCTAAGCGTTTTTTGCATCATCCCGTAAAATTCGGCCTTTCGCATATTAATTAATAATTGACGAATATCCTTAGTGTTTTGATAGTTATACACTTTATATTCTTGTGGCAACTCAATATCTTTTAAATTTGGCGCAACTTCATATAACCATTTTTTTTTAAAACGTGAATGCAACCCTTGATGCGCAATTCCTTGATTTGGTGCCATCAATACTCGATTTACTCTTTTATTACCAGAAATAAATCTATCAAAACCATATATAGCCTTTCTCAAAATATTAGGATACTGTTGGAACTGTATGTTTTTACCGACACTCCAAAACCGTTCATAACCAAAAAATAATTCATCTCCGCCATCACCACTTAAAGCAACTTTTAATTTACTAGCTGTCAACTTAGAAACTAAATATGTTGGTAAGACACTAAAATCTGCTAAGGGTTCATGTAATGAGTCCATGGCTTTATCCCAATATTTTAAAACTTCGGTTGCTGATAGGTGCCATATTGTTTGTTGTAAATCTAAAGTTTGAGCAAATTGTTTGGCTCGGTATGACTCATCGTGAACCTTACTGTCTGAACCTATAGTGAAAACCTTAGGCTTAGTTTTAGCATCTTTTATATAAGAGGCTATCAAGCTTGAATCTACACCTCCAGATAAAAAAGCTCCTAAAGGGACATCCGAGAGCAACTGCCGATGTACCGAATTTGAAAGTGCTTCTTCTATATATTCGATTGCTTCTTTTTTATTTGGAATAGTATAGTGAACGGTTGTAGTTAACTCCCAATATCTAATTTTTTTTAAAGATCTGTCCTTTTTGAACACTACAATCTCTCCTGGACGTACTTGAAAAGTATCTTTATAAAGCCCAAATGGAGCAGGCATATAATGTTGCTCTAAATAAAGCTTAAGAATTTGGCTATCAATAGACTTTGATTTATACGATGGATGGGAAATAACTTGGTCATACTGGCTCGCTACTAGCAATGTTTTACCGTCCCAACCATAAAACAGAGGCTTAATTCCAGCGAAATCCCGTATTAAGTAAAACTCCTCTTCAAGCGTATCATACACAGCCATTGAAAACATACCGTTTAGTTGGTCTATAGTTTTATGAACTCCCCACTCTACAAAACAAGCCGTAATGGTTTCGGAGTCACTTTCTCCTTTAAACTCTTTGAAGTTCAATCTATTTCTTAAATCCAGATGATTGTATATTTCACCGTTAAAAACCAGAATATATCTTTTATCGTGACTTACGATCGGTTGATCGCCAGCCTCTGAAAGTTCTAATATTGAAAGCCGGTTAAAACCAAACTGTAAATTAGGTTGTTTAGAGATGTATCTTTGTGAATCAGGTCCTCTTAATCGTGACATGGAAAGCAAACTCATAAAGTCATTTTTTGGTAATCCTGACTTGCCAGTGAAGGTATATTCTACTAAAAAACCACACATGTACTTTCTAGTTTGATTAAAATTCTTTTTTTAAATTTCTTGCTTTACCTATATGGGGTTCAAGCTTATCAAAATTAATATGTTTTTCCAACTTAAATTTTTTAATTATTCTTTTAAATCCAAAACTTGAATTTAAATCTTCCAAATTAACATCAATATAATTTATGTCTGAAATGTTTTTTTATATTTTTCTCCTAAAGCATAGGTTTCTTCATAATACCAATCTAAACGCATTTTAGATTTACGTTCAAAAAAAAATGGATAGCTTTTAAGTTTATTTTGATACTCTCCTTTTAATAGCCAATATAACTTTAAAAAACACCTATAAAAGGTATATAAATAATAGGAAATAGTGAATTGTAGAATATGGATAGGAACGCCTAAAGACTCTACTTCTTTAAATAAGGCTCCTTTGGTATGAGCGCACGCTATTGCCACTTCAAATTTGGATGGATCCAACCCTTTTAGCAAATCATATACTATCTTTCCACTTCCGGCTGTATTAAAGTTTGGAATGGTATAGAGAATCCTTATTTTTTTATATTGACGCATATTCTTACTTACATCCATTTAGTTGCAAAGGTAATACCTAACTTTTCGTATAAATTTTTATTTTCGTCATGATACTGTTGCTGTAACAAAATTCTCGATTTTTTTGGAATCGATTTTTTTGAAAAAAATAGGTTTTTCACTTTAGTTTTTATCGTTTTAGGAAAAAACGTACTCACATACAATTTTGGCTTTGCATAGGAAGGTGCTTTATTTATTATTTGTTCTTTTGCAGATACCTGTATAGAAATTCCTAAAAATTCTTTCATTTTTGTTGCCAATACGTGCGGTGTTTTTATTTCATCATAGTCAAGAATTAATAGTTGATTCTTTTCAAATATCTCTAAAAATCGAGAAATCTGTGTAAAATAATAACCTGATTCTACTATGGTCTCTGCATCTGCATAAGCCATTCTGCCGTCATAAGATTCTTTTTTTACAAAATCAATATAACTGTGAGGGGTCATCTCCATAAAAAAATTATGTTGAGCAATCTCTGTTACTTGTCGTCGTATTGTTTTATGGAAAGAAGTCTTAATGATTTTCCTTGCATACCACATCCACCAATGAGAATAAGCTCTATCTACCGGATTTCTCAAAATAAAAATAAATTTACTATCCTTGTTATAGTCATAAATTGTTTGTGGCATCCAAGAGAAAAACATTGTTCGATGTCTTCCGTCCAGCAAATATTTTTCATTGGTATGGTCTGAAAAATACTTTTTATAATACATACTTTCATTCCGTTCTTCAGCCGGAAGTTCAAAAAAATACGGTTCTTTAGGATTGGAAGGGCATATATCAGGCTGTTTCCCTAAAAAACTATGTACATAGGAAGTTCCACTTTTACACGCTCCAGCAATAAATAAATTAGTTTTCATTTCTTAAAACTTTCTCTTGAAACGATTTATCAAATTAACTCTTAATCTTGCGTCAAACGGATTCCTAAGTATGTATAGCATTGATTGGAATACAAAACGAAATCCGAATGTATGGTTTAATTCCATAATTTTTTGAGTACCTAGAGCGTATGTATACTCTCTTTTTGATATTATATTAGGATATTCATAGGCAAAACTACGTAACAATTCCCGGGAGGCTTTAAATTGTTTTTCTTTATATGTAGTAACTGATTTACGGTCTGTCCTCCTATCTAAGCGCACTAAAACTTCAGGAATTCCATATATTTTAGAGATTAACGAGAAGCGCAATATATAGGCCCAATCTACACTGATGCTTGGGTAATGTTGTGTAAAATATAAACCTTTGTCGATATGAATGGATTTCCGGAACATCATACAACTGTTTACTACTTTAATTTGATTTCTGTAATTTAAAAGAAACATATCTCTTCCGGTAGGATATGGCTTCCCCCCTACTAAAATTCCTGGAAATGTTCCGGTTATTGAGTTTCCATTCCAAAATTCAGCAATTCCGGAAACCAACCCAACATCGTTCCTGCTATTTAAAATCGCTACTTGTTTTTCTAATCGATACGGATAGTAATAATCATCTTGTTCCGCTACAGCGATATACTCCCCATTGCTATTTGCTATCAACCTATTCATAGTAGGTCCTAAGCCAAGATTATTATTATTTTCCAAAACAGTTACTTTCTGAAAATAAGCGGCATAAGCATTTAAAATTTCCTTAGAACGATCAGTAGTTCCGTCAATACACGCTACCAACTCAAAGCTTTGAAAGGTTTGTTCAACAAGGCTTTTTAAGGTTTGCTCTAGGGTTTCTTCACCATTATATATCGGGAGTACTACAGAAACTTTCATAACTCCCTTTTTTTATATTCATTATCATACCAAACGCTTAAGGTTAATAACATGCTTACTGCGTGTGAGTAAGTAACTGCGTCGGTGTTTTTAAACGCATTGTAAAACTTGGCGACGAGAGGTTTTGAAACCAAAGTATTAAACATTGCATTAAACAAGTAGCTTTGTAACTGTTCATCATTGTCCATTCCCAAAAATTGAAGTTCCCAGTTGCGTTGTATGTACGGTTTTCCTACTAATGCTTTTAATTCTCTAACTAGTTTATTTTGTATTCGATACGGAAGGTTGGCCGGGGCTTTGTTTTTATGGTAATTATATAAATGATAGGGTCGTTGATCTTGCCACATTATTTTGGCTACTTTCGGGTTTCGGTTTTGTATGTAAGCTATTTGCAATTTTCTATCGGCTAAAAATGTTTCAGGAAGCGTACAAATAAACTCACACATTCGGTTATCATAATAAGGCAGTGTTATAGGGTGAGCTGCTTCAAAAATGGATAAGTTAATGGAGGTCCAACGTGGTGCCCAATACAGTGATTTAAAAGCCCGTATTTTGGCACTGGTGTTTTCAATCTCAATCTTGTCAAGTAATTTTTGAATTCTGTTTTTTAGATAGCTTTCAAAAGTACCTTCCAAGTTCCATTGCTTCCACAGTGCTGTAGCAAGTTCCATCCCCCCTTTTTTTACTATTTTTTTGAGAACTATAGTGACTTCGGGTTGGTCTTCATCAACCGCAGCAACGCCTCTATCAAATAACACATCACCCCAATGCCCTAATGAAAAAACGCCCTCCATCTCTTTTAATTGAGGCAGAACAGCCATTTGTCTAGCGTGTGTAAACTCTGAATAACATTTGTTAATAGTAGCTACCTCTTCCAGTACATCCCACAAATACCCCGATGGAATGGTGTATTGCTCAAAAGGAAAACCACACTGTTTGGCAATTTGTTTGCTGATGCTGTGTTCTTTATATCCATTTTTGAAAGCATATGAATAGGATTGAACTTCAGCTTTAGTATGGTGTAAGGCAACTGCTTGGCTTCGGCTGTCTAAACCGCCTGATAATGGAAGTATGACCTTACGATTATTGGTTTGTTCGGTAATAATTTGTTCAAACAAATCGGTAAATTCATCTAAGGCTGTTTGAAAAGAGATATTTCTAGGAGTATAATGCCATTTAAAATAAGGGGTATTTTCTACCAAATAGTCATCTGCATTGCATGTATGTTTTGAAGCGGGAGTTAGCACCTTTTTGTTTTTCCAATAGGTATCGGTATCTAAAAAGAATCCCGTAGCTGCAAAAATACAAATAGCTTTTTTATCTAATTCGTTTGGAGCAACTACATTTGCGAATTGCTGACGGATAGGAAGTATAGGGGTGTTAACAGTATGCATAGCGATTTCGAAGATAGGAAAATTTGATCATTTGACCGTCATTTGTAACACATGTCATACTGAACGCAGCAAAGGAAGCGAAAAATCCCTCAATCAAAAGTAGATTTCTCAGTCGTGCCTCTTTCAAAATGACAGGGGTTTGTCATTCTGAATGCAGTGCAATGGTGTTCCTGTATCATTCTCAATGCAGCGTAGCGGAATGAAGAATCTTTCTGGGGATGCAAAATAGATTCCTCAGTCGTACCTCCTTCGGAATGACATAGGGTTCTTTCTTCGGAATGACAAGGGTTTGTTATTCTGAATGCAGTGCAATGGTGTTCCTGTGTCATTCTGAATGCAGCGTAGCGGAATGAAGAATCTTTCTGGGGATGTAAAATAGATTCCTCAGTCGTACCTCCTTCGGAATGACATAGGGTTCTTTCTTCGGAATGACAGGGGTTTGTCATTCTGAATGCAGTGCAATGGTGTTCCTGTATCATTCTCAATGCAGCGTAGCGGAATGAAGAATCTTTCTGGGGATGTAAAATAGATTCCTCGTCGTACCTCCTTCGGAATGACATAGGGTCCTTTCTTCGGAATGACAGTTGTTTTGTCATTCTGAATACAGTGCAAAGAAGGTCCTGTGTCATTCTGAATGCAGTGCAATGGTGTTCCTGTGTCATTCTCAATGCAGTGTAGCGGAATGAAGAATCTTTCTGGGGATGTAAAATAGATTCCTCGGTCGTACCTCCTTCGGAATGACAGGGGTTTGTTATTCTGAACGCAGCGTAGCGGAATGAAGAGTCTCACTCTTCTCTGTCCATTGATTCCGTTGGTTTTTCGAGTATAGCTTTATATAAGCTAATCATTCCATCAATCATCTGTGCTTCATTGTGTTGTTTTTCTACTTTTTTACGAGCAGCTATTCTAATTGTTTCAATTTCATTTTCGGGCAGGTTGCTAACGTTTATAATTTCTTCAGCCATCGCTCTAGGGTTTCGTATAGGAATCATCCAGCCATTAACACCGTGTTCTATCACTTCTGACACCCCGCCACAATTAGTGCTAATAACCGGTAACCCAACAGCCATAGCCTCTACTATCACATTGGGCAGCCCTTCTTCTACACTTGACACGATAAGAATAGAAGCCTGTTTCATATGAGTATATACGTCAGTTTGTGACATTCTATTTTGTAAGATTATCAGATCTTGTAACTTTAATTCGTGAATCATATAGTTTAATTCTTCATCTCCTTTTCCTCCAATAATAGTATACTGAAAATCGACCCCTTGTTCTTTTAACAATTTACACGCCTGTAAGGCATAATCATATCCTTTCACCCAATGAGGTCTTCCTACAGAGAGTAATTGTAAATATGGTTGTTTTATATAACTACTATCAAAATAGATTTTTTGCATAGGTAGACCGGTATAAATCACTTGATCTAATTTATTAGGAGCTGTCCAGATGTGATTTGATTGTGTAGAGATAGCTTGTGATACAGAATGAAACCCTTTTACCTTTGGAAACCACTTTTTTAAATATGATGCATTGCTTTTATCTATACTTGGGCGAACTAAGTTATGAAATCCTCTTTGACTTAATAATACAGGTGGTGTTTGTTTCAAAAGTATGTTTTCAACCCAAGGAAGTAACGCTGGCCATTGTAGGTGAATAACATCTGGGTTAATGCGCTGAATTTCTATGTTTAGATTTTGTTGCTGCAGATCTCGTTTTTTACCTGTCATCAAATCTTTAAGTGTTGAAAAAAATAGGTTCCATTTTTTAGTTAAGACTATTTTTTTTACAGTGGTCTTAATAAGTCGCATATTATTTTGATTGCTTCCTAATGCAACATATTCTACATCAGCGATGGGTTTGTTTAGCCGCTCATTAAACCCCAAAACATATACTTGATGATCTTGTACCAATCCTTTTGCCAATCGGTTTATAAAAGGGGTGGTTTTAAAGGAGCCGTCGAAAACAATTATTTTCATAGACAATATTTTTAAATAATTGTTTTATAAAGTTTATTTAATTTTTCTATTTCTTTTTCTGTAGAATATTTTTTATGTGAATTACTAATTGCGTTTAAAGAAAATTGAAAGTATAAATCTGAATTAGTCCACAATTTTTCTAAAAGATATGCTCCTTTAATAGTATCAAAGGCCTCAATAGAATATCCAGTTTTGTTAGGAATAATTGATTCTGGTAGTCCTCCAGCATTCGATACTAAAGCTGGGATTCCGATAGATTGAGCTTCAAGAACAGATGTTGGAAAAGCCTCAGAATGACTTAATTGTATAAGAAAATCGGAGTTAATAAGTTTCATTTTTAATTCTTTATGACTTATTCGTCCGTGACAGTGCACATAATTAGTCAACTTATATTTATCAATTAAGTACCAGACTTGACCTAAGTCTGGTCCATCACCATATAGGTCATAACGAACAGGAAAACCATTTTGTATGAGTTCTTTTATAATTCTTAGGTTGCCATCAATATTTTTTTCCCAACACATTCTAAACACCGATGCTATTCTAATTATTTTTTTGTCTGGTCTTTTCGGGGAAACTGAAAACTTCTCTCCGAATGAAATAGGAATGACTTTTATACGGTTTTCAGGCACTTTCCATTTATTATTTAGATATTTTTTTTGGTGATTACTCATTACCACAAAAGAGTCTACTTTATTTCCATATTTTTTATAAAAATTCCTCCATTTTTTATTAACCCAAGGCTTTACATAGGTGTCGCCACCTCGAAGAGTTATAACTATCTTTGGTCTTTGGGATGAATCCATATTTAATAACCCTAATACTTTAGAAAATAAATAGGAGTGTTGAATGTGAACAATAGCTACATTTTTTTTAAGAAATTGTATTTCGGCTAAATTTAATTTTAAGTTTGATTTACAAAAAAAATAATGTATTTTTTCGATAACTTTTCTTTTATAGTAATTCGGCAACTTAGAAACTTCTTTACTTTTAGTACCATTAAATACAACAACTTCTATATCCAAATTAGGATTGTCACGCAATTTATTAATAACTGGAGGAATATAGGGTTGGTAAAAAACTGGATATTCATCAAATAAATGAACAATTTTTATAACATGGTTTTCCGGCATATTCTTTTATTTATAAAGTTTATAAATATTTTTATAATACCAGATTGGCATCTTTAAATAAAGATATATAAAATACATTATTGTCAAAAAAGGAATCGCTACTAAACTTTTAAAAAAGTCAAATCTGTATAGTTTAAAAAGATATTTAAAAAATATGACGGTCATTTTATGCGAAAAAGGTAAATACAATGTAGCAAGATACTGTAAGGATACTTTGTTTTGAATCGTTTTGGGACTTTTTGGCATTTCGTTTCTTGTTATCAAGATTGCTTGAAGTGCGGAGGCACACTTTTCAGCGGTAAGAGTTTGAGTAATAGAATCTGAGTGCCTCCTTACTTTTACCAAAACTTCATTTAATAGCACACCCTCCTCATAGTGCTCCCTAAAAAATCGTTGTAAGAATTCATATTCTTGAGATTTTAATAAGTCTTCGGAAAGTGAATATCCTTCAAGTATTTTTTTTGAAAATAATATGGTTGGTAGATTAGCTTTTAAAGATTTTGATAAAAAATCATAATAAATGTTATAATGAATAACATTTGGAACTGCCTTTACTTTTATTATATTTAAATTTGCATCATATCGATCAAACAAACAGATTGAAAAAGCCTTTTTATTATTTATAATATTTTCTAATTGCAACTTTAGCAAGTTTGGTTTCATAATGTCATCACTATCAAACCATTGCACGTATTTTCCTTTTGCTTTCTCATAACCAAAATTACGAGCAGCGTTTCCACCCCTTTTTCTATTTTTTGGGCGTTGTAAATATATAAACCGAGTATCTTTTTCACAGTAGGCTTGCACAATCTGCGACGTATTGTCTATACTGCCATCATCAACTATAAGACATTCCCAATTTGTAAATTTTTGATCTACAATACTATTCAAGGTTTCTGATAGCAGTGTCCCTCGGTTATAAGTTGGTATTATAATGGATATTATCGGGGGGTTCAATGGTTCACTTTATTTCAAATATTATTTTTAATAGGCCATGCCTTATAGGCAGAATATACTTTCAAATCAAAATAATTAAAAATATCTTGTACTTTTTCAAGGTATGGTTCATCCAAATCTTTTAAAAAAGACATTAATTGTTGCTTGGGATTTCGCTTAAATAACTTAAGATAATCTGAAGAACTTGCTTTTCGGTATTGAATTTTGTCCAATACATTATTCGGTATTTGTACATTTAAGTTTTTTAAAAGACCCTCAAATATTATTTTTGGATTTAACACCAGATCTTCGTAATAAAGTGTAATCCATTTATCGTTATCAGGGTGTTCTATCAGGTTGACATTATTTATGCACCATATTGCTATTTCCCTTTCCAATTGGCTTTCAAGACTTTCAATATAGGTTTTATGTTGAATATAACGTTCATTATTTAAGCAATTGGGAATAGTAAAACTCCCTAGTTTTTGTTTGGTGGTGATTGTTTGTATATCGGTTTCTTTTTCAAAAGTTTTTAATCTGCTAATACAAGTTGTGATGGGATGACGCAACAAAAAAATTGGCTTATGTTGTAATGCTGGGAACTGATGTACGAGCCATGGCAGTGATTGATTAAACCTAACAAACTTTGTGATTACGTATTTTGCACCTTTTAAATGTGCAATATCGACATACCTTAAAGTCCATTTATTATAAGTCTTCAACATAAAAATTTTTTCAAATTTTTTTTTTATCGTATTATCATTATTGTCTTTATAAATTAATGGCCTCCACCCTAATTTTAAATTAGAAGCTATGACACCGTTGGTTACATGAAGCGGTTCCCAGTTAATAATGGAGTTTGGAATATTTGATAGCAACTCCATAAGCCAGGTACTTCCGCCTCTTGCTTCACTACAAATAACAATAGTATTTTTCATTTTAAAGGTTTTAAAATGAAGATACAGGTGAATAATTAAATATTTTAGATTATTTTTTAATTTTTTCTTATTTATCATATTCATCCAAGTTTAAATAATGAGCAGCTTTTTCCATTGCTTTTAGTTTACTAAAATTAATTTTTGGAATCAGTTTTTCAATTATTTGAATTTCTTGAAACTTTACACGTCTTTTTTTTCTATCAAGTTTAAACATGGCACGAAAAGCTTCTTGTTTCCTTTTTTTAAGCAAACTATGAAGATTAAAGTTTTCGTTAGGGTCAGCATACTTTTTTTTCAACCTTCTTTCAATAGTATCAAAAAATGTTTTGTCTGAATTTTTAGGCTGTTTTGCCAAACGATCTTCTCTATCATGTTTTATAAAAGTACCTGGTACTACCCCTATTTTATAATTGTGAAAACGAACCCGCTGACAATAATTATCATCCTCACCATAGTGAAAAAATAAGGGATCAAAACCACCTACATTTTTCAAGCAATCACCACTTACATACCAGCCAGCAGCATTTACAAAAGGTATCTCATAAATCGCGGACTTTTGATTGTTTAAAACGTAATCTGAATAAAAGTTCTTATTCTTATCATAAGCTACAAGTTTTGCAAACCGCTTGTCTAACTTTGTTCCCAATCCATTCAAGTGGATTGGACTTAAAATCCCAAATTCAGTGTTGCTATTATGGGTTTTTTCGAGTGTCAAAATACTATTTCCTACTATATATGCATCTTGATTCAACAAAAAAACATTTTTAAAACCCTCTTTCAAAGCTCTTGTAATGCCAATGTTATTAGCTTTACCAAACCCTAGATTTTTATTACTTTTAATCAAGGTGGCAGAGTTGAAATGCTTTTGAATATAGGCCGGTGTTCCATCTATTGAGGCATTATCAACGATATATATTTTATAACCTACACAACTCGCCAAACACTTAGCAATCCAAGGCATGCCGTTATAAGTTACGATTATAATAGCTGTATCCATTTATGGTTATCGTACGTATTTCAATTTAAAATATTTTTTTTTTATCCAATTATAGTTTAGTATGCTTAGCTTTTTTTCAAAACGACGCTTTGCTTCCACTTTTAATCTTTTCTCTTCACCGCTATTTAAATTTACACATGTAGCGGGTAGAACTTTCCTCCATTTGTCACTAATTTTCATTGATTCTAATAACCATTCATTATTTGCATTTCCTTGGGAAAAATGTTCAATTAGAATGTCAAAAACAACAAATAGGTTATACTTTTGCGAAATAGCCAAAGAAAAGTCTACATCGTATCCATGAAAACTCGTAAATGTTTTTTCATCAAATGGAAATTGCTTCCAGATAGCTTTTCGAGTTGCTATAAACACACCATCCAGTGCTACTACCTGAAATAAATCTACATTATTAGGTTGTTTAATTATTTGGGGACGTTTGGATTTTTCTTTGTAATGTTGTAAGATATGAAGCGCATTATAAGTTTTAAATATTGACCAAGAAGATGGTATTTCGCTTTTATAAGCTGAACCTGCTACACCAATAGCACCTATGTTTTCATTTTGTAAATGCGCCAATATCAAGTTACCCCATGCTTTAGTTTTAAACAATACATCCTCATGTACAAAACACAAATAGGCATATTTGGCTTTTTCCGCTCCCCTATTGTAAGCCTCACAAATGCCCATTGAACCTGGGTTCCAAATTTGAATGATTTCATAAGGAATTGTGCCAATTGTTTTTGCAACACTTTCCGAAAATGCTTCAAAATAATGCTTTTGATATGATGAAACCACAATAGAAATCATATTTTAATATCATTTAGACTTTCTTCAATAATTGAAAATAGCTTTGGGCATTGATTAATTGGAGTAAATTGTGCAAAAAGTTGAGAGGCTCTTTCTCCATCTTCTTCTAAATGGTTTCTATCTTCATAATAATCTACAATAGCTTTAGCCATAGCTTCAATATCAAGATAAGGTATTACTTTCCCTCCACCGTGTTTTAAAATTTCAGCAGTGCCTACCACATCCTTAAAACATAAGATTGGCTTTTTTAGCATAGCCATTTCAATACAGACCAACGGAAAGGGATCCTCGCGCGAAGGCAGTATAAAAATATCAAATTCTTTATAATATGACCAAGGATCTCCTTGAACTCCTACAAAAGACACTTTTCCCTGCAAGCCTAATTTTTCCAAATCTGCTTCAACAATGATTTGAGTTTTTTTGGATATTGTGCCCACCCAAGTGAAAGTTATATCAGATTCCGGTTTATATTTTTTAATATAACGAGCTACTTGAATAAAAATATCGTAACCTTTTCGCCAATCAACAAACCCAGATGAACCAACTTTAAAATTCTCAAAGTTTTTTTTAGAAAAAGGTATAGCAGAGATTTCTGAAAATGCATAAACCATTCGGACACAGTTTACAGAAACCTTATAATTTTCAATAAGCTTTTCTTTTACAGTTTCTGAAACTGTAATATAATTATCAATATGTTTGATATAGTTTTCAAATTCTGGTAGTAGAAGTTTAATTACAGTTGGCAATTCATGGAGATGTAAAATAAGTTTTGTTTTGATTGAATTCTTTTTAACTGATACTGCTAAAGGAACCGTTTTTATTGTATTCGCATACACCATATCAAAGTTTTGTTGTGCAAGAGTATGTATAAGTTCTGTTTTCGTATCATTTTCTTTCCCTAGTAATCCTGATTTTTTTAAAACCTTAGCCGTAAATCCACTTTGAGCATTATCATTTGAAAAAGTATAGTATTTTCTGCTACAATCTTTAAAGTCTGAATCTAAACTACCAGGAGCCATATCTAACACATGAATCTCTATTATTGGTTTGTGTACAACAAGCCATTGCAAAAAAAGTAACATTACTTTAGGAGCTCCTGCCAAAGCGGTATTATGGGTTATAAATAATATCTTCATGTTATATTAATACGGTACCAAGTTCTATTTTTAAAATCCGTAATAGGTATTCTTTTTTCAAAATAAGGCTTTAGTTTTACCAAAAGTAGAAATATCATTGATTTTTTAACAGTATTTGCTTTCAAAAATACCAAGTAATACTTCCAAAATAGTAAGTCCATTTTTGAAATTAGAGTAATAAACATCTCCATCTTATTCCATATAGCTTTTACATCAGTAATATCTTTTTGTTTAGAAAGTACAAAGTAAAATAACTTTAAAAAACAAATCTGATTTTTTTTGTCAAACACTCCTTTAGTTTTAAAGTCCTTCATTAAGGTAAAGAAAAGCGATATTCTATTTTCTGCAACAACATTATTTTTCAGCTTATTGATAGCTTCTGTTTCATGAAACTGCTGATAGGCTACCGCTGATAAATTTTCACATTTTTTATATTTAGGGTTCTGTAATAAAACCCGAATGTGAAATTCCCAATCTTGCCAAGATTGCACATTTTCTGTAAATTCAAGAGAGTGTTTATCTAAGAATTTTTTTTTCCAAATCGGTCCAGATGTATGCCAAACTGGATTTATACTCAAAAAACTAATAAGGTCTTGGTGGTTTGGTTTGGAAAGGTCATTCCATATACGGTCTGCGGTTTCTAGAGTTTCGTAAAAACGTACGGTTTGAAAAACCCAAAAATTATAGCCTAAATTTTCTTGAATAAAACTCATGCGTTTTTGCAAAGTGTGGGGGAGTAAAATATCATCCGAATCAAAAAAAAGAATATATTTTCCATTTGAATGTTTTAAGCCGATGTTGCGGCAGGTAGAGGCGCCTTTAATATTGTTTTCAGAGCGTTTAAAATATCTATAGCGACTATCTTTATTAACTATTGATGTAATTAGCTCCTCAGTAGAATCTCTACTCCTATCATCAACAATAATGCATTCCCAATTAGAATACGTTTGAGCCTGAATACTCTTAAGTGTTTCACCTATTAAGTGGGCGCGGTTGTAGGTAGGAATGATAATGCTGACCAGCGGTTGCATAACAATTATGGATTTGGTGTGCTAAGATAGGGAATTTTTGGTGAGTAGTGAGTTTTCTGTTCTCGGTTATCGGTTGTGAGTTGTGAGTTCTCGGTTCTCAGTTGTGGGTTGTCGGTTGTGGGTTGTCGGTTGGAGGTTGGAGGTTGGAGGTTGAAGTTAGTAGTGAGTAGTGAGTAGTGAGTAGTGAGTAGTGAGTAGTGAGTAGTGAGTAGTGAGTAGTGAGTAGTGAGTAGTGAGTAGTGAGTAGTGAGTAGTGAGTAGTGAGTAGTGAAAATAAATCTGTTTTGTGAATATGCTGATTTATTGTACAATATTTTTAAAAAAGTTGTACAATTTTGTTGAGAAAGTTGTACAATATTTACTCAAAATACTAAGAAGTTTTAACAAAACTCTCGGGAGTTTTTGTTGTAACAACCGTATGTTTTTGAAAAAACCTCTTTGAGACCTATTATTTTACTTTTAAGATTCCTTTTACCATACCGAATAGATTCCTCAGTCGTGCCTCCTTCTGAATGACAAGGGGACTGCTTTGGAATGACAAAGGGATTGCGTCGGAAGGACAAGGAATATGTCATTCTGAACGTAGAGAAGCGAAGTGAAGGATCTCAGATCAACAACAGATTCCTCAGTCGTGCCTCCTTCGGAATGACAAAGGAATGCGTCGGAAGAACAAGGAAATGTCATTCTGAACGTAGAGAAACGAAGTGAAGAATCTCCCAGAGCAGGAATAGATTCCTCAGTCGTGCCTCCTTCGGAATGACAAAGGAATGCTTCGGAATGACAAGGAATACGTCATTCTGAACGTAGAGAAACGGAGTGAAGAATCTCCCAGAGCAGGAATAGATTCCTCAGTCGTGCCTCCTTCGGAATGACAAGGGGACTGCTTTGGAATGACAAAGGGAGTGATGCTGGAGTGATGCTGAAACGAGTTCAGCATGACATTAAGTTGTATAAAAAAGCCCTGCTTTTGCAGGGCTTAATACTACTTCAAAAAAACTACATAATCTCAATAAGCTGTAATGCATTATGTGCTCCATTTTGTAATGGATACAAGGTGTTGTTTACAGTTTGAAAAAAGGAAACTTTTAAAAAGTAATAATCTAATCCGGTTCCGGAGGGTGTTGATGGAAATGTAAGTGCTATGCTAGCCGGTGTTTCATTTATCACCAATTGCTCTACATTACTTTCAATCAACTCTGTCGAATCTGTTTCGAAATCAAACCTCAACAAAGCTGCACTCAGCGCTACATCAGTCGCGCCTTCGGGTAGGCTTAAGTTGAGAGCCGGTATAAAATCTGGTATTGTAAGTTCTCCTGCACCCGTGTCTAGTGCATAGTTACGTTGCAATACGGTATCTAACCCGGCATTTTGATTGAATTCAAAATGATTGAAGAGGGCTTTTCCCTCAGGGGTTTGCATACCAATCCCTACTTTGCGTTCGCCACGATTTGAAGTAGCATCTTGGTTTTTAACCAACGATAGCGTACGCATTAAACGTGGTATGCGCGTTCGATCTTTTACATCAAACAATAGGTTTTGGATGGCTCTGCGGAATTGTTTTCCACTGGTGGCTACGTGACCAAATTCGGCCCCGTTTTCACGTGTGCGTTTAAAAGCCGGATCTTTTTTGATTCGGTTTTTATCAATTCCGCCTTTTGAGCGTACGTAATAGACGCCGTCTGCGCCTTTGTAGAAAGATAATCCTTCGATATTTCCTTCTATCTTTAAAAATGAAGACTGTCGTCCCATGATATTAAAAATTAAATTATTAATCTATAAATTGCTGAACCTTTCAGCAACTTTGTACATTTTATTCGCGCGATTAAAGCAATGCATTTAAATAGTTAAAGGATCCTACACCACTTTATAAAATGTACACAGCAAACCTACAGCAGCTTTTCAATAGGGATTGCACTTTTGTGTCATCCCGTGCACTATTTGACATTATTTGCATCTTTTCTTACCCTTTCTTCCCACATGTTCCTATTTCTTCCTTTATCTTCCCTTTTCTTCCTTTTGAGTCGGACTCTGCATACACTATCCTCGGGATTGGGTAGGGATTAAGTGGGGTTTGATTTAGTGTTGCTATAATACAATCAAGGTCTGAGAAAGTTAACAATGTTAACCTACTTTTTTATCGTATATCCTTTTTTTTGAAAAACTATGTATCGAGAAACCAGTGTTAACAAAAAATGAAACCATGTTGACATGATATCAAAATAGATTTGGTTTTTTTTTGAGGATGAAATTGGCAATACCGTCTGCAATAGTGGTAGCAATTATTCAAAATAAGATATAATAAGCTTGTTTTCAGAGTATTAATCGCTTTTTAAAGAATCTGATTTTGGTTGTCCTTTTATTATTTAATGGTTTTTAAGATGTTTATAAAACTATAAACAACACAGTGTCACAGCCTATTACAAAATGGTGACTTATGTTTGATTAAAACAAAATACTATGAACACAACCGTAACGTATGCCGAGTTGCACTTTATGAGTAGCAGCGATGTGCAACTGTTTTTGAATTGCCACATAAAAACAGCGCAACAGAAGTTAAAAAAGATTAGAGAGCATTTAAAGCGTAAACCAAACACCCCTATTACTGTGCAAGAGTATGCAAGGTATGAAGGAATCCCTTTGTCTGTAATAGAAAGTTTTAAACACTGGCAACATAGCTAACCCTAATCGATGCAAAAGGCCAATCGTTCCATACACATTCATGACCGTCTTGAGATTTATCATCTTGAGGCGTATTTTGGTGTGCAAAAACGAACGGCTCATACCTATAGAAAAAAGTTGTTGGCATTTTTTAACAGACGTAGTGGGATGTTATTTTTACGTGATTTAGCAAAATATGATAATATGGAAGAAGAAGAGTTTCTTGAGTGTTTGCAGCGTTTGTTAATAAAGTAGATTAGATTTGTTTACAGGTTCTGGGTAATAAGTATCTTAAGTTTAAATTTATATAAACACAGAATCAATAATTATAACTAATTGAATAGTAACTATTCTTAAAATGTTTCAAGTTTAAAAAAACTTTGCTAATTATTGTTCAGTTATTCACAAAATAAATATTATAATTTGTCTAGCATCTATAGAAGAATTTAGTACAAATAATTCAAACTAATCAATAGATATTTTCCTTAATTCTTTTGTTAGGTTTGTTTCTAGCACTTGCCGTGATAGCAATTGTTTTAAAACTTTTTTATTATGTAATATTTCTTTAGCATCTAGTTGAGTTTTAAATCCTATTTCATCAAGGCTGAATACGATGACGCCTTTTCGTTTTAAAAATGTATAAAAAGGATTTTCTGGCGCTAAGAAAACCTTAGCACCATACCATAATAATGCTATGGTGTTACCTATCGCTTGTTGTCGTTTGTTGTAAAAAATAGCAAAACCACAGGATTTAAGTATTTTGTTGTATTCTGATAAAACCATAAAATTCTTTAGAAATGAAATCAAGTCTCCAAAATATTCTTTGCCTATTTTTTCTACACACTTACTATGATTGTCTTTGCTATAACTAAAAGGAACAATAATTTCTGTATTTTGAATAAGTTTATTTTTTTTTAAAACTTTAAAAGCTTCTATATGATTATTCGTTATAGATGCAGAATTACCAATAATAATATTTGGACGGTTTTTCACTATATCTTGTTCAGTAGATACAATTATTTCCAAGGGATAATACCAAAAATGAAAAAATTCTTTTTTGGTTTTTGTGAGTTTTAGGATGGCCTCAAACTCTTCTTTAAACGCTGTACCAATATAATCTATACGCTTAATAGCCTGTTGTTTTTTGTTTACTTTAAACTCTTTTATTCTAATGTTTTTTAAAAATTTTCCCCAAATGGTTGGGGTAGGCCCTTTATAATATTTTTTTGTAGATGCTCCTAATAAATTTTTAGTTGAAAAATAATATGGATCATTATAAATCTCATATCCAAAACACATCCAAATGATTTTTATATTTTTTGGCAAAACAAAAACAATATCAAAAAAAATAGAAGGCAAGCTATGAAACACAACTAAACTTGTTGAGGTAAGTTCTTTCGCCAAAGCCAATAATTCTTTTTTACTTTTAAAATAAACGTTTTTTTTGGGTTTAACGTGAATGGGTTTGTAATCTACCTTCGTTTTTACACGTATATAAAATTTGTTTGGAAAGGGACTGGCTTTTTCGAATTGTACAATAGCGGAGTTGATAAATTTTTCATCTGTTGCTATGTGTATAATATTATTAATCATGTTGAAAAAAACTTTTTTATGCTCGCAGCGATATGTTGTTGTTCTTTTATTTCCAATTCATAGTATAGTGGTAAACGAACCAATGTTTCTGAATATCGATCAGCATTTTCCAAAACACCACCAGTATATTTGTCTTTATAATATGGTGAGGTATGCAACGATATATAATGAAATACTGAAAGTATATTATGTTCCTTTAAAAATTGTATCAGCCTTGCTCGTTCTGTTTGGCTCCTGCATAAGATATAAAAAAGATGTCCATTACTAGTTGCATAATCGGGAACCTTTGGCAATAAAACGCATTTTTTGTGGGACAATTCTTGCAGTGCGTCGTTGTAAAAATGCCAAATTTCTTTTCTTTTATTTTGAATTTTTTCAATATTTTCAAGTTGAGCCCAAAGAAAGGCAGCTGTAACCTCAGAAGGCAAAAAGGAAGAACCTATATCAATCCACCCGTATTTATCAATTTCCCCTCTAAAAAAAGCAGATCTATTGGTTCCTTTTTCCCATAAAATTTCTGCCCTTTCACAAAATTGGATGTCGTTTACTGCCAACAGCCCCCCTTCTCCTGAAATAATATTTTTTGTTTCGTGAAACGAAAAGGCCGCTAAATGCCCAATACTACCCAAACGTTTGCCATTGTAATAACTATCGATTGCCTGTGCTGCATCTTCAACTACATAAAGACCATGTTTTGTTGCCAAATGCATAATAGCATCCATATCGCATGCCATCCCTGCGTAATGAACCACGACTATCGCTTTTGTATTTTTATTGATTAGAGATTCTAATTTTGAAGCGTCTATATTAGGGGTGTCTGTTTCTGAATCTGCAAACCTTATGGTGGCACCTCTTAAAACAAAGGCATTAGCAGTAGAGACAAAGGTATAAGAAGGCATAATAACTTCATCACCATCTTGTATGTTTAAAAGCAGGGCACACATTTCTAGAGCATCGGTACAACTGCTGGTTAATAATGCCTTTTTAAAACCGTAGTTTTCCTCAAAAAACTGCTGACATTTTTTTGTAAAAAAACCATTCCCTGATAATTTTCCTAGGGCGACGGCCTGTTCTATATATTTGGTTTCGTATCCTGTTAGGTATGGTTTGTTAAATGGGATCATATTTTCCAAAAATGTTGCACAAGATATTTATCATTCAGTTTATAATCCAATTTCTCATAAAAAGCACACGCGTTAATATTATCTTGTTGGGTGGGAACTCTTAATTTCTGAATATTTAAAATAGCCATATCGTTTTCAACCTTATTTAAAAGTTTTTTTCCAATACCTTTTCCTTGACTTTTTGTTTGAACCGCAAAAAGACCTATTTGGCAATAAGCTTGATAGTTTTTATAAGTTATAAAGCCTTCAATATTTCCATTTTCAATATACAAAAGCACATTATCTGCTATTTTACCATTCAAGGAATTATCAATCCAAATTCTATAAAGTTGCTTAAATTTATCCTTTGATATTTTTGAATCTTTATTAAATCTACTTTCTGTACCACTAATCCAGGCAAGTTTGTATAATTCATTTAAATTAAAATCACAATTTGATGCAGAATATATTTCAGGAAAAATTTCTTTTTTAGATATAAAATCCTCTTTTTCATATTCTCGATAGATGCCTTTATAAGTTTTGAAGTAATTTGGAATATGAACGTCAACATCCTTTTTTTGAAAAACATATAACAAATCAAAATTGTTTACATTCTCACATTCAGAAAATAAATCATTTTGAATTTTCCCTACTTCCATACCAAAAAAATCCGAATCCCAATCAAGTCTTTCTATCATCTTTAAATTCTTTTAATGGCAAAACTGGTGTGTGCTCTGTTTTCTAATGTGAGGTAAACAAGTTGCCAGTTTTGGGTTTGGCAAAACTCATATACTGCATCAATTACACCGTATTTAACTAATCCTTTCCAGTTGCCAATCACAAAATCGTGCCCTGCAATAATACCGTCCGGTTTTACTTTTTTGCTGTACAATTGGAGTTCTTTTAAGGTATTTTTATAGCTGTGATCCGTATCGATATATACCCAATCAAAATATCCATCCTGAAACTGCTTAGCAACCTCAGTGGAGAGCCCTCGGTTTATTATTATTTGGTCATTCTCGATAGCCGTTACAAATTTTTTCTCTACCCATTCGCGTTTGCCTTCATGATAACGTTTGGTGCCCCACAAATCGATTAAATGTAATTTTTGTGGAGTAGTACAAGCGATTATCTCTTCAGAAAAATCGCCTGTATCCACGCCAATTTCCGCTACTATAGCGTTTTTGGGCAACTGCTGTAAAAGTTGTTTTCTGTTTAAAAGCGGTTTAAGATTAGCAATATGTTTTGTATCCAGTTCATACCCTGGCACCTTTTTTTTAAAATTTTCAGTACGCGTTGCATGCATATTATAAACCTTTTGAGTGTAATGCTCCATAAGGTCTTTTTTAATGGATTTGGGAAGGAATTTTTTTAAGAGATTTTTCATATTATTGTTTTAACCAAAATATAATTTATACGTTAAAACCGCATGCAAGGCTTTTAACTTTACTTGAAAAGAATTGCTTTTATATTGGTTTTGTAAATTCTCTCTAAGATCATTATTTTTTACAATTGAGATAGTTTCATTAAAAGTAAAATTAAGTTTTTCTTCTAAGTTATCTTTAAACCGCCATTTTTCAAAATTTAACAATTCATTATTTTTATCTTTAAGGCCAATTGATCTTAAATAATTTATATAAATATAATGATGAATTTTTCTAAATTTTTTTTTACTAATATTCAAAGTTCTCCTACCCGTTTTATCATAATAAAATTTACCTAATTTTGGATAGAATTTTCCTATCCATTGCAAATAAAATTTATAATTATTCCTATACTTCAAAGGTGTTTTTAAACAGAACTGCATAAACTCCTTATCCGTAAATGGAGCATTACATTCACAATATGGGTAATTAAATTGGTTTCCTTCTTGTGTAAAATTAAAACCTCTATTATAGAAATTTGCTAACTCAGAAGACTCATAGTTTGACATTTCACTTACAATCTTTTCTTCCAAAAAATCAGCGTAGTAGTTTTTATAATGCGGGTTAGGATAATTATATTTAAAATGATTTGGATAATTATGAAATGTAGAAGCCAAAGTAGCATTGCCTAAATGTCCTGTGTGCATAAGTCCAAAATCACTAAAATCAATTTGGTTATAAAATTTTAAGGCTTGATTAGTAAAATAAAAACTTAAGAGACCTCCTGTAAGAAATATTGAATCCTTATGCTCTAATAAGTGATTTCCATTATCAATATATATTAATTGATGTTTAAATTTATATTCTTTAGAAATTTGTTTTGCAATAATTCCATCCCAATGTCCTTTTGATGAGAAAGTAATAGTATTTATATTTTTAAAACCAAGCTCATGTCCAATATATGTAGTCACTCTTGAATCTAACCCTCCGCTTAAATTAGCTAACTGTTTATAATTATATTCTTCGTTTTTTTTAAATTGAAGTCTTACAGCTTCTTTAAATAATTCATCTACCACTTCTACACTTTCAGTTATATTTAAATTATTTTGAGGAAAGGTTGAGAATTTAAAGTATGGGTTTATATTAAAAGTATCAGTAAAAGAAGCAAAATGTCCAGCCCTTAGCTTTTTTATTTCATTTGTGAAGTGCTCATCAGAATAAAGATGCCCAAAACTTGCGACAGAATAAAATGCAAATTCGTTCTCTGTGAGTTCTATTTTCTTATACATCAAAAATTGAGCTAATTGTAAAGAATTCGATCCAAAGTAGAATTCATTATTCTTTTTATTGTAATAATAATAAATTGGTTTTGCAGTAGTTAAATCAGTATATACTAAAGTTTTATGCAAAACCTTATCGTGGATTATTATTGAAAAGTTTCCTTTTAATTCATTAATAAACTGCTCCTTGTATTTATTATAAAGTAGCTTAACTAATTCAAAATTATTTTTTACCCCATAATTATTTCTAAGTTGTAGGGCATTCAACAACACACCGTCCACTCCTATAAAAAGCCGTTCATCATCCTCAAAAAGCTTGTCATTTGTAAATTTAGGATTTAGTTTTCTTCTTAAATGAAAGGGACCACAATGATATTCATCTTCTAAATATGGTTTATTTCCAAAATAATCATATTCAACAGTTTGAAGCTCTTTATCTATAGAAATACATCCTAAAAAACCTATCATATTAATAAACTTTAGAAGGTAAAATCATATCGTTTCCTTTTCTATTAATTGTTGAAGTATTCCAAAAATCTCCAGGTAAAACTTGTATTTCACAAGCATTTTCTACAACATCTAAATAGTCATTTGGCTCTGCTGTATTGTAACTTGCGTGAATAGTTAAAAAATACCTTCCTTCACGCAAAAGCAAATTTGGTATTTCCCAAGTTATAATTCCCTCTTTGTTTATTCTACTTAATCGCATGCCAGACTCAATAGATGATAAACCTGTAATTTTGTTTCCATAAAGATCAAAAATAGCGAAAGCAAATATAAATTTATCTACCTGAAATGATTTAAAAGCCTTATAAAACATTTCTACCTTTAAATACTGACCTGATATGCAATGCACCACCTCTAAACCCTCTTTATTTGATAATCTAATATTAGTGAATTTAAAAGAACCATCCCCTAATCTATCCTTTCTATTTATTAGTTTTTCTTTGATTCCTTTTTTATTATCATTGGCATTATTTAAGTAAAAATCTACACCATCAATCGTATCTCCTTCATAAACGGACACCCCATTTTCTAGAACAATTACTCGGGTACATAAATTTTTAACTGATGCCATATTGTGGCTTACAAAGAGTACGGTACGTCCTTCGCCTTTGCTAATGTCTTGCATTTTACCAATGGCTTTTTTTTGAAACTCGGCATCACCTACCGCTAGCACCTCATCAACCACTAAGATATCTGGTTCTAAAAATGCAGCCACGGCAAAGCCTAAGCGCACGCGCATCCCACTACTATAGCGTTTTACAGGCGTATCAATATACATATTACAACCTGAAAAGTCAATAATTTCATCTTCCTTTGCAGCGATTTCTGTTTTGGTCATCCCCAGAATAGCCCCATTTAAATAAATGTTTTCACGGCCGGTCAACTCGGGATGAAATCCTGTACCTACTTCTAATAATGACGCAATGCGTCCTTTGGTTTTAATACTACCGGTAGTGGGCCCTGTTACACGCGATAAAATTTTTAAGAGGGTCGATTTTCCGGCGCCGTTTTTACCAATAATGCCCAACACCTCGCCTTGTTGTACTTCAAAATTAATGTCGCGCAAAGCCCATACATATTCTTCTTCGGCTTTGGTGCTCCTATCATTCACCGCTCCTACTTTGCTATATGGATCTTCTTTGCCGCGTAGACGATACCAAAGTCGGTTTAAATCATGACTTAAAGTTCCTGTTCCTACCAACCCAAGGCGGTATTGTTTGCTTATATTTTCAGCTTTGAGTATAATCATTGTTTGGTTGTGGGTTGTGGGTTATCGGTTGTCTGTTTTCGGTTAATTTTTCCAGTTTTTTTCTACATACTTGATAAAATTAAACAGTTTTCCTCCTAACTTATCATATTTTTCAATCAAAATTTCAATATCTCTATTTGGATACAGTTGTTTAATCATCTCCAACTGAGAAATACACTCTAATAAAGAAGCGTGGGCGTACACCAAAAATTTGATAAAGTCTTGTTTATAATTTCTTCTACCATATCCTTCAACAATATTGTCTTTAACACTTTTTGATGAACGTCTTACTTGACTCCCTTGTTCGTACAACTCAAACTTAGGCAACAACAAAGTAATTTTATGAACCTCAATAGCATAATCGAATGCCAAATTATATATATCTAAGTCTTTATAACTTTTCATTTTATTTTTTCTTACACAAGAACCCAAAACACACAACTGGTAACCGACTAAACTGTATCGATAAAATTCTTTTCCGTTCGATTAAAAATAATTAGGCCTATTAAAAATATGGCTATGGAAAAAACCAAGGCATACAGAAAGCCTCCCCAAGTAAAGGTACCATAATCCAATGTTATAAAACGGAACCCTTCTATAATTTGAGTAATAGGGTTGTACTCAAAAGCCCACGCGTATTCTGGTAATTTTTCTACCGCTTTACTTAATGGAAACGGTACAGCAGAAATATACATTAATAAAGAAGTTGCAAATCCTACTAACACGGTTAAATCACGATATTTGGTAGTAACGGCGGAAATGATCATTCCTAATCCCAATCCCATGAGTGCCATCATAATAATATATACAGGCATAAAAACAATATACACATTTGGACTCACTTCTTTACCTATTACTAAGAAGTATAAATAAAACCCAATAAAGATAAAGAACTGGATACCAAACTTAAACAAATTAGAAATTGTAATGGATAAGGGTGTTATTACTCTTGGAAAGTAAACTTTTCCAAAAATCTTAACATTTCCTCTAAATACGTTAGAAGTTCCTGTAAAACATGCTTTGAAATAGTTCCAAGCGGTTATTCCTGCCAGATTAAACAAAAAAGAAGGTACAGTCCCTGTACTTACACCAGCTACATTATTGAATACTAGGGTGAAAATTACTGAGGTAAATAAAGGTTGTATAAAGTACCAAAGGGGACCTAGTATGGTTTGTTTGTAAAGGGTAACAATATCTCGTTTTACAAACAACACTAACAAGTCGCGATACCTCCAAATCTCCTTAAAATTAATGGATATCAGGTTTTTATGGGGAGTGATTTCGTAGAGCCACCTATCGTTTTGAGTATTGTTCACAGGGCAAATTTGTTTTGTTGTGGCTAATATACTAATTCTCTTTTTTTGACGGTTAGATTTTTAGATTTTTAGATTGTTGGATCGTTGGATTGTTGGATTGTTGGATCGTTGGAATTTAAATTATTAGAAGCTGTATGACAGAAGTGTGCAATTAGATAGTATGATGAAAAGAGATTCTTCACTCCGTTGCACTGCGCTCAGAATGACAGTCTGATGTTGTCATTCCGATGGAGGCACGAATGAGGAATCTTTCTCAAGAAACAAGAGACAAGAGTCAAGAATTAAGAACCAAGAGTCAAGAACCACGAACCAAGACATTCCATTTACGAAGACCCAGCAACTCATAGACTCATAAACTAAAAGAGATTCTTCACTTCGCTGCGCTGTGTTCAGAATGACAGTCTGATGTTGTCATTCCGATGGAGGGTGCGACTGAGGAATCTTTCTCAAGAAACAAGAGACAAGAGTCAAGAATTAAGAACCAAGAGTCAAGAACCACGAATCAAGACGTTCCATTTATAAAGACCCAGCAACTCATAGACTCATAAACTAAAAGAGATTCTTCACTCCGCTGCGCTGTGTTCAGAATGACAGTCTGATGTTGTCATTCCGATGAAGGCACGACTGAGGAATCTTTCTCAAGAAACAAGAGACAAGAAACATGAACCAAGAGACAAGAGTCAAGAAACAAGAACCAAGAACCACGAATCAAGACGTTCCATTTATAAAGACCCAGCAACTCATAGACTCATAAACTAAAAAAAATCTTCACTCCGCTGCGCTGCATTCAGAATGACAGTCTGATGTTGTCATTCCGATGGAGGCACGACTGAGGAATCTACTGTTGGAAGGAAAAAAGATTCTTCACTTCGCTGCGCTGTGTTCAGAATGACAGAAAATTTCAACTTATCTACGAAATCGTTTTTTAACGCGCTGCCAGAGTGATGGTTTTTTGGCGTTTTGGTGATATCCATTGCCATACTTACCATAGCCATAACCACCATATCCATACCCCCCGTACCCATAACCATAGCCGTATTTTGCTTTTTCTTGGAAGAAATTCATCACAAAACTAACATTGGTTACTTCGCCTGTTTGGTATTTATCATTAATCATGGTAAACATGCCTTTCTTAGTGTAGTTTTGACGAACCATATAAATAGTGGCATCTGCATATTTTACCAATTCTAGTGAGTCTGCAACCAACCCTAGTGGCGGACTGTCTAAGATAATATAATCATAGCTTTCTTTTAATTCATCCATCAAGTCTTTCATGGCTTCTCCCATCAACAACTCGGAAGGGTTGGGCGGTATAGGGCCCGAAGTAATGACATCTAAATGAGGGACTTTCGTTTTTTGAGTAATTTGATCTAATGATTTATCATTAATCAAATAATTAACCACCCCTACTTTATTGTTGATTTCAAAATCATCAAAAATCTTAGGACGACGTAAGTCAAGGCCTAACAGCACCGTTTTCTTTTCACTTAATGCAAATACAGAAGCTATATTGATAGAGGTAAATGTTTTTCCTTCTCCACTGACTGAAGAGGTAACCAATACTGTTTTGGCTCCGGTAACCCCCTGTTTTTTATACATAAACTGTAAGCTAGAGCGTATAGCTCTAAAAGCTTCTGCTACAGCCGACTTGGGATTGTTTAAAACAGCTAAGTTGTTTTCTTGATAACTTTTTCCAATCACCCCAAGAATAGGTATAGGTGATAGTCTTTCTATATCTTTAAGGGTTTGAATGCGGTTATCAAAAAATGATTTAATAAACACAAATACAAATGGTATCACAAACCCAAAGAGCAAAGCCATCATATAGTTGAGTTGGGTATTGGGTCCTATTTGACCTCCACCGGTGTCCTTGGCTTTATCAATTACCATCACATCACTTACATTAGCCGCTTTTACCAACCCGGCTTCACTGCGTTTTGACAAAAATAAGTTATAGCTACCTTGACTTAAATTATACCTACGCTCAATTTTTAATAGTTCTTGTTGTTCTTTAGGCAGGCTTCTTATTTCAGCTTCATATTGTGCTATGTTGCTGTTTATTGTTTGTAATTCTGAATTTTTAAGTTCTTTTGAAGACCGAATGTTTTCTAATAATACCCGTTTTACAGCATCAATTCTACGATCTATATCGGCAAATACCGGTGCTCCTTCTTTATACGAATATTGAAGTTTATTTCGTTCTTCGGCTAAGGTAATAATGCGTCCCACACCGCTAACAATACTAGCCTCTGAAATACCAGCAACCGAAGGAGCCGGAACATTACGATAATCGGTACGAGTGGTTAAGTAATCTTCAAGGGTATTGTAATAATTAATTTCTTGATTAATGGCCTCCTTGCGAAGATCTAAGGTATTGAGCTTTCCGCTTATTTCTTGACCTTCAGATTCAAGGTTGAATATTTCATTTCGGTTTTTGAACGAGTTTAATTCATCTTCTACAGAACCTAATTCTTTCGATTTCTCGGCCAAGCTACTATCAATAAATCGAATGGTTTTGGTAGCAAATAAGTTTTTGCGCTCTAGCATGTTTTCACTTAACACCTGAACCGATGTGTTTAAATAATCAACTAATTTGGCTTTGTTTAATCCGTTTAAACGCAAGCGTAATACTGAAGATCCCGAAGTTTCGGGTCTAATATTTACGTTTAAATATCTTTTTACCCGACCATCAAAGTTTGAAAAACTGATGTAGTACGGTTTATTAGGCACAACACCTATTTCTTGATAAGGTACTAAAGTAGCGGTTAAATAAGGCAATTTTATTTTTTCACCTAGTTTGTACGCTTTTTTTAGTGTTTGAGCTTCAATATATTGACCTTTTTTTTCTTTTGTGTGATAGTTTTGAAGGGTATGGTTTTTACCTTCAAAAGTAGTTTCCAGAGTATAACTAACCGAGTCGGTAAACGTAATTTTGAATTGCTTACTTAGTACTTGATAGGCACTAGTATCTGCCTCAACCAAAAAAGGAGCTTTTTTATACGCATCTACTTGTTGGTACTCCCCGTCTTTTAAATAGTTGATATAGTATTGTAGTTTATCAACCACCGCTTCATTATGCGAACGAGATTGAAGTGTAATGATTGCCGTATTGACTTTATCAGTGGTTCCGCCCCAATTAAAAGTAAGACTGGTGTTGCTAGTAAAGAAAGGGTTTTGATCGTCTTTAATGGAAATCATAGTATCCATTTGATAGACCGGTAGCTTGCGCACGTTGATGTAATAAGCAATACCAAAAGCTATGAGAAGACTTACCAAAAAAAGCGGCCAATAGCTTAACAATTTAAAGAGAAACCCTTTAAAGTCAAATATAGTATGATCTGTCTTGATATCGATTTCTTCACTCATTATAAACGGGTTGCTAGTAATAAGATAGTTGAAAATGCAGTTACCACCGTTAAGATAGTTCTAAAGGTTTCTAAACCGGTAGTTCCGGTTCCGATTGATTTTTGTGGTAAGGGGTTAATTAAAATAAGGTCATTGGGTTTTACATAGTAATAGGGTGAGTTCATGGCATCAATGCTGGTAAGATCTATGTGATGCACTTTTTGCCCCAACGGATATTGCCTTATGATTACCACATTGGTACGGTCACCGGTTACTTCAATATCACCACTATTGGCGATGGCTTCCATAATGCTTACCTCATCACGATAAATAATATTGGAACCCGGACTGCCTATTTCTCCATTGATGGTATAGCGAATTCCTGCCAATTTTACGGTTACAAAAATATTAGCTTCGGCTTTAAAAAAATCTTCTAGTAATTGCTTTTCAATCTTTTCACGAACTTCTTCTACGGTTAAACCTAGCACACCTACTTCTCCCAGGTTTGGAATGCGGATATTTCCATGCCTATCAACTACAAACCCATCATAATACAACCGTTCTTCACCCGTAGCGTTTGGGTTGGCATCGTTAATAGGGTTAAAAATACCTACAGTCTCTTGGTCTATGGCTTTTACGCGTATACTTAATAGATCATTGACTTGTAATCGATAGGGTTCTTGTTCTTTTTTAAGAGGGATAAGACTGTCTGTCACAACCCCGTCTTCTTGTAAATAGGTTAATTGTTTGGTAGAAATACAGGAAGTAACACTTACGGTTAGGATCAATACAAAGATCAGATACGTAGCTTTCATAAATTGCCGGCTTGTTGCAAGACAAATATAACGCAACGTTTGAAATAATAAAACCCGATGCCTTATAATTGTAAATTATTATGATGTAAGAACAAGGTTTCAAATTGTATCGAGATCTTTTCAACACACTCGTTCTCGATACAATGTAGCTATCCGTACCGGCTACCTACATCACTCGAACTGACGGGGGTTGGTTATTAATATGTTAGCTGTACACCCTTAAGGTCCTACTTCGATAAACTCAGCACAGGCTCTTAAGGAGGCAATCAGTAGTGAAAATAACACTAAAACGTCTGGTCGAGTGAATTTAAAAACGCGACAGCAGGCTTTAAATTTGTATCGAGACCTGTTTGATATATTCGTTCTCGATACATTTTCCGGTTCCGCTATTGCTCCACCAAAAAACACTCGAACTGACGGAGGGGTTAGTTACTCATTGATAAATAGAACACCCCTAAAGTCCCCTCAAAGGGACAATTAGTAGTGAAAATAAATCCAATCGTCTGGTCGAGTGGATTTAAAGACGCAACAGCAGGCTTTAAATTTGTATCGAGACCTGTTTGATACATTCGTTCTCGATATATTTTTCGGTTCCGCTATTGCTCCACCAAAAAACACTCGAACTGACGGAGGTTGGTTATTTATTAATAAGTAACGCTGTAATCTAAACTCAATACAGCTATCGGTCAGTTCGAGTGAATTGCAAACGCCCTAGTGTTTGTAATTTGTATCGAGAACCCAGTATATTTATTCACTAACGGTGGGGTTAGTTACTCATTGATAAAGAAAACACCCCTAAAGTCCTACTTCGATAAACTCAGCACAGGCTCTTAAGGGGACAATCAGTAGTGAAAATAAATCTAACGTCTGGTCGAGTGAATTTAAAGACGCGACAGCAGGCTTTAAATTTGTATCGAGACCTTTTCAACACACTCGTTCTCGATACATTTTATTGAAGTCTTGCAGACTTCACTAAAACACTCGAACTGACGGTGGTTGGTTATTTATTAATAAGTAACGCTGTAATCTAAACTCAATACAGTTATCGGTCAGTTAGAGTGAATTGCAAACGCCCTAGTGTTTGTAATTTGTATCGAGAACCCAGTATATTTACTCACTGACGGTGGGGTTGGTTACTCATTGATAAAGAAAACACCCCTAAAGTCCTACTTCGATAAACTCAGCACAGGCTCTCAAGGGGGCAATCCGTAGTAAAAAACCATTAAAGCGTCTGGTCGAGTGAATTTAAAGACGCGACAGCAGGCTTTAAATTTGTATCGAGACCTGTTTGATACATTCGTTCTCGATACATTTTTCGGTTCCGCTATTGCTTCACCAAAAAACACTCGAACTGACAATCGATACTTCACCAACTAAAAAAGAAAAATCATCAAACATGAAAGCATCTTATTAAAATCTCTTTATTTTGTATAAAAACAAATTTGTGAATTACCTTTCAGTAGAAAATATATCAAAATCATATGGGGAGCGGGTGCTTTTTACCAATCTCTCTTTTGGTATCAATCAGGGACAAAAAATAGGTTTTGTTGCTAAAAATGGAACCGGAAAAACTTCGTTGCTTAACATTCTATCAGGTGATGATGTTCCCGATACAGGCGATGTTGTGTACCGCAAAAACTTAAAAGTGTCATTCTTATCTCAAGAACCTAACCTGGACCCCCAACGCACTATTGAAGAAAGTATATTAGCTTCAGATAATCCTATTTTAAAAACTATTGCCACTTATGAGCGTGCTTTGGAAAATCCTGAAGACACCGAAACATATCAAGCTGCATTTGATGCTATGGATGCTCAGCATGCTTGGGATTTTGAAACCAAATACAAGCAAATTTTATCTAAGTTAAAACTGGATAACCTAAATCAAAAAGTTGCTTCCCTCAGTGGCGGACAAAAAAAGCGCCTGGCACTTGCCATTGCTTTGCTTACCAATCCAGACTTATTGGTCATGGATGAACCAACCAACCATCTAGACCTGGATATGATTGAATGGCTTGAAGATTTATTTGCTAAAGAAAACTTTACGCTATTTATGGTCACACACGACCGTTACTTTTTAGAACGTGTTTGCAATGAAATTATCGAGCTTGACGAAGGTAATTTGTATAGCTACAAAGGAAATTATAGTTATTATCTAGAAAAACGTGATGCCCGAATAGAAAACCAAGCTACCGAAACTGAAAAAGCCAAACAGCTTTATAAAAAAGAACTAGACTGGATGCGGCGGCAACCCAAAGCCCGAACTACCAAAAGCAAGTCACGTATTGAAGATTTTCACGAGATTAAAGCTCGTGCCGGAAAACGCCGTAACGAACACGAAGTACAACTAGAACTTAATATGGAGCGCCTTGGGACTAAAATTGTAGAGCTTCATAACATTTCAAAATCATATGATGAGAAAGAACTGTTTACCAATTTTGAATACAACTTTATACGAGGTGAGCGTATTGGTATTATTGGTAAGAACGGAACCGGAAAATCTACTTTTTTAAATATTCTTACCGGGTCGCAAAAGCCCGATACCGGTAAAGTGGTTATCGGGGAGACCGTGAAGTTTGGCTATTACACTCAAAAAGGAATTAAAATTAAACCCGGCCAAAAAGTTATTGATGTTATTAGAGAGTTTGGAGAGTATATACCTTTAAAAAAAGGACGGCAAATCTCAGCACAGCAACTTTTGGAGCGCTTTCTTTTTGACCGCAAAAAGCAATACGACTACGTTGAAAAACTAAGTGGAGGCGAACGTAAACGTTTGTATTTATGCACTGTATTAATTAAAAACCCTAATTTTTTAATTCTGGATGAGCCCACTAATGATTTGGATATTGTCACACTCAATGTCTTAGAAAGTTTTTTATTAGATTTTCCAGGCTGTTTGATTGTTGTATCCCACGATCGCTATTTTATGGATAAGATTGTGGATCATCTATTTGTTTTTAAAGGAAAAGGCACCATAGAAGATTTCCCCGGAAATTATAGTGATTATCGTGTATACGAAAACAGCAAACCCAAACTAGAAACTAAAACAGCCACAGAAGAATCGTCTAAAACCGATTGGAAAAAAGACACTACCAAAGCTAAGTTAAGCTATCAAGAACAAAAAGAACATCGAAATCTAGAAAAAGAAATTGCCAAGCTAGAGAAGGAAAAAGAAGCCTTGCAAAATAAATTTGCTACTGAAAATTGGGGTGGAGAAGAAATAGACAAACAATCTTTGAAGCTACAAGAAATCATTGATGCAATTGAAGAAAAGGAGATGCGCTGGTTTGAGTTGTCAGAAAAACAAGAAGGCTAAGAATCACTCTTTCGAATGCTTCAAAATAGGGTTTCTATTTACTCTACTGAAAACACTTCTAAAGACCTACTTCGATAAACTCAGCACAGGCTCTTAAGGGGACAATCAGTAGTGAAAATAACACTAAAACGTCTGGTCGAGTGAATTTAAAGACGCGACAGCAGGCTTTAAATTTGTATCGAGACCTGTTCAATTCATTCGTTCTCGATACATTTTTCAGTTCCGCTATTGCTTCACCAAAAAACACTCGAACTGACCAGTGGTTTGTTAAAATTACATTGGGGTTCTACACCTCTAAAGTCCCCTCAAAGGGACAATCAGTAGTGAAAATAAATCCAATCGTCTGGTCGAGTGGATTTAAAGACGCGGCAGCAGGCTTTAAAATTGTATCGAGACCTGTTCAATACATTCGTTCTCGATACATTTTAGTGAAGTCTTGCAGACTTCAAAAAACACTCGAACTGACAGTGGTTTGTTAAAATTACATTTAGGGCTCTACACCCTAAAGTCCCCTCAAGGGGACATAAAAAAACATTCCCCCCTTGAGGGGGGCTACGGGGGGGTGTTCATTCATAATCAAACAATACGTACACGCTTAAAAAATAGAAACACAAAAAGGGTTACTTTACAATTGTATACATTTGTTTTAAATTTTGTGTATTGATTGCAGTCACCAACTCATGAAACACCAGCTACAATACTATCTTTCTTTTTTATTGCGGTCTACCAATGCGCATGGCGTGCACTCTCCTTTTGTGTATCAACTGCTTACAGCGTGTTTTTATGATAAATCTTCACATAAGGCCTACCAACTTTTAAAGCAACATAGAAACGATTTACGAAAAGACAGTTCAGCAATTGAAGTGACAGACTTTGGAGCAGGATCTCGTGTTTTTACTTCCCATACCAGAACTGTTTCAGCTATTGCAAAACACGCCGGTATTTCCGTGAAGCGACAGCAGTTGCTTTATAGACTGGTGCGTTATTTTAATTCTACAACAATTTTAGAACTGGGCACTTCAGTAGGTATGAGCACAGCAGCAATGGCATTGGGTAACCCGAAAGCTATACTACAAACCGTTGAAGGCTGTAGCAACACACTTGCTATTGCCAAAAAGTATTTTTCAGCGTACAAGCTAACCAACATACAGCCTTATGCCATGACCTTTGAGGCATTTTTTGAAAAGCAACCATTGCACACGTATGATTTGGTTTTTATTGACGGAAATCACAATAAAGAGCGTACGCTTCAGTATTTTGAAACACTGTTACCTTTCCTTCATAATGACTCAGTAGTGTTATTTGATGATATTTATTGGAGTAAAGAGATGACCGAAGCCTGGCGAGAAGTATACCAGAGCAAGCACGTAACCGTAAGCATTGACACCTTTCAATGGGGATTGGTTTTTTTCAGAAAAGAACAGCCTAAGCAGCATTTTTGCATTCGTTTGTAACATCTACCCTACCTTTGCGTCTTATTGGAGATGTGGGTTGTGAGAATTGGAATGTGGAAGATACCCTACATCTATGTACTTGCAACATTCAGAAATGAATCACACATAACAAGTAGATACAGTAAATACTTTTATATTTATCATTCAGAAATTTATAGGAATTAACATATGGGTTCAGTAATAAAAATTCGAGGTATTAAACGCGATTTCCCACTGGGACAAGAAATTGTAAAAGTGCTCAAAGGAATTGACCTTGATATTGACAAAGGTGAATACGTAGCACTAATGGGACCTTCCGGTTCGGGTAAATCTACGTTAATGAATTTATTAGGCTGCTTAGACACTCCTACAGCAGGGACTTATGAACTCAACGGCATTGATGTAAGCAATTTGAGCGATGACGAATTAGCCGAAATACGAAACAAAGAAATTGGATTTGTATTTCAAACCTTTAACCTATTACCTAGAACTACTGCGCTTGACAACGTAGCCTTACCTATGGTGTATGCCGGCGCTTCAAAGTCTGCTCGTGCCGAGCGTGCTGCTGAAGTTTTAACCGATGTAGGATTGGCAGACCGTATGGACCATAAACCCAACCAACTTTCTGGAGGGCAACGCCAGCGTGTAGCTGTGGGTAGAGCGCTTGTGAATAAACCCTCTATCATACTAGCCGATGAACCTACGGGAAATTTAGATTCTAAAACTTCGGTTGAGATTATGAATCTTTTTGACGCTATACATCAAGCCGGGAATACGGTTATTTTGGTAACTCACGAAGAAGACATAGCAGAACACGCACATAGAATCATTCGCTTGCGCGATGGTATGATTGAAAGTGACGTTAAGAAAGAAGTAGTGAGTAGTGAGTAGTGATAAAAGTAATTACTTTTTAAGCAACAAAAATAAACCTATTGTCAGGTCGAGTGCTTGCAAGGAACGCAGCGAGTGTATCGAGACCAACAGACTAATGGACACTTCATACTGAATTTGTGTTTCCGAAGGAGGGCACGACCACTTGTCATTCCGAAGGAGAGTACGACTGAGGAATCTTTTTATTGCCTGTTCCAATATTGAATTATTAGATAGCTGAAATATGGGAGGTGAGATTCTTCACTTCGCTACGCTGCATTCAGAATGACAATCCCTTTGTCATTCCGAAGGAGGCACGACTGAGGAATCTTTTGTTTTTTGTTCCAATATTGAATTATAGATAGTTGAAATATGGGAGGTGAGATTCTTCACTTCGCTACGCTGCATTCAGAATGACAATCCTCTTTGTCATTCCAAAGGAGGAACGACTGAGGAATCCCGCTGTTCTATTCGCTTTAATCTATACTCTCCATTCTATATTCTAGTATCTATTTTTACTTTATTTTCTTTGGAATTTGCCCCTTGCCTCTGTATCTTCACATTTTATGGAAACATCTTTTTTTTCAAACCCAATTGTACTGGTAGTTGGTGGTTTTGCACTACTACTTTTATTATATTATTGGAACAAACGAAACACCAATACCCTTCGAAAAAGACGTCGGCGTAATTTTAGAGACGATTATTTTGAAAAAAAGAAACGTAAAAGCACCCCTGACAATAACGACTAACTTTTTTGTTCACGTAAACCTATGAAAATATATACCAAAACCGGTGATAAAGGCACCACAGCATTATTTGGCGGTACACGCGTTCCTAAATATCACATCCGGATTGATAGTTACGGAACCGTAGACGAACTGAATGCCTACATTGGTCTTATAAGAGATCAAGATATTGATAGCCATTCAAAAGAATTGTTGATACACATTCAAGACCGTCTGTTTACCCTTGGCGCTATGTTGGCCACCGATCCTGAAAAAGCACAACTAAAAAGTGGAAAAGAACGACTCAACATTCCCAAAGTTACAGAAGAAGATATAGAGCGATTGGAGACTGAAATAGACACTATGAATGACAGCCTAGAACCTATGACACACTTTATATTGCCGGGTGGTCACACAACTGTGTCATATTGTCACATAGCCCGCTGTGTATGCCGTAGAGCAGAACGCTTAGCTACCCTCTTACACCGTGAAGAGCCGGTTGATGAACGTGTTTTAAAATATTTAAACCGCCTTTCTGACTATCTATTTGTACTGGCACGAAAATTGACTTATGACCTGCAAGCTGAGGAAGTTAAATGGATTCCTGAAAAATTATAAGGGATTCTCAAAAAAATTAATATATTATAAATCAGCGATTTAAAAACGTTCTTTAAAATATAGCATAAATAATTGCGATTTTTCTTGACTTTTTAATCGAAAAAATTATTTTTGCAAAAATTATAAAACACAAAGTGCTATGTATTGGACTTTAGAATTAGCATCTTATTTAAGTGATGCACCTTGGCCGGCAACCAAAGACGAATTAATAGATTACGCCATTAGAACAGGAGCACCACTAGAAGTAGTGGAAAATCTGCAAGCAATTGAAGATGAAGGCGACTCATATGATTCTATTGAAGAAATTTGGCCGGACTATCCTACAGATGAAGATTATCTGTGGAATGAAGACGAATATTAATAACAGCATATCAATGCTACGTTATAACAACATAACTGAAATACTAATTAAAAAGTCTCTATAACACCATAGAGACTTTTTTTTTGCTTCACCAAAAAAAACATGCATTATAAAGTGCTAGGTATAGCTTGGCAACTTTATTTTTTGCATTTTTGGCAAGCGTTTTACGGCTTTCCCGCCCAGACGCTTAGAGCATAAAACAAATAAACCCATGGGAATATTAGACAATATTTTAAAAGTCTTTGTTGGAGACAAGTCCAAGAAAGACATTAGTGACATTCAACCGTATGTAGATAAGGTAAAAGAACACGAGAGTGCATTGGCCGGTTTAACACTAGATGAATTACGAGCAAAATCAGATTTCTTCAGAAATAAGATAAAAGAAGATCAAAAAGAAATTCAGGCGCAAATCGATCAATTGAGAAAAGATGCCGAAGCCGAAGAAGATATTGACAAGAAAGAAGAAATTTACAACCAAATAGATGCCTTAAAAGATGAGCGCTATGAGGTTGAAAAAAAGACCTTGGACGAATTGCTACCCGAAGCTTTTGCGGTAGTAAAAGAAACAGCCAAGCGCTTTAAAGAAAATAAAACCCTTACCGTTACCGCCTCAGCTTTTGACCGTGAACTATCAGCTACAAAAGACTATGTAACCCTAGAAGACGATAAAGCTACCTGGAATAACTCTTGGGATGCTGCCGGGAAAGAAGTAACCTGGGATATGGTACACTATGACGTCCAGCTTATTGGTGGTGTTGCCATGCACCAAGGAAAGGTTGCCGAGATGCAAACAGGTGAAGGTAAAACCTTAGTAGCGACCCTACCCGTGTATTTAAATGCTTTGGCAGGAAACGGAGTACATTTGGTAACCGTAAACGACTACCTTGCCAAACGTGATAGCGCTTGGATGGCTCCTATTTTTGAATTTCACGGCTTGAGTGTAGACTGTATAGACTACCATCGCCCCAATAGTGAAGAGCGTAGAAAAGCATACAACGCAGATATTACCTACGGAACCAATAACGAATTTGGATTTGATTACCTACGGGATAATATGGCGCACGACCCAAAAGATTTGGTACAGCGTCCACACCATTACGCCATTGTCGATGAGGTAGACTCTGTATTGATTGATGATGCACGTACACCTTTAATTATTTCAGGACCTGTGCCTGAAGGCGACCGTCACGAGTTTAATGAGCTAAAACCTAAAGTACAAGACATTGTTAACGTACAACGTAAGTACTTAACAGGCGTACTGGCGGAAGCAAAAAAGCTTATCAAAGAAGGCGACACCAAAGAAGGTGGTTTTCAATTGTTGCGAGTGTATCGCGGGCTTCCGAAAACCAAAGCTTTAATTAAGTTTTTATCTGAAGATGGGGTACGTCAAATTCTTCAGAAAACTGAAAACTATTACATGCAGGATAACAACCGTGAAATGCCGAAGGTTGATAAGGAACTGTACTTTGTAATTGATGAAAAAAACAACCAAATAGAATTAACCGATAAAGGAGTAGAATATCTTTCGGGTGATGACAATCCAGATTTCTTTGTTATGCCAGAGATGGGAACTGAGATTGCCAAGATTGAAAGCAAAGAACTTCCTACAGAAGAAGAAGCCGAATTAAAAGAAGAACTATTCCGAGACTTTGGTATTAAAAGTGAGCGCATTCATACCTTAAACCAGCTGCTAAAAGCTTATGCTTTGTTTGAAAAAGACACACAATATGTTGTGATGGAAAACAAAGTGATGATTGTAGATGAGCAAACCGGTCGTATTATGGACGGTCGTCGCTACAGTGATGGTTTACACCAAGCTATTGAGGCTAAGGAAAATGTAAAAATTGAAGCTGCTACACAAACTTTTGCAACTATTACGCTTCAAAATTACTTCCGTATGTACCGTAAGTTATCGGGTATGACGGGTACAGCTGTTACCGAAGCCGGCGAACTTTGGGAAATCTACAAGCTAGACGTGGTAGAGATTCCTACCAATCGTCCTATTGCACGTCACGACCGTGAGGACAAAATTTATAAAACTAAGCGTGAAAAATACAATGCGGTAATTGATGAAGTAACCGAATTATCAAAAGCCGGACGCCCGGTGCTTATTGGTACTACTTCGGTAGAAATTTCAGAATTGCTAGGCCGTATGTTGAGTATTAGAAACATTCAACATAATGTATTGAACGCAAAACTTCATAAGAAAGAGGCAGATATCGTTGCCGAAGCCGGTAAAAGTGGTATGGTAACCATTGCAACCAATATGGCCGGACGTGGTACAGATATTAAATTAAGTGCCGAAGTAAAAGAAGCGGGCGGACTAGCCATTATAGGTACAGAACGTCACGATAGCCGCCGTGTTGACAGACAGTTGCGTGGACGTAGTGGACGACAGGGAGATCCGGGTAGTTCGCAGTTTTACGTTTCGCTAGAAGATAACTTGATGCGCCTTTTTGGTAGTGAACGTATTGCCAAAATGATGGACCGTATGGGACTGGAAGAAGGGGAAGTAATTCAGCATTCCATGATTTCAAAATCTATAGAGCGTGCACAGAAAAAAGTTGAGGAGAATAACTTCGGAATAAGAAAACGCTTGCTAGAATATGATGATGTGATGAATGCACAGCGTGAAGTAGTTTACAAGCGTAGGTATCACGCCTTATTTGGAGAGCGTTTGCGAGTAGACATTGCCAATATGATTTTTGAAACTTCTGAAGCTATTTCAGAAAGTAATAAATTGGCACAAGATTACAAGAATTTTGAGTTTGAATTGATACGCTATTTCTCGATGAGCGCTCCCGTTTCAGAGCAAGAGTTTGAAAAAATGAGCGCATTAGATATAGCAGCTAAGGTATATAAAAGCGCCTATACGCATTACCAAGAAAAAATGCTTCGCAATGCAGAAATGGCTTATCCGGTGATTAAAAATGTATATGAAAATCACAAAGATCAATACAAGCGTATTTTGGTGCCTTTTACAGACGGTGTAAAAACTATAAATGTTGCTACCGATCTTGAAAAAGCATATGATACTGAAGGTAAACAATTGGTACAAGACTTTGAGAAAAATATCACGCTTGCCATTATTGATGATTCTTGGAAAACACACCTGCGTAAAATGGATGAGCTAAAACAATCAGTTCAACTAGCAGTTCACGAGCAAAAAGATCCTTTATTAATCTACAAGTTTGAAGCTTTTGAACTATTTAAAGTAATGATTGATAAGGTAAATAGAGAGGTGATTTCATTCTTATTTAAAGGAGAGTTACCACAAGAAAACCAAGAACAGATACGAGAAGCTAGACAAACTCGTAAAAAAGAAAAGCTAAGCGAAGAAAAAGAAGAGATACCAAATATGGATGAGCGCGCTGCCCAATCACGAGCAGCCGGCAATACACAATCGCAACAGCAACAGGTAACAGAAACGATTGTGAGAGAACGTCCTAAGATTGGTCGTAATGAAAAAGTAACCATTAAGAATGTAATGAACGGTGAAAGTAAAACGATGAAGTATAAGCAAGCCATTCCTTTATTAGACAAAGGTGAATGGGTGTTAACCGAAGACTAATCAGACTAACACGTTAACCGTTTTTAAAAACGTAAAGGAACCTTGAAAGAACTATTTTCAAGGTTCCTTTTTTAGTATCTTTAACCTGCAAAAAACCAACAGCATGAAAAAAATTGTCATCGAGATTAAATGGGCATGTATTTTTACTATTACCATGCTATCGTGGATGTTGCTTGAAAAAACCCTAGGCTGGCACGAAGAACAAATTGCAAACCATTGGTGGCTTACGTTGCTTTTTTCTCCTTTTGCTATTTTTATTTATCTATTGGCTATTCGCGAAAAAAGAAGACGAGTATATGATAAAAAAATGACTTGGCTTCAGGGTTTTATCTCCGGTGTGATCATCAGTGTTTTTGTAGCATTATTGTCTCCTGCAGCACAATACATTACACACAATTATATTACTCCTGAGTATTTTAAAAATGTAATTGAATACTCTGTAACCAATGATTTAATGACTCGAACCAAAGCAAACGCCTACTTCAACATTACCAATTATATGTGGCAATCTGCTTTTGGTGCTTTGGGTTTTGGGGTGATAACTTCTGTGGTTGTTGCCTTTTTTACCCGAAAAAAGTAGGACAGTTTCTTATTTTATAAATCGTTTTAAAAACGGTATTTCTACTAAAAATAGCGCTGTAAAAATTATTCCGTATAACATACTATTTGAAACTTTAAAAGTAGGAAATGTATAGGATAAAGAAATTCTATCTATATGAGCATATTTTTGCAGAACCGATACACCTTCAAAAGGGACTAAAATAAGAATACATATAACCACAAACGTTAAAGCCGCAAGAGCTCGCCAAGCTTTGGCAGATATAAGCGGAACATACTCCGGCATAGGCACAGACCGTCTTTGAATGGCGCTCATTACGTTTTTTGAAAAAGCGCCGGAAGGCTGTTCCAATCCGGCTTCATTGATTAGTTGTTTAATCAATTGGTTTTCGTCTTTATATTGCTTTTCCATTGGTGTTTGTTATTTCGGGTGTTATGTATTCTTGTAATAAGGTATGTAGTTTCTTTCTACTTCGGAATAGTTTAATTTTAATAGTACCCTCTGTACGCTTTGTAATACTAGCTATTTCTTTAACAGATAATTCTTCAAAATAATAAAAAGTAACTATTGCCGCATCCTCTTCAGGAAGTTGTTCTATACACTTTTTTATAATTGTACTGCGTTCCTCGTGTTCTATTTGAGTTAACGCATTTTCAGTTTCTTTCAGATTAAAATGAGACATATCTGGAACGCTATCGAGTGTTCTTAGCCTTTTATTTTTTTTAATTCTATCCAACGCTTTTCGATACGCAATGCTATATAACCAACTAGAAAATTTTGCTTCACCTCTGTAAGTAGCCAATGCTTCAAATGCTTTTACAAACGTGTCTTGTGCAACTTCTTCGGCTTCTTCTTTATTTTTTAGAATACGTATGGTAATGGTATACACAAACTGCTGATACTTTATTACCAAATTTTCAAATGCACGGGTATTGCCCCGCAAGGTTTGCGATATGTAAAAATGGTCGTTAGCGTCTTTCATCTAGGTATAGGACGCACAGTTATTTGTCTTGGTTACACTTTTTGTCAAAAAAAAAGATTGAAAATAGTGTAACCTAAATTTTAATTGCAGCGTCTTACTAGAAAACGAACAGTTAATCAATTAAAAAATCAAAATTATTATGGGATCTGAAGTTATTATTATACCAATTATTTTTGGCGTTATTTTCGGGATTTATTACTTGTATATTTCGGCTAGAAATCGAGAGCGACTGGCATTAATTGAGAAAGGTGCCGAGGCGTCTATCTTTTACAGTAAAAACAAATGGGTTACCCCTATATGGAAAGTAATTGTAATTAACCTGGCACTATTGCTTATGGGAATTGGTATCGGGATTTTTGTAGCGGCTATGTTGCACTACAACTTGGGAGTAGATGAAGAAGTTGCGTATCCCGGAACTATCTTTTTATTGGCTGGAATTGGTCTTTTTTGTGGGTTTTATTTTACTAAAAAACTTAATAAAGACGCGTAAATTTTCTAGTTTGTTTGGTTAAAAAAACCATTTGTGGCTTTCTTACAGAATAGCTGCAAATGGTTTTTTATTGAATTTTTACGTTACTGTAATTAGCATTTACCGTTACATTTTTAGTTGCTTGGTTACTTTTATAAAACCCTCTTGCCAATACACGGTTATAATTTTTGGTTCTATTTAACTGAAGCGACTTAGGATATTGTAAGGTTGATTTTTTTCCGTTGAAATAAAATGAAAAAGCAACGTCTGGCATGTGTAAAACTGCATCGGTATTTTCTAATAAAACATCAATGTTTTTAAATCCGTTTGATACGTTTGTTACTTTTAAATTTCCGAAAGAACCGGCTAGAATGGCTTCTTCTTCAACATTACCTATTAAAACATCACTTGAGTTGGCCTGCAAGTTTATTGCTTTTACATCTGCGATGTTGCAGTTTTCTACAAATTTAAGGTAGAGTGTACCATTATTCCAGTTATTGACTACTACCGGAGCGTAAGAAGCATTGATGAGGGTTTCTCCCCCATCAATACTATTTGCCGTGAATGGCGAATGATTTAATGTAGCTTTTACGTTTACGGCATCTGCCATTTGGATTTTTCCGTGACGAACGTCAATTTCGGTTTTGGCTCCTTTAGGCATTTTTATTTTTATGGTTTTGGTGCCTTTAAGACTTTTATGGCCTTTTGTGTTTTTGCTTCCTTGTATGATAATTGTTTTATTTCCGTTAGGACTTGTAATTACTTGTTTAGAATAATTGCCATCGTCTCCATATTTTGCTTCCATTTCTTTTTCAAATCGAGCGCCCCATGCTTCCATACGTTTTCCGAAGGATTCACCCCAGTCTTCCATTTTATGTTCCCAAACTGCGGCTATACTATCTCCTTTTTCTTCGTTGTATTGTTCTGCAAATTCTTCACCCCATTTTTCCATTTTTACTTCAAAGTCTTTACCAAACTTTTTATCCATTTGGGCTTCAAACTTTTTCATATAACCGTCTTTATCTTTCATAAACTCTTCATAATCAAAGTCTATATTACCAATATCACGCATGAGATCATCTGGAAGGTTTGGAATTTTCATATTACTAATCATAGGAACAATCATTTCTTCCATCATAGGTCCTAAAAAGTCTAGTCCTTCTATTGACGGCATGCCATTTGAAGGCGCCATAGAAATCCAGTTAGGGCCATTTCCGCCTTTTGAGCTTATAACTACTTTGTTACTGTTGCCTAAAACGGTAAAATCCCAGTTGTCAAATAAGTCTTGTTTTTCAGCTTCGGATAGTTTTTCACCATCAATATAAGCTTCAACTTCTACTTTGTCTCTATTCCACGTTTCAAACACAATGTTGGTATGTGTGGTGTTTACTGAGACGGTAACATCATCATCTACATTAAAAGTTTCTTTATATTCTTTTTGAGCTTGTGATATTGTTGTAAAAAGCAGTATTGCGGTTGCAACGGCTGTTTTAAATAATAGCTGTAGTTTCATCTTTTTGATTTTTTAGTTCTTTTAATTTGTTTTTAAGTTTGAACAGCAATTCCAAACGTAATTGCAAATTATCAATCAATGCGCCGATGGTGGCTTCAGTAGGGCCTATTTCATTTAAGTCTAGTGTAAGGCGCTGGTATTCTTTATCCAGTTCACTCAACTGTTGCATATACCCATCAACGAGTTCTTTATTATCATCTTTAATTTTTAATGATGCCAATTGTACGTTTATACCGGTGAGGTAATAGTCTTCTACTTTTTGTAAATCTGGTGATAAATCACCCAATGTAATTTTGGCAACATTTTGATTGGTGTTTTGTGTCTGTTTAGGTACTTCAACAACGTCTACCGGTGTATTGGTTTTTGATAACTGCTCGTACCCAAAAAACCCAATAGATAAAAATACGATGGCAATTGCTGCCACTTTTAACCACATAAATTTAATAGCCGGTTGGTTTTGTTTGGGCTTTGAAGCGCCAAACGCTTGATCTAATCGGGCTTCAAAACGAGCCTGATGGCCTTGTGGAGGTGTGGTAGCCTCTTCTGGCGTATTTTCAAACATTTTTCTAATATCCTGTGCCATATTGCAAATGTTTTAAGTGTTTCTGTAATTGTATTTTTCCGCGGTGCAAATTGGTTCTAGATGCGCTTTCTGAAATATCTAAGATGCTAGCTATTTCTTGATGGTCATATCCTTCCAATAAATAAAGTTGCACGACAATTTTATGGTTATCGTTTAAAGAAGCAATGGCTTCTTTTACTTCTTCAATGGTTGTTTGATCCGGCACACTCCATTCATTAGTATCTTCAACTATGTGCAGGGTTTCTTCTTCAATGGATTGTACTTCTAGTTTTTTAGCTTTAATCGCGTCTAAACAGGTATTGATAACAATCCTTTTTAACCAAGCGCCAAAGGTGACGTCCCCTTTAAACTGCTCGAGTTTTTGAAACGCTTTTATAAACGCTTCTTGCATAGCGTCTTCTGCCGCTGCTGCATCTCGCATATACCGTTTTGCTACAATAAACATCCCATCGCAATATTGTTTATACAGAGCTAACTGTGCTTTGCGATTGTTTTGCTTACATTGCTCAACAAGTAATGAATTGGACAAGTTTGATGGTTTTTTTGGTTGCTGTTCAGTTTAAAGACGAGCCATTTATGTAAGTGTTGCAAATCTTAACATATTTTAGCTTAAAATAAGTATAATTTTAAATGTTTAACTAGTTCTTTTATACTAACTTTGATATAAATCACTGTATATGAAGAATAAATACGCAGACTTTAATAAATTAAATCGTTTGTTGGTTGCTAGTTTTGAAGCTGAGAAATTGTATTACAATGCAGCTCAAGATGCACAAACAACCCCTTTAAAACGGTTTTTAAATTATATGGCTACCGAACGTAATAGAATGAGCCATGATATTTCTAATGAATTACACTCTCGTGGAATTGAACCTCTTAAAGAAGATTCAGAAAAAGGAAACATTGACCGCACTTGGCAAGAAATAAAGGAAGCGTTAGAGAAGTTTAATGCTACCGTTATTCTTAACCAATGTATTGGCAGAGATGCAAATAATATTAAACGATACGACGAACTTATAGAACGCAAAGAATTACCTGAGGGTATTTTATCATTATTGGCTAAGCAAAAAAAACAGTTACAGTGGTATATGAAGCAAGCCGAACAACATAAAGAAACTCACTTCGCAGCCGAACCCCAAAAAACTGCCGAATCAACAAACAAAGAAGAAGATTCAAAAAAAAACAACGATAAAGACGACGATAGCGATACAAGTGGCCGAATAATCCCTTTACGAGCCATATAAATTTTGGTCAAATCATAAAAAAAAGCTTTCTTAAAAAAGAAAGCTTTTTTTATTCTTATTAAAATCGAATATTATTCATCCAACATTAAATTAAGCGTAACTGTGATATTATCACGTGTCGCTCTAGAAAATGGACAAACCTCGTGTGCTTTATTTACCAAATCTTCACCGGTTTTTACATCTACGCCCGGAATATAACAATCTAGTGTGGCTTCTAATTGTAGATTGCCTTTATCGGTTTTACCAATACCTATGGTTGCTGTTACGGTAATATCTTCTGCTTTTACATCAACGTTCTTTTTTTGAGCTACCAATTCTATAGCGCTACCAAAACATGCTGCATAAGCACTACCAAAAAGTTGTTCCGGATTGGTTCCATCACCTCCTTCTCCACCCATAGATTTGGGTACAGATAGGTTTAAATCTATAGGGCCGTCTTCAGTTTTAACGTGTCCTTTTCTTGCTCCTTTAGCTATTGATGTAGCTTCATATAATGTTTTCATTTTTAACTTTTTTTATTTAATAATAATCAATATACTATGGATTCATCGCTTTTTAAAACCGATATTCATAAAATTGTCATAAATTTCGGCCGTGGCAAAAACGCACAAACATACCCAAGCCCTTTCAGAAAAAGATGGTGTTGATCAACCCACTCGGTTAAATCCGAATGCGGCACAGCGTCTTAAAAAAAATAAAGCTAAAACTCCATCAACCGAAACCATTATCAATGGACTACTATCGGGTAATAAAACGCATTTAAGCCAAGCTCTAACTCGTATAGAAAGTACCGCAGAAAAACACCAACAACAAGCCAGACAAATTATTGAAGCCTGTTTACCTCACGCCAATCAATCGATACGAATAGGCGTTACAGGTGTACCCGGAGTGGGTAAAAGTACGTTTATAGAACAATTTGGAAAATTGCTCACATCAAAAAATAACAACATAGCTGTTTTAACAGTAGACCCCAGTAGTTCATTAAGCAAAGGCAGTATTTTGGGTGATAAAACTCGAATGGAAGAATTGGTTAAAGACCCCAATGCATTTATTAGACCTTCGGCAAGTGGTGATTCTTTGGGCGGCGTAGCACAAAAAACGAGAGAGGCGGTTATTTTATGTGAAGCTGCAGGATATAATATCATTATTATTGAAACAGTAGGTGTAGGTCAAAGCGAAACAGCTGTTCACTCGATGACCGATTTTTTTCTGCTGTTAAAGTTAGCCGGAGCTGGTGATGAGCTACAGGGTATTAAACGAGGTATTATGGAAATGGCAGATGCTATTGTAATCAACAAAGCCGATGGTGAAAATAGTAGAGCAGCCCGATTAGCCAAAACCGAGTTTAACAGAGCTTTGCACCTCTATCCTCAAAAGGAGAGCGGTTGGAAACCCAAAACACTTACGTGTTCGGCATTAAATAATGAAGGCATTGATACCGTTTGGGAACTTATTGAAAACTATATTTCTGAAACTAAAGAGAACGGATATTTTCAACACAAACGTACTGAACAAAATAAATTCTGGTTATTACAAACTATAGAAAACAGTTTGAAGCGCGAGTTTTATACAAATTCTATTGTTAAAAAAGAGCTTGACAATCAATTGAAACTTCTAGAAGCAAATAAAACAACCCCTTTTGAAGCAGCTACCTATCTGTTGAGTTTAAGAAAGTAGGTTACTACTTAATAAAATTTTCTTCAAACCAAGCAATTTGAGCCTTGAGTCCTTCTTTTAACGTTGTAGTAGGATTGTATCCTAATAATTTTCTGGCTTTATCAATATTAGCTTTTGTTCTTGATTGGTCACCAGCTCGCGGAGGTTTTGCTGAAACTTTTATAGTAGTATTCAATAATGTTTCTACCGTTTCAATTCCTGTAGCGGTTGTGCTTTCTTCTTCAGTACCCAAATTAAAGATCTCACCATTTACAATGGTTTCTTTATCAAGAACACTTACAATACCATCTACTATATCTTGCACATAGGTAAAACTGCGCAGGTGCTTCTCACTGCCGTTATACAATGGAAACGGCTTGTTGTTAAGTCCGCAATCAATTAAACGTGTGTAAAGCTTATCTGGACGCTCACGTGGCCCATATACCGAATACAAACGTAAAGAAGTAGCTTGCAATTTACCTTCACGAGATTTTGCCAGTACCAATTGTTCTGCAGCCAATTTGGTCACACCATACCAAGAAGCCGGTTTGGGTGCAACATCTTCAGGAAAAGTAGCTTCCAGTCCGTAAATTGAAGAAGTACCAATATTTACCAAAAAAGGTGTTTTTTCACACTGAAGTGCAAAATCTAATAGGTTTTTTGTCGCTAAAATATTATTAGAAAAATAATCTTCAAATGTCGAAGTATTTGAAATTCCCGGATGTGCTGAAAAATGAAATATAATATCAATAGCTTCGGGTAGGGCTTTTTGTAAATCATCTGTTCGTAAATCAACGCGCAAGACCTCGATTCCTTTTTCTGAAAGGGCTTTTGCGTTTAGCTCTTTTAACTCAATATTGTAATAGGGAGAGAAATTATCAATCCCAATTACTTGATGTCCCATTTCAGCCAATCGTTCTGCTGTGTGTGAACCAATAAAACCTGCTGCGCCGGTTACTAATATCTTCATATGATTCATTTTCCGCATACAAAGTAACAGCTTTTTTTATGTTTCTGAATTATTCATTAAAAAAGAAATACTTTTGCACAGACAAACTAAAAATTTTCTATGTACGAATTTACCATCATTGTCCCGGTATACAACGAAGAAGAAAACCTAGAACGTGTTGAAAAAGAGCTTCTAGCCTACACCAAGATTGCAGTTAAAAAAACTTCTGTACTATTGGTTAACGATGGCTCATCAGATAACAGCCAAGCATTGATAGAAGCCATTTGTAAACGTAATGAAGCATTCAATTATATTTCTTTTGTAGAAAACCGAGGATTAAGTGCCGCTATTAAAGCCGGTTTTGATTATGTAGAAACACCATTATTAGGGTACATAGATTCAGATTTACAAACAGCTCCTGAAGATTTTAATTTACTACTCAAACATATTGACAGCTATGATTTGGTAACCGGCGTACGAGCCGATAGAAAAGATACATTTATCAAAAATATGTCTTCCAAAATTGCCAATGGAATACGTAGAACATTCACCCACGATGGTATGGATGATACCGGTTGTCCTTTAAAAGTTATTAAGAGCGATTATGCTAAGCGAATTCCTATGTTTAAAGGGTTGCATCGCTTTTTACCGGCAATGATATTGTTGCAAAACGGAAAAATTATTCAAATTCCTGTTCAACATTTTCCGCGTATGGCAGGCACCGCAAAATTTGGCGTATGGAATCGATTAATAGGCCCTTTAATGGATTGCTTTGCTTATCTATGGATGAAAAAAAAGTATATTAACTACCAAGTAAAAAGCAAAGGATGAGCGATTGGCTTATTTATGGTATAGGCTTTTTGGCACAACTCTTATTTTCCGGAAGGCTATTGGTACAATGGATTCTTTCTGAACGAAGCAGACGGGTTGTTACACCTTCTCTTTTTTGGAAATTAAGTTTATTGGCTTCTTTTTTATTGTTTGTGTATGGTTATTTACGTGACGACTTTGCTATTATGCTGGGGCAATCATTAACATATTTTATATACATTAGAAATTTGCATTTGCAAGGTCAATGGCAAAAATCGCCTAAGTGGTTTCAATTGTTTTTATTGGCATTTCCTATTTTTATTGTGGTTTATGCGTATAATAATGGCGAATATGATATTGATCAATTATTTAATAACGAAAATATCCCGCTGTGGTTGTTGCTATTGGGTATCTTTTCACAGTTACTATTTACCCTACGCTTTATTTATCAATGGTTGTATTCTGAAAAAACAAAAACCTCACAATTACCGGTAGGTTTCTGGAGAATGAGTGTTCTGGGAGCTTCTTTAATAGTAACCTATGCCATTTTCAGAAAAGATCCGGTATTGTTTGTTGGTCATATTGCAGGGTTAATTATTTATGTAAGAAATATATTCATTTGGAAAAAAGAACAGCGCATTGAAAGTTGAACGAATTCATATTATACTCCTTATTCTGGTTTGCTTTGTTATTTTCTTTGTAAACCTAGACGCCATTTTTGTTAACATAATGGAGGCACGTAACTTTACAACCGCGCGTGAAATGTTACACGACGGCAATTGGTTGCTCACTACATTAAATGGAGAACCTCGCTATCAAAAACCTCCCTTACCTACTTGGTTAACTGCAATTTCAGGAGCTGTTTTTGGACTAAAAAATATTTGGGCGCTTCGGTTACCGGCTGCTTTGATTACGGTGATGCTGGTAGTATTCAATTATAAACTTGCTTTTAAATTAACTAAAAACAGAGCTTATGCTTTTATAGGGTCGCTTATTTTAGCCACTTCATTTTACATCATATTTTCCGGAAGAAACGGCCAGTGGGATATATTCACACACGGTTTTATGATGGTTTGTATCTATCAGCTCGTTCTCTTTTTTACATCTGAAGAAAAAAAATATACCCATAGCCTTTTAGCTGCTTTGTTTTTTGGTTTCTCTTTTATGAGCAAAGGTCCTGTGTCACTATACGCCTTGTTACTACCATTTTTAATTGCATTTGGTATTGTCTATAAATACAGAAACATACGATCTCGTATTTTTCCGTTAGTTCTTTTTTTAATCACCGCTCTGTTGGTGTCTGGTTGGTGGCATTGGTACACCTATACTTTTGACACACAAGATGTGCTTAAAATAACTCAAAAAGAAACTTCAAACTGGACAAGCTATAACGTACGGCCCTTTTATTATTATTGGAGCTTCTTTACTCAAAGTGGGGTTTGGACAATCCCTGCGTTTGTAGGGTTATTATATCCATATTTAAAAAATAGAGTTTTTAATAAAAAAGCCTATTTATTTACTTTTTTATGGACTATGCTCTCTGTGGTTTTACTATCAATCATTCCTGAAAAAAAATCACGGTATTTACTACCTGTTTTAATTCCATTAGCTTTAAATACCGGTTTTTATATTGAATATTTGTTTAGAAAATTTTCTGAAATCACAGATAAAAGAGAAACAATACCTGTGTATTTTAATTTTGGATTGATTGCTTGTATAGGAATTGTATTTCCTATTGGCGGTTACATTTTTTTAGGTGCTGAAGCACTTTCAGGACATTGGGTATGGTATGTATTGTTATCCATTGCACTTGTAAGTATTGGAATATTGATGTTCAAAAAGTTAATTCAGAAAAAAATTAAATCTGTTTTTTATTTAACAATCGCTTTCATTGCTTCTATTATTTGTTTTGGGATGCCGCTAGCTAAAACGCTAACCATCAATCCTGAATATAAGAGCTTGGCAGAGTTGAATGACTGGCAAGAAAAAACGCAAATTCCTGTTTATGAACTTACCTATTTTACCCCTGAAATGATTTGGGAATATGGAAAACCAATAGAGGTATTACAAAAAGATACAGGGTTAAAAATTCCTGAGGAGCAGGTGTTTGGCATTCTTGTAGCAGAGACTGATAAAGATTTATTTCAGAAAAAATTTAAGGAGTTTACCGTTGAAAAAGTGACTCGATATGATATGAACCCTAACGGACCGGACAGTAAATCGCACCGTAGTAGGCTCTATCGAGATTTATATTTGATTAAAAAGTAAATTTTAAACGGCGCTATCTTTTAAAAATCGTCTTTGTGCCCAAATTTGAAATTTATAAAAACCCCATCCTAATAAACCACCAATAAGCATCCCGGTGATAATATCTAATGGATAATGAACACCAAGATAAATACGACTATACGCAACCACAGCTGACCAAAACAATAACAAAAACGGAAGATAGACATACCACTTTTTAAGTGATAACCCTAAGAAAACAGCAGCAGCCATTGAGCTCGCGGCGTGGGCTGAAAAATATCCGTATCGTCCGCATCGTTCAGCTACGTATCGCATAGTCTCGCGTAAACTTTCTACTTGACAAGGTCGCGGACGCTTGATCCCATGTTTAAATAAATTTGATAATTGATCGGTAGCCGTAATCATTAAAGCTACACTCACAAAAATAATGAGTGTACCTTTTAATCCGTAGTGTTTATAGATTAAATAAAGTAAAACTGCATATATAGGGATAGAAGACCATTTTTCGGTCACAATACGCCAAAAACCATCCCAGGAGGTGTTCCCAAGTTTATTCAAAAACAGAAATAACTCTGTGTCATATTTTACTAGTTCTTCAATCATCCTCGTAGCGGGCTACCTCACGATCGTAAAATTCGGTCGCTTCTTTAATGTAGTTTTCAGTTTCTGTTTCCAATTCTTTTTGATCGTGGTTATCAAATTCTTCAAGCCATTCTACTTCATCATCTTCAAGGTTGATAATAAACCTCGGAAATTCAGTATGAATAACAAAAATTGAAGTAGGATAATCTGTGTTATCGCCTAAAATGTATTTTGGTAAATTCATAATTTCTATATTTTAAAACTACGCTTGCACTTCAACGCTGCCAGTTATTAACTTTTTTGAAAGGTAATTAAATCTAATGAACAACAAGATTGCAGATGCTGTAAGGCCAGCCAATAACCCAAACCATATTCCAGCGCTTCCGTAGTCTGTATACAAACTTAAATAATATGAAATAGGAAAACCAATTAACCAATACGCTATAAATGTGATAAGTGTAGGTATTTTAACATCTTGCATCCCTCGCAACGCACCTAAAGCAACAACTTGTACTGTGTCTGAAATTTGAAAAACAGCTGCAATAAGCAATAATTTTGCTGCAATAGAAACCACCTCATAGTTATCGGCAAACTCTGCCATATTATCATAATCTAAATATAATTTTGGTAACGCTGTATTAAATATCATAAAGAAGATTGCAAATACAACAGCTAGTAAGGTTGACAGTAAAAAAATAGAGAAAGTAATCCTTCTTAGTTCTAAAAACCGCTTTAGTCCCTTTTGATTTCCTACACGTATCATTGCGGCAACGCTAAAGCCGGTAGCCACCATAAAAGTCATTGAAGAAAGGTTTAAGGCTATTTGATTGGCTGCTTGCGGATTTTTTCCTAAAATTCCTGAAAGCCATATTGCTGAAGTAAAAATTGCTACTTCAAAAAACATTTGCATGGCTGATAGTACACCTAGATTCCACACCTTTTTTAGCATTGCTTTGGAAAGTGTGAAAAACTTGATATTTAATACAAAGTCACGTGATTTATAGTGTTGTGATAATATATACCATAAATAACCAACCATAATTACTCGAGAAGCCAACGTACCAATGGCTGCTCCAACAACACCTAGTTCTGGCATACCCAACTTTCCGAAGATAAAAATATAGTTTAAAATCACATTAACAACATTGGCAACTACAGTAGCATACATAGGGTATCGCGTCATAGACAACCCATCACTAAACTGTTTAAACGCCTGAAAAATGATTAAGGGTATGATAGAAATAGCTACTAAGTTTAAATATGGCATTGCCAAATCAACCACTTCTTCAGGTTGGTTCATTATATACATAAGTGGCTTGGCTAGCAGAAGTATTAAAAACAAAAAAACAGCCAAAACTGTACATAAAAACAGACCGTGTTTGAAAGAAGATTTTCCGGTTTCAAAATTATTTTCACCATCGGCTTCAGCAACCAAAGGTGTTATGGCAGTAGAAAAACCTATACCCAAAGACATGGCGACAAACATAAAACTATTACCCAATGAAACAGCTGCCAACTCTGCTGTTCCCAATTGGCCAACCATAATATTATCAACCAATGCCACAACGGTGTGTCCCAGCATACCCAATATTACAGGTGTAGCTAGTTTGATGTTGTATTTAAATTCTTTGGTATAGTCGCGTAACACGATGAAAAATTTTTGGCAAAGGTAGTAAACCCAATCAGACTAAATTTGGTATATTTCAGTAAAAATTTAAAACCTATGCAGTCAAAGGCAAAAACACCTCAACAATATATTAATGAACTTCCTGAAGACCGTAAAGAAATTATGGCAACTTTCAGAAATGTGATTTTAGACAACCTACCGGAGGGTTTTGAGGAGCAAATGACTTATGGTATGTTGGGCTATGTGGTGCCGCATTCTCGCTATCCAGATGGCTATCACTGTGACCCAAAACAGCCACTACCTTTTATAAGCTTGGCATCGCAAAAAAACCATATTGCTTTATATCATTCCGGAATTTATAGTGATACCGAATTACTGAATTGGTTTAAAAATGAATGGCCCAAGTACACTACAAATAAACTTGATATGGGTAAAAGCTGTATTCGGTTTAAAAACCCCAAGAAAATTCCTTTTGAATTAATGGGAGAATTAACTCGCAAAATGACCGTTGATCAATGGATTGAGCGGTATGAAAGTGCCATAAAAAATTAACTATCATTCCGTCTTTTTTATCCTATTTTATAAAAGCTCCGGCACTTACTTTTTATTCAGAAGAAGATACGCTTTCCTTTTCTGAAGAACAGGTAGATACAGGCTTTCAATTTCCCTCACAATTGATGTTGGGTAAACAAGCAGAAGCCATGTTTGAGTATATATTGAAACAATCTAAACGATATAAACTACTAGCCGCAAATGTTCAAATTCAAGGTACGCAAGAAACCCTAGGCGAGTTGGATTACCTTATTTTTGATACCATCACAAATAACACCCTGCACATTGAACTAGCCTGTAAGTTTTACCTTTTTGATGATGGCTTAGGACCTACTTTTGAATCTAAATGGATTGGCCCCAACCGGAAAGACACCTTGCAAGAAAAATTGGATAAAGTAAAAAAGAAGCAATTTCCCTTGTTGTATACTCCTGAAAGTTTAGAAACATTGAAGCATATACAAATTGACTTTGCAGCCATTAAACAACAACTGTATATTAAATCTTTTCTATTTGTTCCAAAAGATTTCAGAAAAGAACAACTTGCAAAACGGTATCAAGATGGTATAGTAGGAACTTACATTTCATTTTCAGAATTTAGTACTGAAGAAACAAGTGCTTTGTACGCCATACCCGATAAAAAGGAATGGTTATTACCACCAGAACAAATTACAAACTGGGTATCTTTTTCTGAAGCAAAGCAAACAATCGAAAAGTTAATTGATACTAAAAGAGCTCCTTTAGTTTATAAGAAACAGAAAAACACACTAGATCTTTTTTTTGTGATATGGTGGTAATTATACTATTGTATTTTTGCTTTCAATAGTAATTGGAGAGCCTTCTGCCAGCATTAATGATGTAGGCTTGACTGAATTTAAAAAAGCAAAATCAGCCCCATAATTTAGACCAAAATCTACTTGAATATCATGCTTTGTTACTTTATAAATATCCCATTGCGGGTGGGTAACTTGATATTCTGTAGTCTTTGTTTTGCTTTGTTTACCGTAACCCCAGTAATGTTCAGTTATAAATTCATCTTTTGAATTTGGTTGTAAAGAATGAGCTCTTGTTTCGGTTTCTAGTTTAAAAAATTGTTTTTTATTTTTTTGAGTCCAGTGATACTCTGTTAGTAGTTTGTCATCTTTTGTTTGCCAAACATGATGCATTTTTTGAGTTTCGTACCGCTCATTATATATAGTATTTGCAATAAAAGTTACTGCAGGTTTGGGAACTATTTCTTTTACAAAAACGACCCCTCGTTTCCAGCCGGTCTCAGATTTATAGCGAACATAAAAACGTAAATTAACTTCTTCAAAGTTTACATGATACGGCACTTTTACACCCAACAGCTTTACATTTTTAAACATAAACCCAACCAGACTTGCGTAGTATGTACCGTTAAAAGAGTCTAGCTCGGTATGAGCAGGCAGGTATTTTTGTAACACCCTTGGTGAAACTTCATAATTGGCAAATGCCAATCGTCTCCATTCTGCAGTTAAAAAACTCATGGTTTAATTTTTGACGTCTGTCATCTCTGTTGTTGTACCGTATTTATCAATTAAGTACACTAAACTCGCCATAGTAGCTCCGCCCAAGTCCAATTCTCGTTTGTTGATAGCATCAAAGGTATCGTTTGCTGCGTGGTGATGGTCAAAATAACGTTGTGAATCTGGTCGTAATCCTGCCAATACAATTTTGTCATCTTTTAACGGACCAATATCGGCTCCGCTACCTCCTTTTACAAAAGAGTGAATTAAATAAGGTTCAAATAAAGGTTTCCAGCTTTCAATTTGTTTAAAGTTTTCAGCATCTGTATCAAAAGAAAATCCTCTTGGTGTAAAACCTCCGGCATCACTTTCTAAAGCAAAAATGTGTTGTTCGTTTTTCAGCTTTGCTTGTTCGGCATATTTCTTTCCACCTCGTAGTCCGTTTTCTTCGTTCATAAACAATACAACACGAATGCTGTGTTTAGGTTTGTAATTAATTTCCTTAAACAATCGTAATACTTCCATAGACTGTACACAACCTGCGCCATCATCGTGCGAGCCATCACCTAGATCCCAAGAGTCTAAATGCCCTCCAACTACTATGTACTTATTTGGGTATTGTGTTCCGGTGATTTCACCAATTACATTATGTGATTGTACATCATCAAAAGTTTTACAATTTTGTTTGAAATAAAATTTAAGGTCGGGTTTTATTTTAAGAGCTCTACTTAAGTAATCTGCTCCATTGGTGCTTATGGCACACGCCGGTATTCGATCTTTAGCCGGAGTATCTCCATAACTCATAGAACCGGCGTGAGGCAGATCATCTTGACGTAAATTCATGGACCTTACAACTACCCCTACAGCTCCATATTTGGCAGCTTCCATAGCGCCTGCATAGCGTTGATCAACACAGCCTCCATAGGCTTCAAAGGTGTTAATTAAATTGGCTTGCATAGGTCTATTGTAAAAAACAATTTTACCTTCTATTTGTTCTTTTCCGTAGTTTTTTAGGTCTTCTAGTCCTTGTACTTCAATCACTTCGGCTTTTAAACCCAAAGCAGGTGTTGGCACTGACCCTCCCAATGCGCAAACATCTGTAGTTGTTGAAAGACCTGGAGCAGTTTCTATATATGCGTATTCTTTTACACCACGTGTCCATTTTGGAACCATAACCGGTTGTAACCAAACCTTGTCTAATCCTAATTTTTTAAGTTCAGCTTCGGTGTACTTAACGGCTTGTTCGGCTTCTAAAGAACCAGATAATCTGCCGCCAATTTCGTTTGAAAGATGATCCAACCAATCATAACTTTTTCCGTGTAATAAGGCTGTGTCATAGATACTTCGTATGGTCAACGAATCTTTTGTATTGGTTTGCTGTGCGTAGGTTTGAGAAATAAATAACGATAAAAGAAGTAGCGTAAGAAGTTTTTTCATAGTGTCAATTTTCAACTTGAATAACGGAAGAAATTAAAATTCATTGTCATATGTAAGCGTTATTCACGCTCTAATTGTTGTTTGTATTCTGAAATTTTTGCTTGAATTTCGGGTTCTAGCTCAGGTTCTTTAATATCTTTAAAACCAGTCATAGTTTCAAATAAAATTTTTGAAACCAAATACCGTGCTGTTGTTTTACTATCTGAGGGAATGATATACCAAGGCGCATACGCTGTAGACGTGTTGTTTAAAACTGCTTCGTAGCATTTCATATAGTCGTCCCAGAGTTTGCGTTCTTTTAAATCACCCGGTGAAAACTTCCAGTTTTTTTCTTTTTTATTGAGTCTTCTCAACAATCGATATTTTTGCTCTTCTTTGCTGATATTTAAAAAGAATTTGAAAATGACTGTTCCGTTTTCTGTAAGCGTTTTTTCAAAAGAATTTATTTGTTTAAATCTATTCTTCCAGAAGGATTCATCTATATCTGAAACTTGATTAATTCCCGGAATGTTTTCATTCAAAATATATTCTGGATGAACTCTTGTTACCAAGACGTTTTCATAATGTGTGCGATTGAAAACACCAAATTTTCCACGCTGTGGCAGCGCAATATAATGACGCCATAAATAATCGTGCTTTAGTTCATTGGTTGATGGTGTTTTAAAGCTATGAACCACAACACCGCGGCTATTAAACTCTTCAAAAACTTCACGAATCAAACTATCTTTACCGGCAGTATCCATTCCTTGTAAACAAATTAGCGCGGCATACTTCCCGTGTGCGTACATGGTGTCTTGAAACGATGCTAAGTCTTTACGTGTTTTTTTTAGCGCATCTTTAATTTCATCTTTTGAAGCGTCTAGGTCTACTGTTGTAGGAGTTTCATCCATATTAATTTGGGAAGAAACTCTGTAATCTGATACGTCAAATTTTTTCATACTATATTTATTTTGAAGCAAATAACTCTACATCATCTTCACTCACTTCGCTTCCGCCTAAAATTATAAGACGTTCTACTACATTGCGAAGTTCTCTAATATTGCCGGTCCAATCATATGCTTTGAGTTTTTTTAAAGCTTTATCTGAAAACTTTTTGTGAGATGTGCCGTGCTCATCTGCTATTTTTTTACTGAAATAATCTACCAGTAATGGAATATCGTCTCTACGTTCATTTAAAGGGGGTACTTTTATTAAAATTACAGCCAACCTATGATATAAATCTTCTCTAAAATTACCCTCATCTATCTCCTTTTTCAGGTCTTTATTGGTTGCTGCGATTACTCGAACGTTAACTTTTATATCCTTATCGCTTCCTACCCGTTGAACTTTATTTTCTTGTAGAGCTCGCAATACTTTTGCTTGTGCAGAAAGGCTCATATCACCTACCTCATCCAAAAAAATAGTTCCTTTATTTGCGGCTTCAAATTTACCGGCACGGTCTTTATTGGCATTTGTAAAAGCTCCTTTTACATGACCAAAAAGTTCACTTTCTATTAACTCACTAGGTATTGCAGCACAATTTACCTCAATCATAGGGCCTTTATTGCGGTCACTTTTTTGGTGTAGCCAATGTGCAACCAATTCCTTTCCTGTTCCATTAGGTCCTGTAATAAGTACTCTAGCTTCGGTAGGGGCGACTTTTTCAATCATCTCTTTTATTTGAGATATGGCTTGAGATTCGCCAATCATTTGATAGTTTTTACTCACCTTTTTCTTAAGACGTGTATTTTCAACTACCAACTCCTTTCGGTCAAGAGCTATGCGTACTGTGTTTAATAGCCTATTTAAATCTGGTGGTTTTGAAATGTAATCAAAAGCTCCCATACGCATTGTGTTTACCGCAGTATCAAGGTCGCCGTGACCAGAAATCATAACAATAGGCGTTTCAGGTTTTATCTTTTTTATTGATTCAAGTACTTCTACCCCATCCATTTTTGGCATTTTGATATCACAAAGCACGAGGTCAAAGTCTTTATCTTTTATTAACTCTGTTCCTTCTAGGCCGTCTTCGGCTTCGGTAACTTCATACGTATCATTTTCTTCTGTAAGTATTTTTACTAGTACGCGCCTTATGGCTGCTTCGTCTTCAATAATAAGAATTTTGGGCATGGTAATTAGTATTTAAATTTGATTCCTGCTCTGAAGTAAGGTGTATTTTCAGAAGATATTTCATAAATTTTTTCTCCGTCGTTATTTTCTAAACGGAAATTATTATACACTGAGTGTGCGGCATAACCGTAAAACAGTAAATGGTCTGTAAAAAAATGTTCATACCCTAATCCTAATAAGCCCACGGTAAGCTCTATGTTTTCTACCTGCTTACCATTTGGGTTTTGAGTTGATGTAGGTACAAAGTTGTTTTGAAGATTGGAAAATATATTATCTATGGTTGCAAACGCTTGTATGGCATCTTTATGATTGTCATTAAGGTAATGACGCACGTTTGTTTTGGGAACACCTAAGGTGAATGTCCAGTTAGGATGAAACTCTCTGTAATAATTAATAAGCGGTAATGGATAATTACGGCCGGGTGTTGTAGAATATGTTAACCCCAAAATAAGACGGTAGGGTTTTGCGACTGAAGAATCTTTCTTTTTGTCTAAAATTGCATAGACACCACCTTCATAAATAAGATCATCACTTTCAAGACTGTTTTCTAGTGTTGAGTTGATACGAGCTCCTACTCGCACTCCAAAGCGCCAATCATTTTTAGGTTTCCAAGTATATCCTAAGTTAAGTCTCATATCTTGTGAAGAGTCAACTAGGTTGTCTCCAAAAGCGGTAAGATCTTCAAGATCTTTAAAAGAAAAATCTATATAACGATATTCTAAACTCACGACAAAAATTTTCTCATTATTATCATCGAGTGGAATGGGTGCCTGCGCTAAAGCTCTATAGCGATTGATAGAATTTTCAGAATTTGAGAAAGGAATATGCAAATATTCAATTCTAGCCAAATCTGTAGTTTGTGAAAAAGTTGCAGTGCACATTAAAAGAAGCAGCACCGTTAGCGACTTCTTGATGGTTTGATTTTTAGTGTGTTTCAAAATCGTTCTCTATTTTTTAGTTTGAAATAAGTGTACATCTCGTTGCGGAAACGGGATGGTAATTTGGTTTTCTCTAAACAATTGGTCTATTCGAAAACGCATTTCACTTTTAATACGAGGATCAACAAAACTATCCCCTATAAAAAAGTAGATACTAAATATAAGTGCAGAATCTCCAAAATCCTCAAATAATACGAAAGGTTTAGGACTTTTTAACACTCCTTTTTGTTTTGCGGCACTTTGCAATAATAATTCTTTTACTTTTTCGGTGTCACTGCCGTATGCAACTCCTACCCTAACGTACTCTCTTGTAGTACGATGGTTTTGGGTGTAGTTAAATATGGTGTCTGTTATAAATTTATGATTGGGTATGATAATAATTTTATCATCGCGAGTGATGGCTCTGGTAGTTCTTAATTTTATATCTATCACCCTACCTACTTTATCATTAAGCTCTATAATATCACCAACCAATAATGATTTATCAAGTATGATAAAAATTCCACCAATAACATCTTTAAACAAATCTTGCAGTGCTAACCCAAGACCTACCAATAAGGCTGCTGAAGCTGCTAAAAAAGGTGTTACGTTTATTCCGGCAAAGCTTAAAACCGCAAATACAACAACTATATAGGTTACATATTTAATGAACCTAAAAACACTGATAAATTTTCGCTTATCAGTTTCTTGCATATTTCGAGTAAAAAGAACTCGAATTCCTTTCAGAATAAAGCTTGCTAAAAAGAAAGAAAAAATTACTAATAACAGTAATCCTACGGTAACGTGTATTTGTTTATCACCTTCACCAAAACGAAAACCTAGTTGAAGAAACTCTTGTATGTTTCCCCATATATTATCTTTTACAACATGTTCAATTTTCTTTGATACCTTTTCTTCCTGAAGCATAGTTAATATTTAAGCCACTTGACAATCTCTTTGTAGCTTGGCTTTTTGCCATACATTAAAATACCAACTCTGTAAATTTTTGCAGCAAACCAAACTGTACCCATAAAAGTAGCAAATAAAATAATTACTGATACAATTTGTTGCCAAATAGGAACACCAAAAGGAATACGCATTAACATCACTACCGGCGATGTAAAGGGTATAAATGAAAACACCTGAGAAACCGTACCGTGTGGATTATCTATTACCGTAAAAAAACCTACGTATACAGCCAAAATTAAAGGCATTAATATTGGCATCATAAACTGTTGGGTATCTGTTTCACTATCTACAGCAGCACCAATTGCCGCATATAATGAAGCATACAATAAATAGCCGCCTATAAAAAACAAGACAAACATGATTATCAAATTTGCAATGGGGAGCGAATTAATCTCATGTATTACTTCCATAACAATTTGATTAACACTATCTCCATTGGCCTCAAGCATTTGTTGTTGCGGGCTTTGTACCGTAGAAGGGTCAATACCCAATACAGACGTTACTACAACGCTAAAAAGACCTATCAATACAATCCATGCCATAAACTGTGTAATACCGGCTAGTGTAGTTCCAAAAATCTTTCCTAATAGAAGTTTTACAGGTTTTACTGAAGAGATTATTACCTCAATGATTCTACTTGTTTTTTCTTCAATAACACTACGCATAATCATATTTCCGTAGATGATGATAAACATAAAAAGTAGATAGCCTGCTGCTCCTCCAAATATTAACTTAAGCCCTGAGCCTAATTTTGATGTTTCTTGTCCGGCATAGGTTTCTAGATTGGTATTAATTTTAATACGTAAATCTTCAATTTTTTGCGCATTAATACCGGCTTCTAGCAATTTTTCAGTGTTTACCTTTTTTTCAATAGCATCTTCTATATCGCTCATTATTGTAAGCGAAGGCGAATCTTCTGAATAAAAAGTAATTTTATTTTTTAATTCGTCAATTGTTTCGGTCTTTGGAATATAAAGCAAACCGTAATATTCTGATGTTTCAGCTAAAGTTTTTGCTTCGTTGAGTGAAATATTTTCTAACGGTTTATACTCAATAGATTCGGTATCTGTAAAATTATTTACAAACAATTGGCTTTCATCTAGAATAGAAATGGTGCGAACTTTATCATTATTAATGTTTGATAAATACGCAACAAGTGTAAAAATACCTACCAATATCAGCGGACTTAAAAAAGTCATAATAATAAAGGACTTGTTTCTTACTTTATTTAAATATTCTCTCTTTAGTATAAGTGAAAGGTGGTTCATAATGTGTTTTGATTAGTTATTGCGCACAGTTTCAATAAAAATATCATTTGCTGAAGGAACTACTTCTACAAAATGGGTAAGCTCTCCTTTACCGGTTAAATATGTGATTAAATCATTTGCCGTATGCGTTTCAGGAATTTGAATTTTATACTGAAGCTCATTATTTATACTTTTAAAGGTTGCTGGAAAAAGTGTAAACTTTTCTTTTAAGTCTGCCGTTACAGCATCTGGATATTCTGCTTGAATACCCACCTCATAGGTGTTTGATTTATACGCTCTTTTTATATCAACCAGTTTTCCGTCTAGGATTTTATTTCCTTTATTGATTAGAGCTATATGATCACACATTTCTTCTACAGATTCCATTCTATGGGTTGAAAAAATTACGGTAGCTCCATCCTCACGAAGTTTTAATATTTCGTCTTTAATAAGGTTGGCATTTATAGGATCAAAACCACTAAACGGCTCATCAAATATTAATAGTTTGGGACGATGCAATACTGTTACAACAAATTGAATTTTTTGTGCCATTCCTTTTGAAAGCTCTTGTATTTTTTTGTTCCACCAATCGCCAATCTCAAGACGATCAAACCAATATTTTAATCGCTCTTTGGCTTCACTTTTACTCAACCCTTTCAATTGTGCAAGGTATAAAGCTTGCTCTCCTACTTTCATAGATTTGTATAAGCCACGTTCTTCTGGCAAATACCCTATTTGTTGTATGTGATGTGGTTGCAATTGCTCGCCGTCTAGAATTACATTGCCGGTGTCTGGCATTGTTATTTGATTGATAACTCTAATGAAGGTGGTTTTACCTGCTCCATTAGGACCTAGCAACCCAAATATACTTCCTTTGGGAACTTCAATCGATATATTATTAATGGCTTTATATTTTCCAAAAGTTTTGGAAACGTTGTTTGCTACTAAGAGTTTTTCCATAGATTTTAATATCAAAATTGGTAAAGGTATTCATTTACTTTTTGCAGTAAAATGAAGCGTACCGCAATTTAACAAGTTAGTGCCATAAAGCTATAGTTTGTTACACTTGAAAGTAATAAACTGAGAAAATTATTACCAAATGTACCAAAAAATAAAACCCACCCTCTATAAAATAAAGGGTGGGAAAAAAATTGCTATGAAAAAGAAAAATTATCGCTTTTAAGAATAGCGATGAATCAAATATAGGTAAAAATTATTTAATTAACGTTTATTTAAGAAAACATGTCTTTTACCTTTTCAAAAAATGATTTGTCTTCTTTTTCAGGTTTGGGTTGAAAATGCTCATCTTCAGACATTTTCTCAAAAAATGCGCGTTGTTCTTTACTTAAAGTTTTTGGGGTCCATACATTTACATGAACCAGTAAATCGCCAGAACCGTATCCATTTATACTAGGTATACCTTTGTTACGAAGTCTTAAAATTTTACCGCTTTGTACGCCCGGTTCAATTTTTATTCGCACTTTCCCTGTAACAGTATCTATCTCTTTTGAAGCTCCCAAAGTTGCATCTGGGATACTTACATACAGATCATAATGTAAATTATCTCCTTCACGCTGTAAAGTTGGGTGGTCTTTTTCTTCAATCGCTACAAGTAAATCTCCGGCTATACCGTTTCCGGGAGCATCGTTTCCTTTTCCTGAAACTTTAAGTTGCATACCATCTACTACACCGGCAGGTATTTTTATTGAAACGGTTTCTTCAGTAGAAAGCATACCGTGAGCATCTGCATTTGTAGGTTTTTGATCTACAATTTGACCGCTTCCACCACAAGTACTACACGTTGTAGCTGTTTGCATACGTCCTAGTATAGTATTTTGAACACGTGTAACTTGTCCTGTTCCGTTACAAGTTGAGCAGGTTTTATAGGTTGTACCCTGTGCTACTTTTTTACGTTTTACTTTAATTTTCTTTTCTACGCCATTGGCAATTTCTTCAAGTGTTAATTTTACACGAATACGAAGATTGCTTCCTTTTACGGTTCTACGACCACCGCCGCCAAAACCTCCAAATCCGCCGCCACCAAAGGCACCGCCAAAGATGTCACCAAATTGACTGAAGATATCATCCATATTCATTCCGCCACCGCCAAAGCCTCCAGAGCCATCAAATGCTTGGTGACCAAACTGGTCATAACGAGCTTTTTTCTCTGGGTTACTTAAAACCTCATAAGCTTCAGCAGATTTTTTAAACATATCTTCGGCTTTTGAATCACCCGGATTTTTATCGGGGTGGTATTTAATTGCCATCTTGCGATATGCTTTCTTAATTTCTGCCGCCGTAGCGTTTTTACTTAAACCGAGTATTTCGTAATAATCTTCCTTCATAAATTATTGTCCTATAACAACTTTTGGGAATCTAATGATTTTTTCACCAAGAGTATATCCCTTTTCAATTACATCAATTATTTTTCCTTTAAGATCGTCTGATGGAGCCGGAATTTGTGTTACCGCCTCGTGAAGTTCTGCGTCAAAAGTATCACCTTGTTTAACTTCCATTGGCTCTAGACCTTTGGCGCGTAAGGTTTCTTTAAGTTTGTTTTGAATGAGCTTAACTCCTTGAAGCAAACTATCATCTTCAGACTTTTTAATTTCTTTGAGTGCGCGGTCAAAATCATCCATTACAGGTAGTAAAGATGTTATGACATCTTGACCCGCTGTTTTAAACAATTCTACACGCTCGCGCCCTGTTCTACGCTTATAATTTTCAAATTCAGCAAAAAGACGCAAATACCGTTCTTTTTCTTTTTCAACCTCTTCTTGAAGTTTTGTTATATCGTCTTTCTCATCTGCTTCCTTTGAATTGGCAGTATCAGCATTTTTAACTTGCTGTTCCTGCTCTTGTGTTGCTACGTTTTCGTCAACAACCTTCTCTTTTTTGGTTTTATTTTTCTTGCTCATAAATGAGTTCATTTTTAATTTTTTCAGAAAGGTGCAAAAGTACTGCCATTTCAATCAAAATGTCAAAATGTCATCGATTATTTTTAATAATTATTTAAGAATAAAGAAACTTACAACTTCTATTTTTGCAAAACATAAATTCACAAACTTTAAATTATGAAAAAAACCATCATTAATACTGCTTTAATTGCTGTTATGGCTTTTGGAGCTGTAGCTTGTAACAATAGCAACAAAGAAGCAAAAACATCTGAAGCTAAAGAAGCTGCAGAAGCTACACAAGAAGCTGTTGATTATTCAGTAGACACACAAGCATCTACTATTAAATGGAAAGGTGAAAAACCAACCGGAAGCCACAATGGATTTGTAAACTTATCTCAAGGAACTCTTTCTGTAAAAGATAACGTTATTGAAGCCGGAAATTTTACTATCGATATGAACTCTATCACAGATGAAGACTTAGAAGGTGAAAAAAAGGCAAATCTTGAAGCGCACTTAAAAGGTACAGTTGAAGGTCAAGAAGGAGACTTTTTTAACGTAAATAAATATCCTACAGCAACGTTTGAATTAACTGGAGCTGAAGCAATGGGAGATCACACTATGGTAAAAGGTAATCTTACTATAAAAGACCAAACCAACCATATTGAGTTTCCTGCAAATATTACTATGGATGCAGATAAAGTAACTATTGAAAGTAAAACCTTTAGCATTGACAGAACAAAATGGAATGTAAACTACGGTTCAAAATCTGTATTTGACAACCTTGGTGATAAATTTATCAACGATGAAATTGAATTAACCATTTCATTAGTTGCAAAAAAGTAAATCTGAAAAGATTTTTATAACAGAAAAGCGGTCTTAACGACCGCTTTTTTTATAATAAATCTTTAATAGCCGGTACTACATTTACATACCGAAATTTATATCCTTTTTCTTCTATCTTCTTAGAACTTACCAATTGCCCTTTGGTAACCAAAATTGCCATTTCTCCCAAAACCAAACGCAATACAAAAGCCGGTACATTTGGCAGCCACAAATCTTTATCTAAATATGAGGCAACTTTTTTGGTCATTTTTTCATTGGTAACAGGGCTTGGAGCTGTTGCATTATACACACCTTGTAAACCATTTTTTAGAATGTATAAATAAATACAAACAATATCTTCTAAGTGAATCCAAGACATCCATTGCTTTCCACTTGCTAACGGAGCGCCAAAACCTTTTTCAATAGGTTTTACCAATTTCGGAAATGCTCCTTCATTTTCTGCTAGCACTACTCCTGTACGAACCTTTGCAACCCGAATATCTAAATCTTTAAATTGATCTGCAGCTGCTTCCCATTTTTGAACAACTTCTGCCAAAAAAGTAGTATCAACTGCATCATCATTTTCAGTGTAAAGTCTAGATTCGCTATTAGGATAAATGCTTACTCCACTCGCCGAAATAAAATGCTGTACTTCATTTTTAGTATTCTGAAGTGTTTTATAAAGTAGGTTTGCTGTTTTTACTCGGCTTTCAATTATAGTTTTCTTATAACTTTTGGTCCATCGTTTTGATATTGAAGCACCAACCAAATGAATTATGGTGGTAACATCTTTAAATGCATTTATATCAATTTCGTCGTTATAAGGATCCCAATAATAACCGTTGTAATTAGGCTTATTTTCAAATTTTTCTTTACTGGTAGTCAGGTAGTTTACGGCAATTCCTGCTCGATTACATTCTTTTGTTAAGTGTGTTCCTATTAGTCCTGTGGCACCCGTTATCAATACTTTCATAAATCCAATATCTTCTTCTTTTCTTGCAATTATTTAAATTTAATGGATAGGCGCTACAATGACAAGACACTTAACGCAATATTAAGATAGGTAATAAAAAAATTAAGGTTTAAGAAAGTTATTTTTTGGTAGCTCGTAACATTTCTCTTTTCCCTGGAGGTCCCGGCAAACGTTCAACGTTAAAACCTACAGTTTGCATATTTCTACGTACGCTTCCTTTTGCAGAATAGGTTACCAAAATACCATCTTTTTTTAAAGCATGATACATTTTCTGAAATATCTCAACCGTCCATAAATCTGGTTGAACTCTAGCACCAAAAGCATCAAAATAAATTATATGATATGTATGTTCATCTTTTATTTCTGAAAAAAATTGATTTCGCTTTGTTAAGGTAAAATTTGAATCTATTAAAGTTTGTTCTTCCCATTTTGAAGTATGGAACTTTTTAAACGTTTCTTCTGGAGTGGCAAGAAGTTGTGGATAATTAAGCGCTTCTATTTCTTCTGAAGCTACTGGGTAGGCTTCTACTCCAGTATAATTAATGGTGCAGTTTGAGTTTTTGTTTTCTAGATAACTTAAATAAGCGTTTAACCCTGTACCAAAGCCTATTTCTAATATAAACACCTCATTAAGAAGAGTGGTTTCTACAAAATATTGTAGACCCGAGGTGATAAACACATGCTTAGCTTCGGCAATTGCACCGTGTTTTGAGTGGTATTGTTCATTCCATTCCGGAAGATGGATTGTTATAGATCCATCTCCGGTTTTTAGGAATTTACGTTTCATTTATTGCTTTTCTGCAGTCTCAGGTAATAACACACCGTGCGATAAGAAAGCGTAAGTAAGTTCTGGCTCTTTTATTTCGGCAATTTCTTCTTCGCTTTTACCGGCATCTTTTGCAAAGTGTTTAAGATCTTCCACGCTTGTTTTTTCAACATATGCTTTTCCGGCAACGATTACCTCATCACTAGCAATGTCTTTTGGCATAAAAAATCCGTAGTCTTTAAACTTTACAAAAGCTTCGTCTTCATTTCCTATGTCCAAACGCATCCAGCATCCTTTTTTCTGGCAAACTGAATTTACTTTTGAGCGAAATTTCACATCAATAGTATCACCTACTTTCATACTTTCATATTTCGCTTTCATTTCAGAAGCCGTTAAAACCTCCTTATCATCTATTTGTTCACCAAAAGATTGGTAAGCAAGTTCATTACTTGTTTCGGTTGTTTGCTCTGCAACTGTAGTGTCATTTTCAGCAGCTTCGTTCTTTTTATTTTCATTACAACTTACGGCTATAAAAAGCACAAAAACAGCAAATATTAAGTTTTTCATAATTTATTTTTCAGAAATTAATTGTATATTATAGTTCTGCAATTTTAAGCAATTTTTACGTTTTTATCGACTATTTTTTAACTAATTTTGACAGCTAAACATCCTATCATGAGTATAACAGTTAACGAACATATTAAAATTGAAAAAATTAAAAAATCTAAAATAAGCCAAGTAGATTTTGATAATTTAACGTTTGGTCAAAATTTTACAGATTATATGTTCGAGTGTGATTATAAAGACGGAAAATGGTATAATCCTACAATTAAACCTTATGGAAATTTAACCCTATCTCCTGCAACTAAAGTATTTCACTACGGACAAGCTGTTTTTGAAGGAATGAAAGCATATAAAGATGATAATGGAGATGTGTTTTTGTTTCGTCCTGAAGAGAACTTTAACCGCATAAACAAGTCATCAAAACGGATGGCTATACCTGAATTTCCTAGAGAATATTTTTTTGAAGCATTGCATACTCTCGTTCAGCTAGATAAAAACTGGGTTCAGGCCGGTGAAGGCAACTCATTATATATAAGACCATTTGCAATGGCAACAGAGGTTGGTGTTTCTGCAGCTCCTTCTAGCGAATATAAATTTATGATTATTATGGCTCCTGCTCAAGCATATTATACTGGAGACGTAAGAGTTGTAATTGCTGAACATTTTAGCCGTTCTGCAGATGGTGGTGTTGGCTTTGCAAAAGCAGCGGGTAATTATGGAGCTCAGTTTTATCCTACTAATCTGGCTCGAGAAAAAGGATTTCAACAAGTAATCTGGACAGATGCAAATGAGCATAGATATCTTGAAGAAGCAGGTACTATGAATGTATTTTTCAGAATTAATGACACTTTAATTACAGCTCCAACAAGTGATAGAATTTTGGATGGTGTTACTAGAAAAAGTGTACTTAAACTTGCTGAACATAACAACATAAAAACTGAAGTAAGACGAATTGAAGTTTCTGAATTGGTTAAAGCTGCCGAGGATGGTTCGTTAAAAGAAATTTTTGGAGCCGGTACTGCAGCCGTGATAAGCCCTGTAAGCGCATTTAGCTATAAAGAAACGGTATATGACGTACCAAAACAAGATGATAGTTTTGCAAAACGCTTTAAGAAAGAAATGATGGATATTCAACAAAATAGAGCCGAAGATCCTTTTGGATGGCGATATCCTATTGCTTAACACTCAAAAAAGGCCGAAAATATTTTTCGGCCTTTTTTTATTTGTCTAGAATAGCTTGTATGTCTGGTTTAAAATATTCAGGTCCTTTTAAAACCTTTCCATCTTCTCTGTAAATAGGTTTTCCATCTGCACCCAACTTACTCATATTACTGCGTTGTATTTCATTAAAAACTTCTTCAATTTTATTTTGCATGCCGTGTTCAATGATGGTTCCGCATAAAATATAAAGCATATCTCCCAACGCATCTGCCACTTCAACTAAGTCATTATTATTGGCAGCTTCTAGATATTCTTCGTTTTCTTCACGCATTAACTTATAGCGTAGTAAGTTTTTTTCTTTTCCTAAATCTGCTGTTGGAGTATCTTTTTTTCCCAAACCAAATGTGTCATGAAATTTGGTAACTGCAGCAATATTGTTCTTCATATTAGTAAGTTTAATTGTATTTTTACACTTGTAAAATTACATAAATATGTTCAGTACCGGTCAATGGATTTTTGCAGCTATCTTTGCAATAGGTTTTATATTAATTATGCTTTACAGCTATCGAAGAGATAAAAAACTACATAAAAAATACTACAAAGGAAGTCTCTGGATCTTGATTGGCTTTATTGTTTTTATTCTTCTTCTTTTAGCAATTAAAACATACATAAAGGGCTAATTTACAACTCATAACACTTACATCTTTAAAATATTTTTCTTACAAAAAATACCCAATAAAGGGTATTTTTTTGTGCTTTATCGAATCTTAGATTTGCTGAAACAACTAAACCAAATTTTTATAATTATGAAAAATTTAAAGTATGTATTGCCCCTATTCTTACTTTTTGCCCTTGTATTTGTTTCCTGTGAAGAAGAAGAATCCCCTACAAGAGAGGAAGAAGAAATTGAAGTAAATACCACTTCTATAATTCCGTCAACAACCAACGGTAGGCCAAATAATGTTTTAGGATGCATAGAGATTAATAGTAGGATTACCACTATAGAGGTGTGGGACCACGGTCAAATAGATGGTGATATTGTTTCTATTATTGCCAATAACGAACGAATTATTGACGAGCAAGTATTAGACGGTCCCAATAACCCAATAGTTGTAGATTATGACTTTTCAAACAACGGATTTAATTTTGTGACACTATACGCACACAACCTAGGAGACATTCCTCCAAACACGTGTACTATTGCAATTAATGGTGAAGAATTTGTACTAGCTGCAAATCAAGAAGCAAATGGCGCTATTAATGTTGTGGTAACCGGATATGATGTTTTTTGCAGTGATGCAGATGGAAACAATGGAGGCGGTGATGACGACGGTGGAGGCAACGATGATGGCGGAGGAAATGGTGACGGCGGTGGCTCTGGAAAAGGAGACTTTAAATTTTGGATAGGAGAAGATTTTGGCTGCGGAAATATAAGTGTAACTGTAGAAGGAGTAGGTTCTTCAACTATCAACGGGTATTTTACTACAACACCTGATTGCTCAAACACAAATGCAGGAGGTAACTTTAATAATCTATCTCCAGGAAACTATAGCTTTTCTGCCAATTGTACAGATTACAGCTGGTCTGGATCTATGACCGTTACCGAAGACGTCTGCACAACTTTAAGACTAACTTTATAAATCAACAAAATAACTAACCAAGTTTTGTTTCGTATTTATATGAAAAAACCTCCCTTTTGTAGGGAGGTTTTTAATTTTAACACCAAAAAATTAAATTAATTTTCTGTTGGTAAGTTTGAGTAGTTTTTAGAATACATCAACATTTGCTCTTCAAAAGAAGCAGGCTGTTCGATACTGAAACTTTCAATTTCGCCAGCGTCATTCATACTAGGAACAAGTACAGGATTTACAAAACCACTATATGGAGCAGATTTAAACTTACTGTTTCTCTGTAAAACTTCTTTATGAATTTCTTGGTCTACTTTTACACCATAATCTTCAACAAGTGCTTTTGCTGCTTCATAATCACCTTCTGAAGTTATACGTTGTGTTTCACGTAATAATTCACCAAAAATATCACGCAGTTTTTTATAATCCTTGATATCATAATACGTTTTTCCGTCGCGTGTAACTTTTTCAATCACACCTTCTTCTTCACCTTTTTCAAAAGCCCAAGCACTTACCCACTGGCGGTTGCGCATGTGTGCTTCTTCAACATCATCACCAAGCTCTAGACGTACTAACTGAGTAACTAAACCATTACGAATATACCCATCATAGGCAGCCATTCCGGTTTTTTCCCAATCATCTGTAAGCCCTAATTCTTGAATTTTTGGATCCATTAAATAATATAATCCAAATAAATCTGCACGGCCTTCCTCTATTGTAGATTTATAGCTTTTTAAAGTCTCTTTTGGTGTTCCTACGCCCGGATTAATTTGACCAGAAGCGTGACCTATTACTTCGTGTAGTGCTGTGTGAAGTTTATCAGCGTTTTTGCCATATTTTTCTTCCAGTTCTATTTCTTTTTCGTCGTGAGCAAACTCTTGTAAGCGTCCGCTTCCGCCGGCATTATTGTAAGAGTTAATTATATTTCCTAAAGAAACCGATTTACTTCCGTGAGCTTGACGTATCCAGTTGTTGTTTGGTAAATTTACTCCAATTGGTGTACTTGGAGATGCATCACCGGCTTCTCCGGCTACGATTACCGTTTTATAAGAAACACCTTTTACGCTGTCTTTTTTATGTTCTTCCATTAATGGAGAGTTGTCTTCAAACCACTGAGCTTCTTCTGAAAGGACAGCCATTTTTTTGGACATATCAAAATCTTTAATCTGAACGATTGTTTCATAAGAGCCTTTATACCCTTTTGGGTCATTGTATACTTCTATAAAACCATTTATCCAGTCAATATCACCTTCTGTAGATTCTACCCAAGCTACACAATAATCATCCCAAGTGTCTAAGCTTCCTGTCTTGTAATATTCAATTAAAAGACCAATTGCTTTGGCTTGTTTCTCATTTTCGGCTACGCCTTTTGCTTTTTCAAGCCACTCAACAATTTTATCAATTGCTTGGCCATAAAGTCCGCCACTTTTATAGGTTTTTTCAACTAGTTTCCCGTTCTCTTTAACCAATTTTGAGTTTAAACCTTTTTCAATTGGCTCCTCTTTATTTACTTCAATAGCGCTGTAGTATTTTTCAACATCTGCGGTTGTTACATCTGGACCATAAAAGTTAATAGCACTTTCTTTAACAATATCTGCATCTTTACTCAGGTTTACTTTTTTGGAATCTTTATCATTAAAAATCACATCAAGAGCTTCACCAGATAAGTCTGAATTAGTTTCTTCAACCAGTTTTTGAAGGTATTCTTTATTGAAATCTGGCTTCATCTTAGCAGTGCTGTAGTGGTGATGAATTCCGTTTGAGAACCAAACTCTTTTTAAGTATGTTTCAAAGTTTTTCCAATCTTCAGAGTTTTTATCACCTTCGTAAGTAGTATATATGTTTTCTAACGCTTTTCTTATTTTTAAGTTATGGCGATAGTTTTGATCCCACATAATGTCTCTCCCTGCAAGACCGGCTTGTGTAAGGTAATACACTAATTTTTGCTTTTCAAGTGACAATTCTTCCCATCCCGGAATTTGATACCGCAAAATTTTAATATCGGCAAACTCATCTACCTGATATTCAAAATCGTCAGTTTTAACTTTAGCAACATCTTCATTAGGCTTTTCATTTTTCTCATCTGCGCAAGAAAAAAACAACAACCCGCTGAAAGCAAGCGCTATAATAAAAGTATTTTTCATTTTGTTGATTTTTTATATTTCAGCAAATGTAGCAATTTCATTTCTTCAAAGCCCATTAATGCACTATGCTATTGTGTTAAAATGATTATATTTATACTCTATAACCAACAAACTTTTGTAAATGAAAATTTTAAAATACCTATTTTTTCTAATATTGATTGTACTAATTGGCGGCGCTATTTATTTTGCTACCAAGGACGGTAGTTTTGATGTTTCTGAATCAAAAATCATCAATGCGCCTGCTGAAGTAGTGTATAACAATGTAAAAGATTATAAAAGTTGGCCGAAATGGGGACCTTGGATGGAAGAAGATAAAAATATGAAAATTGATTATGCCGAAAAAACTGAAGGTGAAGGCGCTTCTTATTCGTGGACAAGTGAAACAGTTGGTAACGGTTCTATGAAAACAGTAAAAGTAATTCCTAATAAAGAAATTAATCAAGAAATTACTTTTAACACACCACTTGGCGACAGTGATAGTGACGTGTATTGGTATTTTGAAGATACTGAAAAACCAGGACAAACAAAAGTTACTTGGGGTATGAAAGGAGAACAATCATTTATGGAAAAGGTATTTATGTCATTTCAAGAAGATGATATGGAAACTGGACTTTCAAAAATGTTTAGCAGTGGTTTAAACAATCTTGAAGAAATAGTTGAAGAAAGTATGAAGCAATATTCTATTAATGTAGATGGAGTTACACGCTACAGTGGCGGATATTATATGTATAATACCACCGCAGCAAAACAAAGTGAAATAGGAAGCAAAATGGGGCCAATGCTTGGACAAGTAATGGGCTACATGCAAGATAATAAAATACCTACTGCCGGTATGCCATTTACAATATACAATTCAATAGATTCAGAAAATGGAACGGTAATTTTTTCGGCTGCCATACCTGTAAAAGAACGTGTAATTACACCAGATGGAAGTCCTGTTTTAACAGGATTTATGGAAACAGTAACAGCTGTAAAAGCTACCCTTAAAGGAAACTACTCACATTTACCTGAAGCGTATGAAAAGGCAAATCAATACATTGCAAATAACAACCTACAAGTTGACCCTAATGGTAATATGTTTGAAGTGTATGCAAATGATCCCGGAGAGGTTCCTAATCCTTCCAACTGGATTACAGAAATCTACATTCCGATAATTCAACAAGCAAATCCAGATGCACTTTAAATGAAACAGCTTTTGTTAGTTTTTTTGGGTGGCGGTATTGGTAGTTCACTTCGTTACTGGATAAGTAATTATTTAAACAGTACAGAATCTGGTATTCCATACGGCACATTTGCTGCAAATATTTTGGGAAGTTTAATTATTGGGATAATTCTAGGACTCGCCTTAAAAAATAATTCAATTTCAGAAAATACTGTGTTGTTTTTGGCAACCGGTTTTTGCGGAGGGTTTACCACCTTCTCTACCTTTGCGTATGAAAATCATATTTTTTTAAAGTCTGGTGATTTTATAAGTTTTGCACTTTACACATTGGCAAGTTTTGTTGTAGGTTTTGCCGCTGTTTTTTTAGGAATGTACTTGGTAAAATTCTCTTAGTATTTTTTGTAATCTTTTACACCTGCTTCAATACGAATATCTAAATCATTTTCTTTTGGCGGAATTGGACAAGAATATATAGAATTATATGCACAATATGGGTTGTATGCTTTGTTAAAATCTAACAAGATTGTATTACCTTCCGGGATTCTGGCATCCAAAAAACGTCCTCCTCCATATGAACCGTCACCACTTGTTAAATCTGTAAAAGGAAGAAACAAGTAATCTTCATAACCCGGTTCACTATAAGGCTTGGTACTTTTATATAGATTTAATTTTAATAGCTTTCCGTTTATTTTAAAGTGTGCTTCACCATATTTTACATATTCAGGTAAGCGCTCTGTTGTTGTAGACATTAAAAAAGGTTTTTCATCTGGTGTTCGCACAAATGTGGCTTCTACTCTATACGCTAAATCAATAGGATAAAAATTGAGACTTTTAAACTTCTTGAAGTCTTTTTGAGTTAAAATTGTAGTTTCAGCAGTGCTAAATTTTTTATTTTCTGAAGTTTGATAGGCTTCAATTTCAGCAATATGTTCTAGATTGTTTTGTCCAAAAGTAGAAATAGAGATTAAAATTAAAAGTGTAGTAAAAAGATATTTCATGTAAGAATTTTAATTTAAAATTGGGTTTCAATATAGAAAAATTCAATAATTTTTTAATTTAAACATATTAATTTTAAAAATTTATTACTTTTGATTAAATATTTTGAACTAAAATGAAAAGATATACACTTTATACCGTAAAACAATCTGTGGTTATTTACCACCAAATCGGGATATACGTGTGTTGAATTATAGAATAATAAACGAAATCAATATAGAAACGTCCCGGAAAATTCCGGGACGTTTTATTTTTATACCAATCAAGATGAAAAAATTATACACTAATTATATAAGTACTTTTCGCGGGCTTTCACGAGAAATATGGTTGCTTTCTCTTGTTACATTTATTAACAGAGCGGGAGCTATGGTTATTCCTTTTTTATCATTGTATTTGGTAAATGCAAAAGGGTTTACATTGCCACAAGTGGGATGGATTATGACTGCTTTTGGCCTTGGTTCTTTAATTGGGACTTTATTGGGTGGAAAACTTACGGACACAATTGGGTTTTACAAGGTAATTGTAGCTAGTTTGTTTTTAGGAGGTATAGGATTTATTTTTCTACAATTTGTTGAATCTTTTTATGGCTTTTGCTTCGGTATTTTCTTTCTTATTCTAGTAGCAGATTCTTATCGCCCAGCTATTTTTGTAGCTTGTGAAGTGTATAGCAAACCGGGCAATGTTACAAGAAGCATCACCTTGATACGATTGGCCATAAATTTAGGTTTTTCAATAGGACCATTAATTGGAGGTATTATAATCGCCACTATTAATTATTCATCATTGTTTTGGATAGATGGTATTACTTGTGTTTTGGCTTCATTTGGATTATTTATGCTTTTAAAACCCAAGAAACACAAAGGAAGTGATACTGATAAGGTTGTTAAAAAAGAAGGGGTACCGCCATATTTAAACTATGTTTTTGTTTTGTTTTTCATAATTATGATAGCCAATAGCATTTGTTTTGTTCAGTACTTTTCGGTAATGCCGCTTTATTATGAAAAAGCACATTTTTTAACTGAAGATATAATTGGCTGGTTGTTTTTTATTAATGGCGCTTTGATTGTATTATTTGAAATGCCACTAATAAGCTGGTTAGAACGCAAAAATATGTCCAAAACTATGGCAACATTTTGGGGTGTATTTTTCTTAGCATTGAGTTTTGTGGTACTAAATATAAGTAGCTGGACAGGAGTTGTTTTAATTGGTATGATACTTATGACTATTGGAGAAATGATAGGTTCACCATTTTCTAATGCCTTAGCATTAGAAATGGCTCCTACGGGAAGAAAAGGCAGTTATATGGGAGTGTATAGTATGAGTTTTTCTATCTCTCATATTTTTGGTCATAACCTAGGCATGAATATGGTTGACTCCTTTGGTTTTAACCTTACTTGGATAACTATGTTTGTATTCTTAATTTTAATATGCTTGGGGTCGCTATGGCTTCATAAATTAGTGAAAAAGAAAACTAAGCTAGCTGTACCCAAACAAATATCTATAGAGTAATTTTTAGTTTTTAGAATTAAATGGCGAAGCATTATTATCGCTTTTAACTTTCTCGGTTTCTACTTGCTTGTTCATTTTTTTATTTCTTCTAGAAATAAGAACTGCATCTAGGCAAGATATAAACAAACCTACACTTGAGACAAGACAAATAAATCTAATGATGGTTCCTCCAATAATATCTAATCCTGAAAAACCTAACAGTGCAGTTACAATAGTTAAGATTAATAAATGTAGTGTAAAATTTTTCATAGCTTATTGATTAATTAATTTACTCAAAGATATTTTATATCAACTGCTCAAAATCCTAACAATAGCTTAATTGTAATAACTTTAACTGAAAGAATATCATAATGTTAAGCTTTCTTAATATCATTGTTTTTAACCACGTGAGAAAGCACAATTTGTGTTTTTGTTTCTCCATAAATAATTAGTTGATCAATAAAAGCTTCTAGATGTTTTTGGTTGCGTAAAGCAACTTCCATTACTATATTTTCATTACCTGTGATTCTATAACAGTTGATAACCTCATCATATGTTTTTACTTTTTCTAGAAAGGGTTTTAGTTTTCCCATAAAGGCACGTAGAGTAATTATCGCTTTTAATTGATAACCTGCTTCAAAAGGAGATACTACTGTATTATAACCCGTAATTACACCTGCATCTTCCATCTTTTTTATGCGTTCAGAAACTGCCGGAGAACTCATCCCTACTTGCCTTCCTATTTCGGCACTTGAGAGTCTAGCGTTTTTTTGAAGGTGTTTTAAAATTTTCCAGTTTAACTCATCTATCATTTTAAAGTTTATTTAAAAAAAAAGTTAATTATTAATCCAAATATAGCAAATTGCTTTAAATTCGATTGATAAATAGGTCGATATCTTAGTAAATTTGGGTATTCATTTAAGTAGAATATTTGTTTATGGCAACCCATCTTTCACATAAATTTCCTCAAACAGCTCTTTATAAAAAGGCACAGGAAATTTTTGCCCTTTCACGAAATATTTCAGATTATCTTGTGCAAGACCTGGCTTCATTGAAAGATGACGGAACCGAAGACCAACACGTTTATTTTACCGGTGACATTGTACAACAATCTGTAAATCTTGCTCCTGAAATTTTAAAAGCTGAAAGTCAACTTTTTTCTGAAGCAAAACATAAACATGCAGCATCTGTGGCTCGTTTGGCCAATTTGCTTTATAAAAATTGCGAGCGCTTAGAGCAATCAAACAGCAACGGAAAAGAGTTTTTACAGTTGTTGAGAAATGAATTGAAAAAATTCAGAAAATTGCAACGCACTTGGATGCTTACACTATAAAAAAAGTCCGATTTAAATCGGACTTTTTATTATTACTTATATATTCAATTTTACATATTTCGGCGATACTGTCCGCCAACTTCAAATAATGCTTCGGTAATTTGACCTAATGAGCAAACTTTTGTTGCTTCCATCAATTCTTCAAACATATTTTTGTTTTCAATGGCCGCTTCTTGTACTCTATTTAAAGTTTCTTCGGCACTATCTTCATAGGTTTTATGTAGTTTTTCTAACGTTGTAATCTGTGCTTGCTTTTCTTCTTCGGTAGCTCTAATTACTTCTTTAGGTTGAATTGTTGGTGAACCTTTACTACTTAAAAACGTATTTACACCAATAATTGGAAATTCGCCTGTGTGTTTCAATGTTTCATAGTACAAGCTTTCTTCTTGTATTTTTCCGCGTTGGTACATGGTTTCCATAGCGCCTAAGACACCTCCTCTTTCTGTCAATCTATCAAATTCTTCTAGCACTGCCTCTTCTACAAGATCTGTTAATTCTTCAATGATAAACGACCCTTGAATTGGGTTTTCGTTTTTAGCCAATCCTAGTTCTTTATTAATGATCAATTGGATGGCCATGGCGCGTCTTACACTTTCTTCGGTAGGAGTTGTAATTGCCTCATCATATGCGTTGGTATGCAGCGAGTTACAGTTATCATAAATAGCATATAGTGCCTGAAGAGTGGTACGAATGTCGTTAAAGTCAATCTCTTGAGCGTGTAATGATCGTCCCGATGTCTGTATGTGATATTTCAACATTTGTGCACGAGGATTTGCTCCGTATTTCTCTTTTAAAGCTTTTGACCAAATTTTACGTGCTACACGACCAATTACTGAATATTCTGGGTCTATACCATTACTGAAGAAAAATGATAAGTTTGGTCCAAATTTATTGATATCCATCCCACGACTCAAATAGTATTCAACATATGTAAATCCATTTGCTAGTGTAAAGGCCAATTGTGTAATTGGGTTGGCACCAGCTTCTGCAATATGATACCCACTAATTGAAACTGAATAGAAATTTCTAACTTGTTTTTCTATAAAGTATTCTTGTACATCTCCCATTAAGCGTAAAGCAAATTCAGTAGAGAAAATACATGTATTTTGAGCTTGGTCTTCCTTTAATATATCTGCTTGAACAGTTCCTCTCACTTGCTTTAAGGTATCGTATTTAATTTTTTGATACACCTCTTGTGAAAGTACTTGATCACCGGTAACTCCTAAAAGCATTAATCCTAACCCGTCATTACCTTCAGGCAACTCACCATTGTATTTAGGGCGGTCCATACCGCTTTCTTTATAAATCTTTGCGATCTTATTTTCTACTTCTTCTTCAAGACCGTGTTCTTTTATATATTTTTCACAATTTTGATCTATTGCAGCATTCATAAAGAAACCTAACAACATTGGAGCAGGCCCATTAATTGTCATACTTACCGATGTCATAGGATGACTCAAATCAAATCCTGAGTATAATTTTTTTGCATCATCAAGACAACAAATAGAAACACCTGCATTTCCAATTTTTCCATAAATATCTGGACGATGATCCGGATCATTACCGTATAACGTAACACTATCAAAAGCAGTGGATAGACGTTTTGCAGGTAGTCCCATACTTACGTAATGAAAACGACGGTTAGTACGTTCTGGTCCTCCTTCTCCAGCAAACATTCTTGTAGGATCTTCACCGGTGCGCTTAAAAGGATATAAACCTGATGTATATGGAAATTCTCCAGGAACATTCTCTTGTAAAACCCACTTTAGTATATCGCCCCAAGCTTGATATTTTGGTAAGCAAACTTTTGGTATTTGTGTATGAGAAAGTGACTCTGTGTGAGTATCAATTTTAATTTCTTTATCCCGAACCTTAAATGTATATACTGGTTCTTGATAACGATTTACTTTTTCGTCCCAACCGGTTATTACTTCCCAGTTATAAGGATCTAGGTTCATTTTTTCTTTATCAAACTCTGCTAATAAAAGTTTTACTAACTCTTTGTTCTCTTCTGAAATAGATAAAGACTCTTCATCTACACCAGATTTATCAAGTTTTGGTGTAGTTCCTGAAACAGTTTCTAATGTTTTGTATATTCCGTAAAGTTTTTGAGCAACTTCGGCTTGTTCAGAAGCTTTTTTGTCATAAGCTCTATTGTTTTCAGAAATTTCTGAAAGATAGCGTGTTCTAGCCGGTGGAATGACAAAAACTTTTTCAGACATTTCATCTGAAATTTGATAGTTACTGTTTAAATCGGCTTTGGTTTTTGAAGCAACCGCATCCATTATAGATTTGTACAGCTTATTCATTCCAGGATCATTAAATTGAGAAGCTATTGTACCAAAAACAGGTAAGTCTTCTTTATTTGCATTCCAGAGTTGATGATTGCGAGTATATTGTTTTTTTACATCACGTAGTGCATCTTTAGCTCCGCGTTTATCAAATTTGTTAATTGCTACCAAATCTGCAAAATCAAGCATATCGATTTTTTCCAATTGGGTTGCTGCACCAAATTCTGGCGTCATTACATATAAAGATACGTCACTATGATCTAGAATTTCAGTATCACTTTGCCCAATACCCGAAGTTTCCAAAATAATTAAATCATATTCTGCTGCTTTTAATACTTGCACTGCTTCGGCAACGTGTTTTGAAAGTGCTAAATTACTTTGCCTAGTAGCCAAACTGCGCATATATACACGTGGAGAATTAATAGCATTCATACGAATGCGATCCCCTAATAAAGCTCCGCCTGTTTTTCGTTTTGAGGGATCAACAGAAATTATACCAATGGTTTTTTCAGGAAAATCTATTAAAAATCGACGAACCAGCTCATCAACCAAGGAAGATTTACCAGAACCACCTGTACCTGTAATTCCTAAAACAGGAATAGTTGCTTTTTCATTTTTTTTATGGATGCTATCTAGTGTGCTTTTGGCAACGTCTGGAAAATTTTCAGCTGCAGAGATAACCCTAGCTATAGCATTTGGATTTTTTTCAGAAAGTTTTCCTTCTTCTCCGTTTAAGCTTTCACCAATAGGAAAATCTGCTGTTTTTACAAGATCATTGATCATACCTTGTAATCCCATCTCACGTCCATCATCTGGAGCGTAGATGCGTGTAATACCGTATTTGTGTAAATCTTCAATTTCTTCAGGAAGAATTACTCCGCCTCCGCCGCCAAAAATTTTGATATGACTTGCTCCTTTCTCTTTGAGTAAATCATACATATACTTAAAATACTCATTGTGTCCACCTTGATAAGATGTCATAGCGATTGCATTTGCATCCTCTTGGATTGCAGTATTTACAACCTCTTCAACACTTCTATCGTGACCTAGATGTATTACTTCAACCCCGGTTGATTGAATGATACGGCGCATAATATTTATAGCTGCATCGTGCCCATCAAATAATGAGGCTGCAGTTACAATTCTTACTTTATTTTTTGGCTTGTATGGTTTAACGTTTTGCATATAGTGATTTACTCTTTTTTTGGAAAGACAAATTTACGAAAAAAGCCAGCAACAAGTAGGGTTTATAAAATTTTCAAAAATTTTAAAGAGTTATTATAATATTGGTAATATTTTGTATATTGTTGTATTAATTATAAATTATAAAAACATTTAAATATTAAGATTATGAAAAAAATTTACTTATTAGGTTTTTTATTATGTGCTTTTGCATTTAATAGTAACGCCCAAGTGGAATTATTTGATGATATGGATACATATGATTTAGGAGACATTTCACCTCAAGCTTCACATTGGAGAACTTGGTCTGGAACAGATGGTGGTGATGAGGATGCAGATGTTGTAAGTGACTTTGCAAACTCAGGTTCTCAATCTGTAAGAATTAATGGAAATACTATTATGGATCAACTGTTATTAGTTCCTAGTACCCCTACAGATGGAATTTACACCATTCAATGGCAAATGTATATTCCTTCAGATAAAGGAGGTTACTTCAATATGCAGTCTGCTTTAACAGCTGGAGGAGCTCCTTGGAATCAAGCTCTTATGGGTGGTAATGTATATTTTAACTGTGATGGAGCTTCACCTGGCACAGGAGGTGTTACAGGAGCAATTGATTGTTCTTCTTTTGATGAAACATTTACATATCCTGAAGATGAGTGGTTCAGAATTACTTGTATTTATGATATAGATGGACAAACTTGGTCTATGAACATTAACGGTGCTGAACAGTTTTCCAATTATCCATTTGAATTCGGAACAACTACTTTTAGCGAATTAGCTGGTTTAAATTTCTTTTCAGCTAGTGACAACATAGAAATGTATATGGATGATTTTGTTCTTGCTGCTGGTGAGTTAAGTGTAAATGAATTTTCTGCTGATGTATTTAGCGTATACCCTAACCCAGTAAAAGACAAATTGACTATCGAGTCTAAGTCTGCTGTAAACTCTGTTGCTATTTATGACGTTTTAGGAAAACAAGTTCTTGCTGTACAGCCAGATGCTGTTTCTCCTCAAATTGACATGAGCAGATTACCTTCTGGTGCTTACTTGGTTAAAGTAACTATTGGAGATTCATCAAAAACTGTAAAAGTACTTAAATAAGTTTCACACTTATTTACTACATTACTTATACAAAAGCCTTTCATAATTATGAAAGGCTTTTTTTATATCTTTATTTAAATTTTGAATTATTATGGTCTACAAAAAAATAGCTTTATTCTTTTCGGTTTTTACTCTAATATCTTGTGCTGAATTACAAAACGTTGTAAATACATTGCCAAATGGACAAATAGGTACAAATCCACAAATGATTGCAAACGGTCTGCGACAGGCGTTAGACTTTGGTATAGACAAACAAGTAACCAAATTAACTCAAAGAGACGGTTTTTATAAAAATAAATTAGTAAAAATTTTATTACCGGAAGAACTACAAAAAGTAGATAGAGCGCTACGAGATATAGGCTTAGGTAGCTTGGCAGATGAAGGATTAAAAGCTATGAACCGCGCCGCTGAAAACGCAGTAAAAGAAGCAACACCAATTTTTGTAGATGCGGTACGCGATATCACATTTAACGATGCTAAAAATATTTTGCTAGGTCCTGATAATGCTGCAACCAATTATTTACAAAACAGAACCAATACTGCCTTATATGCAAAATTTAACCCTGTGATACAAAATTCCTTTTCAAAAGTGGGTGCAGATCAAATTTGGTCAAATATAATTAATAAGTATAATTCTATTCCGTTGGTAAACGATGTAAATCCAGACTTGACAGATTACGTTACCAATCAAGCTCTTAAAGGAGTTTATACCATGATAAGTGTTGAAGAAAAGAAAATAAGAAATCAAGTTTCAGCGAGAACTACTACGTTATTAAAGCAAGTTTTTGCTTTACAAGATTAATTTGTTAAGGATTTAACGTAATTAATTGATTATCAAAACACAATTAGTATTTAATTAACCAAACACTAACATCAGTTTTTTAATATCCATTCTACTTTTGTAAAGTAGAAAAGATGTGATTATGATGAATTGGTTTAAAAGAGAAACTAAGCTTGATAAATTAAAAAAGCGTTACAGCGAATTAATGCGTAAATCCTATGAGGTTGCTATAAAGGATAAAAAGAAAAGTGATTTTTTTCACGAAAAGGCAGAAGAAATATTGGATGAAATTAAGTCCTACAGATATCAATATGCAGATAAATAATCTATTTATTTATGAAGCGTTTTAAAATATTGAAACGCTTTACCTAACCTTGATCCATACCAACTGAAAAACTCTCCATCTACAATTTTTACTGGTTTGCCAATTTCATTGCTCAATCTTTGTGCATCTTTTTGTTTAAAAGGGAAAGGCTCGGTTGATAATAATACTTGATCCACATTTTTGAGTTTACTAATATCTATTTCAGGATATCTTGTGTTTTCTTCACAAACATTTTCAAATTTATTCAAATTTAAAAGTGTGTTTATAAAAGTGGTTTTTCCAGCAACCATTAATGGTTTCTTCCAGATAACATAAGCTACCTTTTGAGACGGCTTATGGTTTATAAATTTTAAAAAATCTTGTTTCTCAAATTGAATTGTTTCAATAATTTCAGAAGCTTTTTCTTTTACATCACAAATTGCTCCTATTGATTCAATCATTTGCAGGCTCTCTTCAATGGTATAAATATCACTTACCCAAACCGGAGCTATCTTTTGAAGCTCCATCACCATTTCTCGAGTATTTTCCTCTTTATTACAAATAATTAAATCTGGAGACACTTGTTGCACCTTATCAAAATGTAGAGTTTTGGTTCCGCCTACCACTTTGATTTCTTTCCGTAATTTTGAAGGATGTACACAGAACTTTGTAATCCCTACTAACTTATCACGCAAACCGAGATCTACCAGCAATTCAGTTTGAGAAGGCACTAATGATACAATCCTCTGTGGAGTTTTGGTAAGTGTAATTATGTTGTTTAATTGATCTTTAAACTGCATTCAATATTGTTTGCATCTGTTGCTGAAGGTTTTTTGCTTCTTTCTTGGCAGCTTCAGCAAAATTGTTTTCTTGAGAAGCATATATAATGCCTCTAGATGAATTAATTAACAAGCCTACGTTTTTATTCATACCATATTTACAAACTTCTTCTAGATTTCCGCCCTGTGCGCCAACTCCAGGAACTAACAAAAAATTATCAGGCACAATTTTTCGTATTTCTGAAAAATATTCAGCTTTGGTCGCTCCAACAACATACATTAAATTGTGAGCGTTTTTCCAGTTTTTTGAAGTTTCTAAAACCGTTTTGTACACTTCTTTTTCTGAATTAATTTTCTGAGTTTGAAAATCAAACGCACCTTCATTTGACGTCAATGCTAGTAAAATAGTATGTTTATCCTCAAAAGCCAAGAAAGGCTCTACAGAATCTTTTCCCATATAGGGTGCCACAGTTACCGAATCAAAACCTAAATCATTAAAAAAGGCCATAGCATACATTGATGATGTATTACCAATGTCTCCTCGTTTTGCATCTGCAATGGTAAAAATCTCAGGATAGTTGTTATTCAAATAAGTAATTGTCTTTTGAAGAGATTTCCAACCATTGATACCGTAGGCTTCATAAAAAGCTGTGTTAGGTTTGTATGCTACAGCGAGATGATGTGTTGCATCAATAATTGCTTTGTTGAATGAAAAAATGGGATCTTCTTCTTCAAGAAGGTATTTTGGTACTTTATCAAGATCTACATCTAGCCCAATACATAAAAACGATTTCTTCCTTTTAATTTCTGAAATTAATTTTTCTGCAGTCATAGGATTTAAAAAGTTTCTCCGGCTTCTTTCAGCTTTTCGGTATTACTCACCATTTGAAGTTCGTCGATAATTTTTTGAATGTCTCCATCAATTATATTACTTAAATCATATAGCGTGAGGTTAATACGATGATCTGTTACTCGGCCTTGCGGATAGTTGTAGGTTCTAATTTTTGCACTACGGTCACCGCTTGTTACCATCGAGCCTCTTTTTTCTGCATCTTCAGCTTGTTTTTTTGCCAATTCCATATCATACAACCTGGAGCGAAGTACTTTAAATGCTTTCTCTTTATTTTTATGTTGTGATTTCTGGTCTTGACATTGAGCTACCAAACCTGTTGGTTCGTGCGTGAGCCTTACTGCAGAATACGTGGTGTTTACAGATTGTCCTCCAGGCCCCGAAGAACAGAAATAATCAATACGAACGTCTTTTGGATCTATTTCTACATCAAATTCTTCAGCTTCAGGAAATACCATAACAGTTGCTGCACTTGTGTGTACTCGTCCTTGTGTTTCGGTTTGAGGTACACGTTGCACGCGGTGCACACCGGCTTCAAATTTTAAAATTCCGTAGACATCTTCACCTTCAATTTCCATTTGAATTTCTTTAAAACCACCACTGGTCCCTTCGCTGTAATCTACAGTATTTACTTTCCAGCCTTTATTTTCACAGTATTTTGTATACATACGGTATAGGTCACCTGCAAAAATACTTGCCTCGTCCCCACCTGTTCCGGCTCTAATTTCCATTACTGCATTTTTAGCATCTTCTGGATCTTTAGGGATTAAAAGGAATTTTATTTCTTCTTCTAGCTTTGGCAATTCTTCTTGGGCCTCTTCCAACTGCATTTTTCCCATTTCGACCATTTCTTCATCGCCGCCGTCTTTTATAATTTCTTCTGCTTCTTCAATTCTATTGGTGAGTGTTAAGTAGCGCTCACGCTTATCCATTAACAATCGTAAATCTTTGTATTCTTTATTTAATTGAATATATCGCTTTTGATCGCTAATTATATCTGGTTGTATGATAAGATCACTTACCTCATCAAACCGTTGTTTTACTATTTGAAGTTTTTCTAACATATGTAATTTATATGCGACAAATTTACGATAATTTGAAGAATATTATTGAATGCTTCTACGGAAACAAAAAGACTTATTATTAAAGTATTTCTAGGTTTCAGAAATTATAGAATGTATTCTTTTTCAGATAACAGCTTTCCTTCTTCCTTTTGCTTTTTTGTGTTTAAAGCAAAATTGACCAATAAAACTATTCCGAGTAAATAGAATACTCTTTCGGGATAATAGGCAGCATCTGCTTTATAGAAATAAGCTGCTAATCCCCAACAATCTGAAAGTACAAAACAAAGAGCCATATACAGATAAATAAGTGGGGTTTTACCTTGAAAACGTTCATTAAACATAAATGCCGCAAAACCTAAAAGAATCAATATTCCGCCTTGTACAAAAAACAACACAAATTGAAAATCTGTATCTAATCCACTTTTTATTATATCTGAAAGGTAATAAACATTAAAAACATTTAATGCTATAAGCAGACAGACTAAAAGTATAATGATAGGTGTTGATTTTGAAATCTTTAACTTTCCTACTGTTATGGCCAGTAGTAACGAATAAGGTAAGATTGTTACTATAAATGATATTGTTTTTAATAAGCTATTTTCATAATCTAAAATTGTTATATCTCTTAACAGAAATAATAGCAAAGCGTAAAAAACTAATTTTTCAGAATAAAGTTTATAAAGTATAAAGAACACAATTAAACACAGTACCGAAGCTACTCTTAAAACTCTGCTTTTATCTATTTCAAGATAGTGTATTACAAGTAAGTTTACTACAAGCAATACAACAGCAATAATTGTAAGCTTCAAGTACTTGCCGGGCAAGTATTGAGGAGTCATAAGTTTGATTAGTTAGTTGAATTATATAATCTCTTAAACTTACGAAGAAAAATAATATACGGTTTTAAAAAAATTATAATTCGAGAATAACGCCTATACCAAATTGTTGTTTCCACTGCGTGATAGCCCCTTTTTCTATAGATTCACCCTCGTCATTTTCAACGGTCATTTTAATATCATTATCATAAATTAAATGTGAACCTAGATTTGCCAAAACAAAATCATTAACCTGAAAATTGAAGCCTAACTCCCAGTTTACATCTATATTCCCAAAATCGTCTAAGTAGTCTGTATATAATGTGACCTTATTGGCCATTGTGATGTTTTTTACAATTTCGGCTTTATACTCATTGGTAATTAAAATTCCCATTTGTGCAAGTAGATGGCTCCCTTCTTCGAGAATGTCTCCTTGTTCATTTACAACTGCTGGGGTTACACCAAAAGCACCTTTATTTGCAAGTTCCTGATCAAGTACAATGGTTGATTTTACTGTTAACGGCGATACATAAACTGAAAGGTTTTCATCGTTAGCCCCGTATTCTGTTCCCACACCAAGAAAGGCATATGCAGGAGACATTATAGTAGAAATTTTATTTGACGTATCTGGATATTCATATCCGTTTGAAAACTGCGTAGAAAATTGAAACTTGGCAGTGTAATAAATATTGGTGAGACTATCATTTCTGAAACCAAAGGAGCTTTTTAACTCTATATTATCTTCGGTTTTTTGCCATCCAAGTTCCCTTTGCTTATTAACACCATATTTTGCCAGCAATTCATTTTTCCATCGTGTATTTTTAGTTTTATAAGTTCTTTTTAAATCAACATTTATCAAACCTGAAACAGAACTCACACCACCGGCATTCCAATTTACAAAAGCAACCTCATTAACGTTTATCCCAATTTTATTATAAGACCCCCACAAAGTAGGCTCTACAAAACCATACACACTTCTTCTTTTTGAGGGTTTTTGTTTTAAAGGAATTTTAAAAAATACAGGTTGTTGAAGACTCAAACTATTAACTGAAAATACCGGATCTCTAAATTTATCTTTACTAACCGGTGTTTTAAACATCACCGGATTTTCTGGGCGTAGACTATTTACCCTAAAAACTATTTCTCTATTGTCATCTTCTTGTGCTATTACCCAAACAGGGGCTAGTAACAATAAAATAAGTACATACTTCATTATCAAAAACTAAATTAATAGGGAGAAAAAATGTTTAGTTGTAAGTAAAACTACCCTTCGAACTGTTTATTGTTAGTTTCTTTTCTTCTGAAGCTTCTACTCTTCCAATTACCTGAGCATCAACATTAAAAGATTTTGAAATTTCAATAATTTCTGAAGCAAATTGTTCAGGGATATAAAGCTCCATACGGTGACCCATATTAAAAACTTGATACATTTCTTTCCAATCTGTTTTACTTTCCTCTTGAATTAACTGAAACAAAGGAGGGATATCAAACAAAGAGTCTTTTATTATGTGAAGCTTATCAATAAAGTGTAATATCTTGGTTTGGGCACCACCACTGCAATGTACCATTCCGTGAATTTCCTTATTACTGAATTTTGAAAGAATTTTCTTTAGTATTGGCGCATAGGTTCTCGTTGGTGACAATACTAATTTACCAGCATCTAGAGGCGTATTGGCAATTGTATCTGTCAATTTTCTTGAACCTGAATACACCAAATCATTAGGCACTGAAGGGTCAAAGCTTTCAGGGTATTTTTCAGCGAGGTATTTTTCAAAAACATCGTGTCTGGCAGAAGTTAGCCCATTACTTCCCATTCCTCCATTATATTCAGATTCATAGCTAGCTTGACCAAAAGAAGCCAAACCAACAATAACATCTCCGGCTTGAATATTTGCGTTATCAATAACATCGCTTCGCTTCATTCTAGCTGTAACGGTAGAATCAACAATAATGGTACGTACTAAGTCACCTACATCGGCAGTTTCGCCTCCAGTAGAATGTATAGATACGCCGTTTTCAGAAAGACTTGAAATAAGCTCCTCGGTTCCATTAATTATTGCTGAAATAACTTCACCAGGGATAGCATTTTTATTTCTACCAATTGTTGAAGACAACATAATGTTATCTGTTGCACCCACACACAACAAGTCGTCAATATTCATAATAAGAGCGTCTTGCGCAATACCTTTCCATACAGAAAGATCTCCTGTTTCTTTCCAATACATATAAGCCAAGGACGATTTTGTTCCGGCTCCATCTGCGTGCATCACGAGACAATAATCTTTATCACCGGTAAGGTAATCTGGTACAATTTTACAAAAAGCGTTGGGAAACAACCCTTTATCTATGTTTTTAATTGCGTTATGCACATCTTCTTTGGAAGCAGAAACACCTCGCTTTGCATATCGTTTTGAAATTTCCTGACTCATAGCACTCTATTTTTCACTACAAAAATAGGCAATAAAAAACGTCCCGGAAATTCAGGACGTTTTTTTTCATATGGTTAGTTATATATATTACTCCCAATCTGGCATAAAGGCATTTTCATAAAGCAACTCCCTTTCTACATTATTGTCGTCTTGATCAACTTGAACCTTGTAGACGTCGCGTTGTGAAATACCATCGTTTGAGGTGTTTGTAAAAATCACTTCAGCTTCGTTGGGTGAGAAAATAGGTTCAAGATCATTTGTACCATTTTCCTTTTGGTCTGATATATCAGTTGTAGTTTCATCTACCATATCATAAACAAACATTCTAGAGTCTAGTCTTCTGTAATCTGCACTTTCAAAACCGGAAACATCATAAGAATATAGCACCAATTGATTTGTAACTGACAGGTTGAGACCACTTGCTGCTCCGTCAACACCTGATAAAATGTTGTTTAATACATTACCATCAAAGTCTATTGTGAAAATTGATATGTCATACCCATTAATATTATTAGTTTTTAAGGCTATAATATCACTATTTTCACTTACATCTACTTCAGAAATCAATGAACCGTCAGTTGTTTGATAGACTTCTTCCAGCCCTTGTCCATTTGAATTAATTCTATATAATTTATCAAATCTTGGGAAGTAAATCATATCACTGGTAGGTGGCCATGCAATATTGATTTCGCCTAAGTCAAAGCCTTTTGGCTGTACTTGACTTGTTACTTTTTGCTTATCTGTACCGTCTCTTGCCATTGTATATATATCAACATCTGAGCCATTGGTTTGCAGATATGCAATTCTGTTTGCTGCTACGTTTCTTCTTGGACGGTAACTGTTTTTACTTTTTGATGTTAACTGGAATTCATTTCCGTCTTCATCTGAAGAGAAAATAACATTGTTTCCGTCTATATTTCTTACAAATAAGAATCTGTTATCTACCGGTGCATTAATTACACTAAATGTACGAACCGGACTTATTACAGGGTCGTTAATACCATCTGTAACTGTAACTTGCCAAAAATATTTAGCTCCTAGTGTTAATGGTGAGTAAACAAAGGTTGTATCTGTAATATTTTCAAAAGTTAAAACTTCTTCATTTATATCATTACGAAGCTCAATAGAGTAAGTTAATGGATCATCATCTGGATCACTAGAATCCCAAGCAAAATCTGCTTCTATACTTTGTAGCACTTCATTATCACCTGGAGATAGTAAAACCGGCGTTGTAGGTGGCAAATTATCTGCAGTTGATACTTCTAATTCAAAAATAACGTTTACTGGATCGCTTGAAACTACATTTGCAGGCTCAAAACCTCCCAGAAACCCTTCTTTTCTAGCTTCTACTGAATATTCTCCAACCGGCACGTTATCCAATTCAAACTTTCCATTTTCATCTGTAAAAACAGTTGTTGTAAGAGGTTGTGATGAAATTCTAGCATTCTCAATAGGTTCATTGGTGCCTACTTCTACTACTGTTCCTGTAATAGAGCCTGTTTGACTTTCGCCTATTTTATCTTCGCTACATGAAAGTATGAACAAAAATAAAATTCCAATTATTGTTATGTTTATATAGTTAGCTTTCATAGCAAATTATTTATTGTCGGTTGGTTCGTTGTTCTTTTTTCCAAATCCAAAATTATAGCTTAAACCAAATCCAAAGTTATAATAATAGTCATCTCGTGTACCTTGAAATTCGTTATCTATTTTATCTGAAAAAACCTTATTAAAATCTCCATTCAATTCTAAAGAAAGTCGATCAGATAATTGATATTGCATTCCCAATCCGGCTTTCACTTTAAAAAACCCATCTAGTACTTGAAGAAACTTTGAAGGTGAGTCATCAACAAAATTCATAAATCCAGGTCCTCCATAAATAACAGGTGACAACCTATCGTGTGGAAGTACCCGAAGCTTAAAATCTAAGTTTTGAGATAGCCACCAATATCGATTTTGCGGTGTGGAATACAATCTAAAGAGTTGAATATCATATCCTGCTCCAAACATGGGAGTAAAATTATACGTATAGCCGGCTTCTACTTTAAAGTCGGGTTCGGCGGTAGAGTAATCACCATCAATATAAGCAGTACCTAAAGCTAAGTTGATACTATGCTCATTATTTCGCTCTTTATAAGCTCGTTCATACAAACCGGTAGATTCTTCTATTTCTTTTTCTGAAAGATAATTTTCTACAAGTTCTTTGTTTTTTTCTGCTCCTTCTTTGGTAGACCAGAGCTTTTCTTGCACCCCTTCAATAATTAACATTTCTACAGCTTTTTCAACAGCCGATTGTACCGCAATTTGAGTGGGTTCATTTTTGGTAAATCCTGTTTCAGCTTCAAGTAAACGCTTAAAATTTACATATCTAAAAAGACCTACATCTACAGCTTGTGATAATATTGTTTTTGACACATACACTGTTTTTAATATTTCTCCTGAACTTGTTGAAATAGCTCGAAGGTATACTGTAATTCTATCTTGTCTGTATTGAGTAGAACCACCAACACCAAAGTATCTGGCTCCTGCCCCACCTGTAAGTAGGTTTGTGTCATATGAAACTACTCCTCCTTCTAATAATATCCCTGCGAATAAAAGTGGGTTTAAACGTTTTGGAGCTTCTTTATTAGGGTCTGAATATTGTTGCCGAGTCGTTTCAATTATATTACGCTCGTTTAATAAGTTACTTAAGTTTTCTCGTTCAATGGGTCTAAACCACTTTGAGTCTTCCAAAGCTTTGATGAGTATGGTAGTTGCACCTTGTGTAATAGCTGTACTAAAGGTACTTCCTGCTTCAATAGATTTGTATTGACCTGTTTGATCTTTAAAGTTATAGACACCTACTATAATAGGTTCGGCGGGTTCTGGGAGGGATGCTAATCGTTTGGTTTGATTACTTATTTCACCAATACGAGCTTTTTGTGGACCTACCGGTTGGTTAAAATAACCTCCACATCCTGTAAGAATAAATGCAAAGGCAATTAAAATTAATTTAGTAAAATTTATCATAAGGTTTAATTTGGCACTACAATTTGAGTTTGGTCTCCATTACTCGTGTCTAAAATATTTATCACCAAACCATCAGATGATTCATACACTTCTAGTTCTAGTGTACCAAAATTTGAGGTTCCTGGTGTTAAAACATCATCTCCAAATTGCTCTATAAGTAATTGACTTGAAATTTGATCTAATAGTTGTCTATTTAAACTTTCTTGAAACGCATCTAGTTCAGATTGATCATCTTCTCGTAAAGCAGGGTCTTGAAACGTATTTTGAGAATCAGCAGAACTCAACAACATTTGATAGTTAAAAGGATCTCCACCAAAATTGGGGTTTACAGGCTTATACACAAGTTGCTGACTAAAACATGTTGCCGTTATTAAAAAGACAATTATTGATATAAAAGTTTTCATTTTCAGAATATTAATATCGTTTAACAATTTCTTTATCATTACGTAAGTTAATAAAATATCTATTAACTACGTTTATGGCTTGATCTGCCATAGCTTTCAAATAATCTGCTCTAGGGCTCAAAAAGAATTCTAGAACTACTTCATCACCAACTTTTACTTCTATTTTTGTATTAATCCCTAACGCAAGTACTTCACTTACCGTCACTATTTTTTCACCATTAATTTTATAATAGTTGTAGCGAGTTGAAAACATTCTGAAAAAGTCGCGCCCGGGTTTTGTTTTTGTTTCTTCAACAATGATCCCTTTGAGTTTTATTCCGTAACTTGATCTATATACATCTCCATCTGGATTTTCAGATGCAGTTTCATTATTTGGCTGTTCTTCAACTTCTTCCTCTATAACTATTTTTTTGTCTGGTTCTTTATCGTTAAACACAATTCTATGTTTACCGATTAAGTTATTTTTTATATCATAAATGAGTAGTAAAATAATTACTTCGTCATTTGACTTGGCATTGATCGTAGTTTGAGAAAGATCTTTTTTTTCACCTGCTTTTAATACAAACCTACCAGATTGTTTGTTGTTTGATTTATTGGTTGCACTATTTCTAAATACTGAAAGCTCATAGCGTAAGCTTTGATCTATACTAGTTTTATTTTGTGCTGTACCAGTTATTTCAATAAACTCAGTATTGGTCACTACTTCAATTTTAGCCTCTACGTCTTTATTGTAATATTGCGAGAAGGCTTCAATTGAAAATAGTACCATAAGCAAAAAAACTAAGCTTGTGGGCCTATTGAAAAACATCATCAATTAAAATTACGTATGGTTACCGTTTGCCCATTACCTTTCATTGAAACTTTAAGTTTTTGTGAAAGAGAGTTTGATCCATACCATCGTAGGTTTTGTCCGTTTCCGGTTTGAATAATTTGACCTTCGTGAATATTGGATCTTTGTGGACTAAAATCTATAAAGCTGTGATTGTTTCCGTTTTGAACAACTGATTCTTTAATATTTTCTGAATTAATTTTCAGAAAAATATCATTGTTGTTTCCATTTTGAAACAAGTTGATATCACTATTGGTTGATTTTGTATTGGTAACAATTCTATTGTAGTTACCTATTTGCTGGATAAAAACATTATTAGTAGAAGCTACTGAACTCTTTGTAGCATTAATTTGTGTGTTTTGGGAAGTAAGATAATTGAGCTGTACAGCTCTGTTTTGAAGATTATCAATAGCACTCTGGTTTTTCTTAGAGTAAGTTTGGGAGAACGTAGTAATACTAAAAAATGAAAACACCAATACAAGTAATATGTTATTTCTTATTTTCATTTCTATATCATTTTAAATTTATTAATTCTGTACCTATATAAAGATACACTTTTTTGCTTTAACTTCTTAAGAATTAAGTAAGAGGGCATTTTTTAAAATGCCCCCATACTTTAAACTTATTTCAAAGAGATACTTTTTATTAGTATCATACTTTATTAGTTGCTCTGGATATCGATGTTTACGTTACCAACACCAACTTGGTTAACAACGTTGTTATGTCCAAGACCAGTTTGGATAACTAAGTTTTGGTTTAAAGCACCAACTTGGTTAACAAGAGATGTGTTAAACGCTCCTATCTGGAATACAGCACTGTTGTTTGCGATACCTAATTGGTTAACTGCAGAACCGTTTCCAAGACCTAATTGACCTACGTAAGAGTTGTTTCCAAGACCGATTTGGTTAACAGAAGATCCGTTTCCAAGACCTACTTGATCAACATCAGAGTTGTTTCCAATTCCAAATTGGTTAACAGAAGATCCGTTAAAAGCACCAGCTTGAGTTACAGTAGATGTGTTTCCAAGACCTATTTGAACAACGCTAGAACCGTTTCCAAGACCATCTTGATCAACATCAGAATCGTTGAATGCACCTGCTTGAGCAACAGTAGATACATTACCTAAACCGTTTTGGTCAACATCAGACTCGTTAGCGATACCTAACTGTCCTACAGTAGAAGAGTTAAAAGCACCTGTTTGATCAACATCAGAATCATTTGCGATACCTATTTGAGTAACAGTAGAGCTGTTAGCAATTCCTAACTGGTCAACATCTGAAGCATTGAAAGCTCCGTACTGTCCTACAGTTGAAGAGTTAGCAATACCTAATTGAGTTACTGAAGATCCGTTTAATAAACCTATTTGGTCTACATCAGAGCTGTTAAATGCTCCTAATTGGAATACAGAAGATCCATTAGCAATACCAGCTTGAGTTACTTCTGAGTCGTTTGCTAAACCTATTTGATCTGTATCAGATCCGTTGAATGCTCCGTCTTGCTCAACATCTGATGAGTTTGCAATTCCGAATTGATCAACCGTGTTAAGGTTTAATAAACCATCTTGGTTCTCAATTGAATAGTTGAATAAACCTGTTTGGTTTACAAAGTTCTGATTAAACTGAGCGAAAGCTGCAGTTCCTAACATTAGCGCAATTGCGCAAAAAAACACTTTTTTCATAATTTAAAAATTTAGTTACTAATTGATTTATATTGGTTTAAAATTCTACATTATAATATGACACCTTGAATTTTACAGATGAATACACTACTATATATTCATACCTATATTATTGCTCTACTACACAATAATTATAATAACAAAATGTCTTAGCGATTAAGGGACTTAGTGAGGAGTTATATTTCAATATTAATCCCGATTGAAATACACTTCAAATTTGAGAAAAAAAACACAATTATAAATAAGTGTTAACACGTAGGTGTTTCAAATTCTTACAAAATGTAGGAATTTTCTTATTAATTAAATTAACACGAAAGGACGTACATATAAAAAAGTCGTTCAACTACCGTTAAACGACTTTAAAAGCAAAATGTTAAAATTATGTTAAAATTAATTAGTAAATAACAACTCTCTATATTTGGTTAGTGGCCATAGCTCGTCATCTACTAAAAGCTCAAGTTTATCACAGTGATATCGTATTTCATCAAAGTAAGGTTTAACCTTGTTACAGTAAGCTGTAGCCCGCTTTTCTGCGTCTTCTATCTTATTTGCTTTTTTCCTTTCATTGATCATGTTTGTAATTCCTTTATTGATTTTCTCAATGTGTTCAGAAATTTCTTCAACCAATATTAATTGTTCTGCAGCGTATTTTTTAAAGTCTTTTTCATAAATTTCTTTAATCCCACGTACATTTTTTATTAATATATTTTGGTATCTAATTGCTGTAGGAATTACATGGTTTCTTGCAATATCACCTAATACTCTTCCTTCTATTTGAATACGCATTGCATATTCTTCCATTTCAATTTCATAACGAGCTTCAATTTCAACTTTACTCATTATGTTTAGGTTTTCAAATAATGCAATAGATTCTTTTGAAATTCTAGCTTTTAAAGCTTCTGGTGTAGTTTTGTTATTGCTTAAACCTCTTTTCTTAGCTTCTTTTTCCCAAGCTTCACCATAGCCATCACCTTCAAAACGAATGCGTTTTGAGTCTTTAATATACTCTCTTAATACATTAAAGATAGCATCGTCCTTTTTCATTTTTTTACCTTTAATGAGTTTATCTACTTTTTCTTTAAAGTCGATAAGTTGCTTTGCTACTATTGCATTAAGCACTGTCATTGGGTTTGCACAGTTTGCTGTTGAACCTACTGCACGTAATTCAAACTTATTTCCTGTAAAAGCAAAAGGCGAAGTTCGGTTTCTATCGGTGTTGTCTAATAATATTTCAGGTATTTTACCAACTACATTTAATTTTAGGTCGGTCTTTTCTTGAGGCGACAGTTTGCCATCGGTAACTTTTTCTAATTCATCTAGAACATCGGTAAGTTGTGAACCTATAAATGCTGAAATAATAGCAGGTGGTGCTTCATTTGCGCCTAAACGGTGGTCATTACTTGCTCCTGCTATAGAGGCTCTAATTAACTCTTCATGATCATTAACAGCTTTTAAAGTGTTTATGAAGAAAGTTAAGAATTGTAAATTTTTCATAGGCGTACTACCAGGACCTAATAAATTAACACCTGTATTTGTTGCTAATGACCAGTTATTGTGCTTTCCGCTTCCGTTTACACCTGCAAATGGTTTTTCATGAAATAACACCTTAAAGTTATGACGGTCTGCAATTTTATCCATCAAGTCCATCAATAACGAGTTGTGGTCAACAGCAAGATTTGTTTCTTCAAAAATTGGTGCCAATTCAAATTGATTAGGTGCAACTTCATTATGTCTTGTTTTTACAGGAATACCTAATAACATACATTCAGTCTCTAGGTCTCTCATAAAATTAAGAACACGTAATGGTATTGAACCAAAATAGTGATCATCAAGTTGTTGTCCTTTTGGAGAAGAATGACCTAATAATGTTCTCCCTGAAAGTGAAATATCTGGTCTTGAAGCAGCTAATGCTTTATCAATTAAAAAGTATTCTTGCTCCCAACCCAATGTAGCATTTACCTTGGTTACATTTTTATCAAAATATTTGGCTACTGCCGTTGCGGCTTGATCTACGCTTTGTAATGCTCTTAATAAAGGTGTTTTATAGTCTAAAGCTTCTCCGGTGTACGAAACGAAAACCGTTGGTATACATAAAGTTGTACCATATAAAAATGCCGGTGAAGTAGGATCCCAAGCTGTATAACCTCTAGCTTCAAATGTGTTTCGTATTCCTCCGTGTGGAAAACTTGATGCATCGGGCTCTTGTTGTACTAGCTGTCCGCCACCAAATTTTTCAATACTTTGTCCGTTTTCAATAGTTTCAAAAAAAGCATCGTGCTTTTCTGCAGTTGCTCCGGTAAGTGGCTGAAACCAGTGAGTGTAGTGGGTTGCTCCTTTAGCAATAGCCCATTCTTTCATTCCTGTCGAAATGTGATCGGCTACACTACGCTCAATCTTTTTACCATTTTCAATAGCATCCATAACACTATTGTAAGATGTTTTGGTAAGGTATTGGCGCATAGCTGCCTCGTTAAAAACGTTTTTACCAAATATGGAAGAACGTCTTTCAGGTTCTTTAACTTCTACAGGTTTTCTGTTGAAGGTTTCTTTAATTGCATGAAATCGTAGCGTTGACATTTTTAAAGTCTTTTTTTAATTAGAATGGCACAAAAATAGGTTTATTTTTTTTACACCCCCTAATTTTTAATGTTAACTTATTAATAAATGACAAATTTATATTAACAACCCCTATTTTTTTGGGGTTAATTAAAACAAAACATACCTGAGAAGAAAATAAAAAGAAAAAACAGTTATTCCATGAAGGCAAAACTTATAAAAGCTGCATAAGCAATCACAATGAATAAACCTTTATAGCGTCCTATTTCAAATTTCTTCGGAAGAAAAGCCAACGGAACTAAAATAGCTGCAAAACCTAGCATCCAGAAAATATCATTGGTTAATACCTCTTGACTTTTTACGGCAATAGGCTGCAATATAGATGTAATGCCTAAAACTGAAGCAATATTAAAAATATTAGATCCTATTAAATTTCCCATAGAAATTGCCTTTTCCTTTTTTAAGGCCGCTATGACAGATGCTGCTAACTCTGGAACACTTGTTCCTATAGCAATCATACTTACTGCAATAACACGCTCTGTTACACCAAGAGCTGTTGCCATATCTACAGCGCCAGCCACTAGTAGTTCGCTTCCGCCCCACAAACCTAATCCGCCAAGTAACAGCCAAATTATTATTTTAAACGATGATGTTTGTGACAATCCATCGTCAATACCGTCATCGACAGGTTTTGATTTTTTTTGATTACGAGCTCGCTTTATTAATAAAAACAAATACGTACCTAATAATATAAGAAGTACAGCACCCTCTAATCTATCGAGCTCATTTCCACTTTTCAGAAGAAAATAAAGCGCTATAGAAAGCAACATCATCACAGGCCAATTAAACTTGTAGAAATCTCGGTCAATACTTAATGGCGCTATAAAAGCTGTAACACCCAATACCAACCCAATATTTGCAATGTTTGAACCTATTACATTACCTAATGAAATATCACTAAAGCCATTTAACGCAGCTTCAATACTTACTAATAATTCAGGAGCAGAAGTAGCAAATGATACAATTGTTAACCCAATAACCATTTTTGATAACCGAAGTTTAAACGACAACGCTACAGATGAACGCACTAAAAATTCACCGCCAATAACCAACAGTAATAATCCTAGAAAAACAAAAAGCAATGATATTCCCATATAAATCTTTTAAGCTGCGAAGATACTAAAGGAAGTACAAAATTTGAAGCATGTTTTATGATTTAGGAATTTTGAATGCTTAAAAAATAATAATGTGATTCAATAAGAATCAGTAAGTTCTCAGCAAAACAATTACCAAGTAAAACACTAACAATCAAACAAAAAAACAATAACAAACTAAAAAATAAGTTATATAACTATAAAAATAGTTTTGTAACTACATAAATAGTTTTATATTTACCAAATGGAACGACTTACAAATAAAGAAGAAGAAATTATGCAAGTGCTTTGGCAACTAGAAAAAGCATTTGTAAAAGAGATTGTAGCAAAGTTACCCGGAAAAAACCACTACAATACGGTATCAACTATTGTACGCAACCTAGAAGATAAGGGGTTTGTTTCTTACACTGCTTATGGAAAAACACATCAATACTATCCCATTATTAGTAAAGAAGAGTACACCAAACGGTTTATGAATTTAGCCTCAAAAAAATACTTTAATAACAGTTATAAAAGTATGGTATCTTTTTTTGCTAAGGAAGAAAAGATTAGTGCTACCGAGTTACGAGAGATTTTAGAACTAATAGAAAACAAACAATAATATGGAAGCGTTTAGTATCTATGTCATTAAATCTGCCGCCGTGTTGGTTCTGTTTTTTAGCGTCTATTGGATTTTTCTCAAAAAGGACACCAACTTTAAAACCAATCGATATTTTTTATTGATAGGAGTAGTTTGTTCTATTTTGGTTCCTTTTCTTGAAATCACCAACATCGTTTATTTACCTACTCCAACACAAGAAAACTATGCATTTTCAGAAAGCATCCCGTTGCAAACAGCAACAGACATCAAGCCAATTGATTGGTGGAGCTTTCTAGGTATCACCTACATTATAGTAATCCTTTTCTTTCTAGTTAGATTTTTCAAAAAAGTAACTTCACTTGTTCTACTTCTGAAAAGTAAAACTATAAAAAAGCAACATGGGTTTAAATATGTTATCGTGTCTGAAAACATAAGTCCTTTTTCTTTCCTTACTTACATTGTTTACAATCCAAATTTACACTCCCAAGAAGATCTAGATATTATTTTAAAACACGAGCGAGTTCATGCTAGGCAATGGCATTCTATAGACATCGTACTAGCACAGCTTCTTACTGTTTTTCAATGGTTTAATCCTATTGCTTGGTTGTATCAAAAAAGTATTTCTGAAAATTTAGAATATTTGGCAGATCAAGAAACTGCTTCGGTTGTTTCATCAAAAAAAGCATACCAATTGGCATTGGTGCAAGCTTCGTCAAGTTATGCTGCACCGGCACTAACTACTAATTTTTATCAATCATTCATCAAAAAACGAATCGTTATGTTAAACAAAAACAGTTCAAACAAATCAAATTCTTTAAAGGCTTTTGCCGTAGTACCGTTATTAGCCCTCTTTTTATGGAGTTTTAATACTCACGATATAATTGAATACACGCCGGCAGTTGAAAAAGCAGCTTCTGAAAACGTGACACCTGCTTCAGAAAAAACACCTTTTGAAAATACTTCTGAACTTCCTTCAGAAAAGGAGACAATACCTACCAAAACCAATCAAACTACTGCGACACCTTCAAATTCAGTACTTAAAAAACAAGTGCTGGTTCAGGATTCGGCACAAGCTTTTCAAATTAGAATTACCAAAAACACAACAATCGAAGAGCTTAAAAAGTACAAACGTATGTTAAAAGAAAAACACAATGCCACATTTAATTACCGCAATGTGAATTTTAACAGCAAAGGTGAAATTACCAGTATTTCTATTTCATATAGTGATGCCCGTGGAAACAACAATAATTATAGTGTAAACAGTAGTGAGCCTATCAGCGATTTTATTCTTTCGGTTTCAGAAAATGGAACTATTAGCTCAAGAACTGTAATGACAGAGGATCAAAAAGCACGACGTGATAAAATTCTGGCAGAAAAAGATGCTATGCTTGCAAAAAGAGAGGTTGAAATAGAAAAGCGTCGTGAACAAATGGAAAAACGCCGTGAAGAAGTTGAAACGAAAATGGAAGAAAGAAGAGCTTCTCATGAAGAACGAATGGAAAGACAGAGAACGCGAATGAAAAACAGAAGTGACGCTATGAAAGAACGTGTAGAAATAATACGTTCTCGTGAAAACGACTCTACAAGATTTATTATCAAAAACAACGGTTCAGAAAATCGAAAAGTAGAAATTATAGCAAGTGAAAAAAGTAATTCTAGCGATAATCCTATTTATATTGTGGATGGAAAAGAAATTACAGAACAAGATGTTAAAAAAATTAAACCCGAAACTATCAAAAAAATTAATGTGTTAAAAGGTAAAAAAGCTATAAAAGAGTACGGCGGAAAAGCTATTAATGGTGTCATAGAAATCACTACCAAACAGTAACTTAAACTCTTATAAATTTCTTAAACCTTCTCTATTCTGAGAAGGTTTTTTTATTTTTAGGTATATGAAAAAGAAGTTTTTTAAAACACTTGCTAAGCTAAATAAAAAGCTACTACCCAGCTTTACCAAAAAAGGTGTGGATTTATCTAAGGCTTCAAAAGTACAATTAGCAATTTTTGGTTATAAACTTTGGGTTACTAAAAATGCGGTTAATCAATAACTAAGCAATGACCGCACTTCATACGACTTTAACTTATTGATTCCTTTTAAAAATTCTAGTTCAATTAAAAAGTTACATTGCACAATCTCACCGCCTAATTTTTCAATCAATTGACATGCCGCTCTAGCAGTACCTCCTGTGGCCAATATATCATCATGAAGTAATACTTTATCTCCTTTTTGAATGGCATCTTCATGAATTTCAAGCGCATCCATTCCATATTCTAGCGCGTAGGGTTGTTTTAATGTATCGTGAGGAAGTTTTCCGGCTTTTCGTATAGGCACAAAACCGGCATCTAGCTCTTTTGCCAAGAGTGTTGCAAATAAAAATCCGCGTGATTCAATACCCACTACTTTATTTATAGGCTGTCGTTCTGTTAATAAAAGCAATTGCTGCAAGCAGAACGAAGTCGCTTCAGCATTTGCCAATAGTGGAGTTATGTCTTTAAAATTAACACCTGTTTTTGGAAAATCAGGCACCTCTCGAATGTATTTTTCTATATCCATTGTAATTTTTTGCAAAAGTGCTTTGTCTATAAAGGTAAAAAGAAATATATTTGCACCCCGAAACAAACGATATTTATTTTTTCGTTTGTTTTAACACACTAAAGGCCTCGTGGCGCAACTGAATAGCGCATCTGATTACGGCTCAGAAGGTTGCAGGTTTGAATCCTGCCGAGGTCACTACCCACTTAAAAAGGCTGCTTATCGCAGCCTTTTTTTATTTACATCATTTCATTTTTAAACATCAATTCATAAAACTACAAAGAATTCAAAAAAGTAAATGTAACTTGTGTTACAGTAGACTTTTTATAGCTTAAGTAGATTTGTTTTTACATTGATACCATATTTACCTTTCATTTCAGAATGAAACGATACGTATCTTTGTATAGCAAAGTATACTTTTCAGAAACAAAAATTAATGATTGAAGAACTTAATAAACACTACGGTTATCAATTTGAGCCAGCTCTTATAGAAGAAATAAACCGAGTGGCCACTTATCTTGAAGTACCCGAAGGAAAAGACTTGATAAAACCAGGGCAGTATATTAAATCAATGCCATTATTATTAAAAGGAAGCATAAAAGTAATGCGCCCTGATAACGATGGTGAGGAGCTACTATTGTATCATCTAGACGAAGGTGATACCTGTGCAATGACAATGACCTGCTGTGTTGATAATACAAAAAGCGAAATTCATGCGGTAAGTGAAACCCCTTCTACGTTGCTTATGATTCCTATAAACAAAATAGAAGAATGGTCTTCAAAATATAAAACGTGGCGCAATTATGTTTTTAATAGTTACCACGCTAGAATGATGGAACTTTTAGAAAGTATCGATAATATTGCTTTTAACAATATGGATCACCGTTTGGAAAACTATTTAAACAATAAGGTTTCCATTTTAAATAGTAAACACATTTACACCACCCATAAAGAGATTGCTTCAGACCTTCATACAAGTAGAGTGGTAATTTCTAGGCTACTTAAGAAAATGGAAAACAATAAAAAGATTAAATTGCACCGAAGTTTTATTGAAGTCTTGTAACAAGAGTTACAAAATATATAAGAAAAACCTAATAGTTTTGCCTTACAACAAATACTAAATGGACATTTTTGAAATTTTTGGATACCTAGGAGCTCTTTTAATAGGTCTTGTTTTGGGATTAATTGGAGGCGGCGGCTCAATACTTACAGTTCCTATCTTAGTGTACGCTCTTTCGCTTAATCCTGTTACAGCAACAGCCTATTCTTTATTTGTGGTAGGCGGTACATCACTTGTAGGTGCCATCAAGAATATGCGTAAAGGAATGGTTGATTTAAGGACAGCTATTATTTTTGCTATTCCTGCATTTATAGCAGTGTACCTCACCAGAGCTTTTTTAATTCCAGCTATTCCCGATCAACTTTTTGAGGTTAATGGTTTTATTGTTACAAAAAACTTGGCCATTATGCTTTTCTTTTCAGTAATAATGCTTCTGGCTTCGGTATCGATGATACGCAATAAGCGTAATGATACCGATCAAAACACAACCATTCATTATAACTACCCGTTAATCATAGTTGAAGGACTGGTTGTAGGGACAATAACCGGAATTGTAGGAGCGGGCGGCGGATTTTTAATTATACCTGCTCTAGTTTTATTGGCAAAATTACCGATGAAAAAGGCTGTAGCCACTTCCCTATTAATCATTGCAATTAAATCCCTCATAGGTTTTATAGGTGATGTACAGAATTTAAACATTGATTGGCCATTTTTAATACTTTTTACAGCAATTTCAGTAGTTGGAATATTCTTGGGCGTATGGCTCAACAAATTTATTGACGGTAAAAAGCTGAAAAAAGCATTTGGATGGTTTGTATTATTAATGGGGATTTATATAATTTACAAAGAATTAAATATGTAACAACAACTACTGTAAGACACAGTTGTGAACTAACAAAGTTACCTTTAGAAAAAAATAGAATATCATGAAAATAGAACAAATTTATACCGGTTGTTTAGCTCAAGGAGCTTATTATATTGAAAGTAAAGGAGAAGTTGCTATAATAGACCCATTACGTGAAGTACAGCCTTATATTGACAAAGCCGAGGCGGCAGGAGCAAAAATCAAATACATTTTTGAAACTCACTTTCACGCCGATTTTGTTTCAGGACATATAACATTATCTGAAAAAACAGGTGCTCCCATTGTTTACGGTCCAAAGGCTAACCCAAACTTTGATGCAATTATTGCAACCGATAACCAAGAATTTAAATTGGGCGATTGTACCCTTAAAGTGTTGCACACTCCTGGGCATACATTAGAAAGTACTACTTTTCTATTAAAAGATAAAGACGGAAAAGACCATGCTCTTTTTACAGGCGATACATTATTTCTTGGTGACGTAGGACGGCCAGATCTTGCACAAAAAGCTGCAAATATGACTCAAGAAGATCTTGCAGGAATGCTGTATGATAGTCTTCGAAACAAAATTATGCCTTTGGCAGATGAATTAACTGTTTACCCCGCACACGGAGCTGGTTCTGCCTGCGGAAAAAACATGATGAAAGAAACAGTTGACACACTAGGACATCAAAAAGAAATAAACTACGCTCTTCGAGCCAATATGACCAAAGAAGAATTTATAAACGAGGTTACAGATGGTCTTTTACCACCTCCCGCCTATTTTCCTATGAATGTAAAAATGAATAAAGAAGGGTATGCATCTATTGATGATGTTTTAAAGAAAGGACAAATTGCTTTGAGTCCCGATGCTTTTGAAGCAGCAGCTAATGAAACCGGAGCCGTGATGCTTGATGTAAGACATCAAGGTGATTTTGCAAAAGGTCACATTCCTGGATCTATCTTTATAGGAATTGACGGAGGTTTTGCGCCTTGGGTAGGTGATTTAATCAAAGATGTACAACAACCCATCTTATTAATTGCAGATGCAGACAGAATTAAAGAAACCATCACACGACTTTCACGCGTAGGATTTGATAATACATTGGGCTATCTTGAAGGTGGTTTTGAAGCATGGAAAAAAGCTTCAAAAGAATACGATACAGTTACCTCAATTACAGCTGAAAGCTTTAAAGAAGCCATTGAAAAATCCTCTAATGATGCTCCAGTTTATGATGTAAGAAAACCAGGTGAATTTCAAGCAGAACATATTGTAAACGCTCATCACACCTCGCTTTCAGAAATCAATAAGCATCTAGCCGATTACCCTACCAAAGAAACATTTTATGTACACTGTGCAGGAGGATATCGAAGTATGATTGCAGCATCTATTTTAAAAAGCAGAGGCATTCATAATTTAATAGATGTACAAGGAGGTTTTAAAGCTATAAAAGAAACCGGTGTAGATACTACTGATGCTATTTGCCCTAGCACACTAAAGTAACTTACTTTTTTGTACTGGTAAGAAAGTATCAACCACCACATCACAACTAAGCTTTGTATTATGTTTTGTACCTATCGTATTCTTCTTTTGGGAGTCATTACCATGATAATGAGTTGCAATTCTTCTGAAGAAAAATCTAATGAAAATAGCACCTATCCAGATGTACACATTGTAAATGCAATGAAAAACGTAATTAGAAATGGTGAATTGGAAGAAAAAATTCTTCTTGATACTATTTCTAATAAAAAAGGATTGTACGGTTTGGGCCCTGAACGTTATTTAACGGGAGAACTACTACTTATAGACGGTACAAGTTACGTTTCAAGAGTGACATCAGATAGTACTATGCAAGTAAAAGAAACCTTTAACACCTCAGCTCCATTTTTTGTATATGCCAATGTACAATCTTGGCAAACGGTACAGCTTCCTGAAGAGATTACTGATTTAAAGTCTTTAGAAACTTTTATCGATAAAGAAACAGCAAACAGGAAAAGACCCTTTGCCTTTAAGCTTTCCGGTACGGTAAAAACCGCTACCATTCATGTTCAAAATTTGCCTCCCGGAACTTCAGTTTCTTCTCCTCAAGAAGCGCATCAAGGACAAGTCAATTATCATTTAAAAGATGAGCCGGTTGACCTTGTAGGTTTCTTTTCAACTAAGCATCAAACCATTTTTACCCATCACGATTCATTTATGCATATTCATTTAATTACTCAAGACAGGACCAAAATGGGGCATTTAGACAATGTGTATTTTGAAAAGATGACTTTATACCTACCAAGAAAATAACTAAAATTTCATTCTGTATATCGATACCTCCTATTTAGTAACAGAAAACCGGGATTGTTGTAAGCTGCTATTTACTTTAAAGTGTAATACAGTTGCGTTTCGGCTTTTTTATTAGGGTTGGTTTTAAGAATTTTGTATATCGTTCAATATTTAAGAACATATTATGACACACACCTACCACATACACGGAATGAGTTGCAACGGATGCCGAAACCACGTTGAAGAGATACTTGCCGGTGTGGATGGCGTGATTCGGGTAACAGTCTCGTTGGAAAAAGAAACAGCTCATATTGAAATGAAAGAGCACATTGCTCTTAAGACATTTCAGAAAGCTTTACAAGATGATGGCGGTCACTACAGCATTCATCCGGAGGGAGAACAACCAAAAAAAGAGAGAACCAAGACTACACAAAAAGAAAAATCTTCAAACACTTCTGGAGTTTACTATTGCCCTATGCATTGTGAAGGTGACAAAACGTATGATGCTCCCGGAGACTGTCCTGTTTGCGGAATGGATCTGGTTGCTGAAGTACAAACCAATGTACCTGCTCAAGATGTTTGGACATGCCCCATGCATCCTGAAGTATCCAAAGACGAACCCGGAGATTGTCCCATTTGCGGAATGGATCTTGTTCTAAAAGAACCTGATCTTTCTGCTGAAGAAAAAACGTATACCAAACTTCTTAAAAAACTATGGTGGGCAGCAGGATTTACCTTTCCTATTTTTTTAATTGCCATGTCTGAAATGATTCCAAACAATCCATTATATACATTCTTGGATCAAAAGTATTGGAACTGGATTCAGTTTGGGTTGTCTCTTCCCGTAGTGTTTTATGCAACTTGGTTATTTTTTGAACGTGCCTACCGAAGCATAAAAACTTGGAACCTTAATATGTTTACGCTCATTGGCCTTGGAGCCGGTGTAGCTTGGTTATTCAGTGTTTTTGGTCTGCTCGTGCCCGATTTTTTCCCCGCCCAATTTAAAACAGAGGCGGGTACTGTACACGTCTATTTTGAAGCAGCTACCGTTATATTAACCCTAGTTTTAATGGGCCAAGTGCTAGAAGCGAGAGCTCACAGTAAAACAAACAGCGCCGTCAAAGAATTATTAAAACTAGCTCCCAATAAAGCCATTCGCGTAGTAGATGGTCAAGAAGAAAAAATTACAATTCAGCAAATTAATGTAGGGGATATATTACGTGTAAAACCGGGAGAAAAAATTCCGGTAGACGGCAGTATAACTGAAGGAAATTCTGCTATTGATGAATCTATGATAACCGGCGAACCTATTCCTGTTGACAAAGAAAAAGGAGATACCGTTCACAGCGGAACGATTAACGGCACACAGTCATTTTTAATGAAAGCTGAAAAAGTAGGTAATGACACATTGTTATCACAAATTATAAAAATGGTTAATGACGCCAGCCGAAGCAGAGCCCCCATACAACGTTTGGCAGATACCATTTCGGGTTATTTTGTTCCTATTGTAGTTATAGTATCTATTCTCACGTTTATAATTTGGGCTGTTTGGGGACCAGAGCCAGTTTATGTATATGCTTTGGTTAATGCTATTGCTGTATTAATAATTGCTTGTCCGTGTGCTTTAGGATTGGCTACACCTATGTCTGTTATGGTAGGTGTAGGTAAAGGCGCCCAACAGGGTGTTTTAATAAAAAATGCTGAAGCCTTAGAAAAGATGAATACGGTTGACACCTTATTAGTTGATAAAACCGGTACGTTAACAGAAGGAAAGCCAACTGTTTCGGCAATAGAAAAAAACCAAGAAAGCTCTTATTCAGAAGAAGATATTTTACAATACCTTATTTCTTTAAATACTTTAAGCGAACATCCCCTAGCCGAAGCAACCGTTTCCTACGGAAAAGAAAAAAACAGTACTGCTTTACCTACTGAAGATTTTCAATCGGTAACCGGAAAAGGTGTAAAAGGTGTTGTAAACGGAAAAAATACAGCTTTAGGAAACGAGCGCTTGATGAATGATGTAGAGGCTACAATTTCTGAAGACTTAAAGAACAAAGCACACGCTTACCAAGAAGAAGGAAAAACAATCTCTTATCTAGCCATTGAAAAAGATGTAGTAGGTTACATTGTTATTGGCGATGCTATAAAAGAAACAAGTAAAAAAGCAATACAAAGGCTTCAAGATCTTGGAATTGCAGTAATAATGCTCACCGGTGATAATCATAATACAGCTCAAGCCGTAGCCAATGAGCTTAACCTAAACGATTTTAAAGCAGGTTTACTCCCCGAAGACAAACTTAAAGAAGTTACGCAATTACAAGATGAGGGCAAAAAAGTAGCTATGGCAGGTGACGGTATTAATGATGCTCCTGCACTAGCAAAAAGTGATATTGGTATTGCTATGGGAACAGGAACCGACGTAGCCATAGAAAGTGCTGAAATTACATTGATAAAAGGTGACTTACACGGTATTGTGAAAGCTCGTAAGCTAAGCGAAAAAGTGATGAAAAACATTAAACAAAATTTGTTTTTTGCATTGATTTACAACACACTAGGCATTCCTATTGCTGCCGGTGTTTTGTATCCGGTGTTTGGGTTGTTATTGTCTCCAATGATTGCTGCTTTAGCTATGAGTTTTAGTTCGGTTTCGGTAATTGGTAACTCGCTGCGGTTACGAAATACTTCTATTGACTAAGTTTTTTGTTTTACCCAGGTAAATGGGATACATCCATTTGTGATGGTTAGGTTTTTTTAATCTGTTTCTTTTGTACTATCACCTACTAAAAGTTCAGCTTTAAACCCTTGTTTATGTATTTGCTTTACTAGTTTTTCTACAGAAATGGATTGAGTATATTCAACACGTAGAATATTATCACAATCCTCCAAGTCAAAATTGATACTATACCCTGGAAATTGTTCACGTATTTTCTTGGCAAGTTTATATGCTTGCGCGCTAGATGTAAGGTTTGTTTTAAATACTTCAACCATATTGTTTAATAGCTTTATATTAAGCTTTATTTTAGTATAAACTTTATAGAAATGAATTACTGTTCTGTTTCTATATAATTTTTGAAATTATTTAAGATAGCTTGCCAACCGTCACGTTGTTTATCTATTGAGTTCTGTTGTTCAGGCTCAAAGGTTTCAGTGATTAACACCCCTTGATTATTTTTTTCAAAATTGACTATCACTTTTCTATTATCATCTAAGGTATAAGCAAGGTGTTTACGTGGTTTAACTTTTGTGTAAACACCTGAAAAATCGAACCCCATGCTACCATCTTTTGCTTCCATTCTTGAAACAAACCTCCCTCCTACTTTTAAATTATTAATTGCTTTGGGTGTGTGCCACTCATTTGACGCGGTATTCCATTGTTCAATATGACTCGGCGTGACCCAAGTATCCCATGCCTTCTCTAGAGAAGTATTAACAATGGTTTGTACGGTTATAGGTTGTTTGTTTTTCATACCTAGTATTTTCTATACAACTGTTTAATATTCTGGGTTGTAATTAATCATCCAGCAGATACCGAACTTGTCTATAAAACTTCCGAAGTAGTCACCCCAAAATTGATCTTCCATAGGCATTTCTATAGAACCACCTTGCGATAATCCGTTAAAAATTCTATCTGCTTCTTCTCTACTTTTTGGATGTAATGAAACATAGGTATTGTTTCCTTTTTTGAAAGGAGCTCCCATTCCTTCAATGGTATCTGATGCCATTAAAATAGTATCTTCTCCCAGCGGAAGTGAGATATGCATAGTTCTTTCTTGAATTTCTTTGGGAAGTTTGTCGCTATCTGGAGCATCGCTCATTTTCATATGCGCACTAAACTCACCTCCAAAAACTGATTTGTAAAAATTGAATGCTTTTTCGGCTTGGCCGTCAAAGTTTAGGTATGGATTTACTTTCATGTTAATTGTGTTTTAGTTTATAATTAAACATCATCTAATTAGTTGTTTTTAAAAACCTTACATCAAATATAAGAAGTATTCTCATATGTTTTGCAACCCTATTTCTACTATCTTCAATAAATTATTAGTATTCAATATAAGTATCATGTAAAAGTAGAAACCGCAAAACAAATACCGAAAGCAACCAGCCTACTACAATTAAAATCTTTTTACTAATTGATTGTTATTTCACTATTTGTACCGATTTTTGCACCTGTACAAATCAATAGTTCCCTAAAAAACAACTACTATGGCTTCAGGATTTTTTGCATTATTGGATGATATTGCTGCTCTTATGGATGATGTTTCTGTAATGAGTAAAGTAGCTGCTAAAAAAACAGCCGGTATTTTGGGTGATGATCTAGCTGTAAATGCTGAAAAAGCATCCGGGTTTATGTCAAACAGAGAACTGCCGGTATTGTGGGCTATTACTAAAGGTTCTTTTCTGAATAAGTTAATTATTCTTCCCATTGCGTTTGTGTTAAGTGCTTTTGTTCCAGTGGTTATTACGGTTATTTTAATTCTAGGCGGGCTCTATCTTGCCTATGAAGGAACTGAAAAAATATATGAGTTTTTTGTACCTCATGCACACGGCACTAAAGAGGAAGACGTACAAGACCTGACCAAAGAAGAACTTAAAGCTTTGGAAAAAGAGCGAATTAAATCTGCTATCGTAACTGATTTTATCTTATCTGTTGAAATTGTTATCATCGCCTTAGGTACAGTTACACAAGAACCTCTTACTATCCAGATAATTGTTGTTTCAATCATTGCTCTTATTGCTACTGTAGGCGTATATGGTATTGTAGCTTTATTGGTACGAATGGATGAGTTTGGCCTAAAACTTATTAACCTTAATGACCGTGACGATAGTTTTTCAGATAAAGTTGGAAGGTTTATGGTACGAGCGCTTCCTAAAGTAATTAAAAGCCTTAGTGTTATAGGAACCATTGCATTACTTTTGGTTTCGGGAGGAATTTTTGTGCATAATATAGACATGATTCATCATTGGGTAGCTGCTATTCCATCTATTTTGGGTGAATTTTTGGTTGGTTTGGTCGTAGGGTTTATAGTACTTGTAGTTGTTACAGCTTTCTCCAAACTTTGGAAATCTATTTCCAAAAAAACTAATTAGGCAACCTTTTTACTAGCCATTAAAACTTTTAAACCAAGTTTTACTATCAGTTGTATTTTTTTCTATTCAGGAGTGAAGTAAAACGCATAAAAAAAGCTGCCTGAAAACAGGCAGCTCATCGAGTATTAACCATTAACTTACTCTCTAATTAATAACTTAACAAATTATGAGTCTTTAATACTTCTATTCTTCTTACTTTTTACTTATTCTTTGTGTATATACTCCGTTAGCAGTTTCTACTCGCACTACATATATACCAGCTTGTAAAGCACTTACACGTATAGGTTGGTTGTAGTTTGATACATTCAACACGCGTTGACCTGCAATATTATAAATAGTTACTGCTTCTACTTGTTCGCGGGTATCAATAGAAATAGTTTCTGAAACCGGATTAGGATACAATACAATAGGATTGTTATTTACAAATTCAGATGAAACTGATAATGTAGTAAGATCTATTGTGTATTTAATTAATCCTAAATCTAATACTCCAAAGTAAACATCTGCTTCATCTTCAGAAAAAGTAAATGCCGACGTTTCAGTTACCGGATAGTCTAGCATCTCAGGCGAAATTGTTTCCCAAGTTTCACCACTATCTTTACTGAAGTTTATTGTTGCTTTTGCTACCGGCAGTGGCACGTTAAAGCCATCTGAGTAATGTGTTGTTGCTACAATAGCATTTTCAGTGACCGTTGAAAAGGCTACGCGATTGGTAAATTCAGATAAAATTAAACTCCAGGTGCTTCCTTTATCATTTGAAAGATACACTCCTTGCGTTGTAGCTAGCATTAATTGATCTGGATTTAATGGGTTTTGTTCTATATCTAAAATTAAGTCATCTCCTTCTGTTAAATCTTCTAGTCCTGTGTTTGACAGTTCCCAAGTAGCACCGCCATCGGTTGTCATATAAAAATTGATGGATTGTGACATCCAAACTGTGTCGCCATTTTCACGATCTACCTGTATAGCCTCAATAACTTGACCCAATTGAGGTACAGCAATATTTTCATCTACAATGTTTTCAAGATCGGTTAGATCTAGTTTATGAATTTCAATACCTGTAGATAACCAGCTTATATTAGGATTGGTTACCGATGTAGACACATCCTCTAGTAATAAAAAGAACATAGAACTTAACGCTAATTGCGAATTGGCACCGTGCTCATTACTCACACTTATGTATGACGTATTGATTACTCTATTGTTTGTAAAAACACGACCTTCAACCACCGGGTCTGCATATACTTTTAATGGTGAACCAAATGTTTGGTCTAATGACTGAAGCGCATATCCGTTTTCTGTATTTTCTTGAAGGTCTTTATGAATATATCCAGAACGTAATCCATAATAAACGTGGTTTGCCTCTTCTGAAGTAAATGCTGAAATAGTTCCTGTAGAGTTGATAAACGGATTATCTAACTTGGTAAGTGTTTCACCTATATCTTCTGAAATAAATGGAAAGAAGTTGGTACTAATCGCCACCTCATCATTTGTAAATGGGTTGAAAGAAACTTTTAAACCATTGTAATATGATTGTGGATCAATCGTGTTATACACAAAATTATCCCAGGTTGCTCCATTATCTGTAGAAACAGCAATTTCATTTTCTTCAAGCACTATAATTTGATCTGTATTGTTTGGATTGAACTCTATATCGTTCATATTTCCGTAGGACATCATCGTCCAATCTAAAGGCACGATATTCCAAGTTTCACCTCCATCTTGAGAACGGTATAAGTTCTGTACATGGTTTTCATCTGGATAAAAAGTACCTAATAAAATATCATCTTGATTATCTGGATTGAAAGCGATTGGGTTGTAGGTGTTGCCCGGGATTTTTTCTACCCAATTGGCACCAGCATTTGTAGATACTAGAAGTCCGCCAACGGTTCTAGTAGGAGAAACACCGCGCATTATAAAGATTTTATCTGCTTGGTTGGGAGCAATAGCCACATTATTAACTGAAACATCATCATTAACTGGACTGTAATACACCGAATTCCAAGAAGTTCCACCATCATTGGTGTAAAACACTTCGTGCGTATAAGATCCTCCTAACGAATAGGTTGTATGCATTAAAACCACATCGGTATTACTATCTAGTACGTCGTATGATTCAATTAGAATATCAACTTCAAAAGAATTTGGAGGGTTATATGATTTTGTTACGGTTTCAGTAGTCAAATCAAATAACACAATAGCATTATAATTGGTTCCTTCTGAACGTACATTAAATGTAAGTGTAGTACCGTCATCTAATAATTCAAGATTTTTAATTGTAGCGTACTCTTCTAGAGGATCTGAATATAAAATATCCCACGTATCGCCGCCATCTGTTGACGTTACTACGTGATTGGTTACGGTGTGTGCATACAGAACATCTTCTTGCGAAGCACTGTAGGTTATATCAAATAATTGACCGTATTCTGTATTTCCTTGTAATTGAACTTGTGCGTTTGCATTCTGTATGCTTACTACATACAGAAAAAGTAATGCGAGGGTAAATTTTAATTTCATTTGTATCCTTGTTTTAATTTGGTGATAAATATAGATACAAGTAGCGCATAGCCGCTCAAATAAGCCGTGACAATCTGTGACATTTGTAGTTTATAAACGTGACAGTACACTTAAACCTCTGACAGATACTCAAATAGCGATTTGTCATTTGGCAGTTCCATTTTTTTGGAAAGTCGTTCTTTTCTTTTTCTACACGTTTGTGGTGTGATGTTTAATAGCGATGCTATTTCCTTATTGCTTAAATTCATGTATAAATATGTAATGAATCGTATATCACTTGCTGTTAATTTTGGATATTTACTGCGTAATCGATTTAAAAAGCCTTGATTGATTTCTTCAAAGTGTTTAAAAAAGCTATCCCACTGGGTGTCTTTTTTTAAATGTTTTTTTAATTCATTTACCTGTTTTTTTAAATCGGGGTGGTTTGCTATTTGTGTGTTTTTTGAAAGAGATTGCACCACTTCTTCAATAAGTTCATTTTTACTTGAAAGGTACAGAGCTTTTGCGGTAAGCTTTCTATTTTTTACTTCCAATTCATTTTTAAGACGTTCTTGCTCTAAGGAAGCTAATGTTTCTTTTTCTCTTAATTGTTTTTCAATTAACAAATGATCACTTTTTTCTTTTGCCAATTCAAGTTCTACAATTTTTTTTCGTTGTTTGTATTTAACTGTGTTGCTTCTATACATCCAGATTATGAATCCCATAGAAAGAATTGCTGTAATGATAACCGTATAAAAAAAGCGTCTTTCTTGTTTTAATACTTCTTTGCTTTGAGTAAGCTCGTGCTGGTAGTTTTGTAACTGAAATTTTACCTTTTCATTTTCAAAGAGTTTTCTATTTCTGATGGTATTTAAGGAATCTGCTGCAATAATCACCGAATCTTTGTAGGTAATAGCTTTTTCAAAGTCGCCATTTTTACCGTATAGACTTGAGAGGTGGTCATAGGCTTCGGTTCTATTTTCATAACTACCTTCAGAATACCTAGAGGCAAGCGCATATTCTATGGCTTTATTAATCTTGTTTTGTTTTTCGTAAATCTGTGCCAAGACTGATAATACAAACGCTCTATTTTCTTGCTGCGTAACTCCTTCAAGTTGCGGTAGCAATTGTTGCGCTTTTTGTTCGGCTTCTTTAAATTGCTCTTTCAGCATCAAGTTTTCAGCTTGAGCCATTTTGCCTTGTACTAATACATTGGGTGATTCTTGCAGCAGCGGCAATGCTTCATTAATATATTTTTCTGCTTCTGAAACTTCTAGCATTTTATTTGAAACCAATGCTAGGTTTACGGCATAATAGCCTACTTTCACCTCATCGTTTACTTCTTTTGCAATAGTGTAGGCTTTTAAAAAGTACTTTTTGGCTTGAGCACGCTCCCCTTCTTGAAAATATAAAATCCCAATGTTATTAAGCACGGTCATTTCTTGGCGTGAGCTAAGGTGCTCAATTGCTATCTCGTATGCCTTTAGGTAATAATTAAGAGCTTCACCATAATCTGATAATAAGTAATAATTTGAACCGATATTGAGGGTTGCTTTAAAGGCTTGCTCGTGCCAGTCATTTTTTTCGGCAACCGTTTGTATTTCTAAAAGTTTCTCAAGGGATTCTGTATGTTTCTTTTGAAACATAAGGTTTACACCCATTTCAATCTGGGTGTCTGCTTGCGCGGGTTCTTCCATTTGCGCAATACCGGGAATTGCATACAGCACTAGTGTATACACTATGAGGAGACGTGCAAGAATGCTCATTATTATTTAGTGATTTTCGTTACCGGTAAAAATAGTTAAAAGTTTTCAGTTATAGGTTGAAGTGAAATTTGATACAAACTTGAGTTTTAGTATTCCACCTTTATTTGTAATGGGGTTATTGATTGGTGTTTGGGGTTTTTACACCCCTCGTAGCCCCCCTCAAGGGGGATTATTTGATTATAGTTGGGAGGATTGCCATTTATTAACGACACGATAGTGGGTGTATAACTAATAAAAGCCCACCAATAGGCAGGCTTTTATCGTGACTAATTCAAAAAGTTAGTTAGTATAGCTCTTGTAAAGCTATGATGTCATTTGCGTTAAATTCTCCATCTTCATTTGAACTAAAACAAGCTAGCATAATTGAAGTTGGATCATAACCAGATGGTGTCCCATCAATATGGTTGGCTCCTACACCACCGTCTCCTTCATTCACATTTTGCCCACAGCTTTGGCGACTGAACCAGTCGGTATGACGAAATCCTACCGAGTGACCTATCTCGTGTGTGATTACGTGTTCGTTTACATTTGTACTATACCCAGATAGCCCATAGATTTGGACAAACTTATATGGATAACCGTTACTAGGGAATCCGGCACTACCTCCAGCTCCATTAGGGTTGTTGATAGTGTTGTTATACACTACCATATCTTTATTTTGATAATTGGTTCCAAATGTTAAGTCAAAACTAATAGATACACCGCTTAATGCATTGTAATTATTTACTGCATACTGCAAAGCGGTACGTTCTTTACTAGAGAGTGCTTGACTTCCTCCGGTATACCCAATAATTGATATGGTTCTACCTTGAGTTACCAAATTGTCGGTACTGTACTGACGGCCATCATTTTCTTCCATGTTTCTAAGCATGGTAAACAATTGATCTTCGGTCATAACGATATCCTTTTCTATAAAAAGACGCTCTTCGGTAGTTCCGTCTGGCATATGAAAGGTATCGTACTTTATATAGTCACTATTTAAATTAAGCTTTTTAACCGCTTCTTTCACCTCTTTGGGGATTTCTTTGGTGATTTCAGTTGCTAAATTAGCTTCTTCTGTTGGAGTTTCGTTTTCGTCCTTAGAACAGGACACGAATACTAGACCTAGGGCGAGTAAGCCCATGAGTCCCATTTTACATGTTCTCATAAGTTAATGGTTTGTATTAATGAATAATTTGTCAGGTTAACCTGAGATAAAATTAAGAAACGATTAACAATTCAGCAAAAAATATACGTTAAAATTGGTTTTTAATCAATATAAAACACCTTTTATCGATACTTTATCAAACAAAAGTCGTTTTCTATGCACAAGCCATAATTTACTGAGCGAGAAAAGAATATACCTTTCAAAACTTCTGTATTTTCCTACAAAATTGGTAGGGTATTTTATTGATGATTTTATTCTGGAGTTTGATAAGAATTTGATTTTTTGCTTATGTATTTATATAATGTATGGTATTTACACCCCCCGTAGCCCCCCTCAAGGGGGAAATTATTTGAATAAGGTTGGGAAGGGTGATCCTTATTGAATTTAACCTACTGCATTATTTAATTTTTGAGTACGTACAACCTAAATGAAATGACTATTCTATATATTATATACACTATATATTCATTATAACTACTGTATATATACACTATACATACGCTACATAAATTTGCTTTCTAAACTAGAATAGTGTATATTAGTCCTTAAAAATCAGTTTATTATGGCACGACAAACGGGAATTATCAAATTATCAGGTACTATTGGAGATCTTAACTTTTATGAGTCGCACGGCGGACATCATGCTCGCAGGTCGGGTGGTGGTTTTAACAGCCATGATGTTAAAAACAAACCGAGTATGGCGCGGGTACGGGAAAACTATAGTGAGTTTGGTCAATGTTCACACACCAAAAAGTATTTTAATAGGGCCTTGCGTCCCTTTTTATGTATTTACAAGGATCGTACCCTTCATGGTCGTATGATGGCTTTGTTTATGGCTATTAAGAAACTAGATTCTGGAGGTGCTCGGGGACAACGTACTGTGCACGGGGGCTTGCAAACGATGCGTGGGAGACGTTTGTTACAAGATTTTGAATTTACGCCTTCTTGTCATGTGGCTTCTTATTTACCGGGGACAACCCATTATGACGCGAGCAGCCGTACTTTTACGGTTAGCAATTTTAATACCTCTCAACTCTCTTACCCGAACGGAGCCACACATATGGCACTTAGCTTAGGGGTGTTGCATTTTGATTTTGAAACCAACACTTATGAGCTTACCCAGAGTGCTCCTCTCTATATTGACGCCTCTTTTGCAGATGCTGCTTTTAGCTTACAAGCCCCTGCCCCTTCTTTACTTGGAACTGCTATAGCTTTAATTGGGGTGAAATTTTATCAGGCTGTGGGTGGGCAGTTTGTGGTACTACGTGGTCAAAAGGCAGTGGGGCTGGAGGTTGTTTTGGTTGAGGGGTGATTTTTTTAAATTAAGTAACTTTTTCCATTTTAATTTTCAAATATCTGTTTTTAGATAAATTATCTATGGTGATATTATTTTAGAGCTTTACTTAAACTGTAATTACCAAATTTTCTTATCAAAGCTTTTAGAAATATTTTAATAATTTATTGGTTTTGGATTTTAGAATTGTACTTTAGTACTGCATTCACAGGGCCGGAGAGGATATTTTTAAAACATTAGCCGTTGTGAATTGCTTTCAGATTACTACTTTAGTAGATAATTCACAGGAACAGAATATTCTGGAGGTTTGGAGGTAACGTTGTGAATTGCTTTCAGATTACTACTTTAGTAGATAATTCACAGGTAACCGTGTTTTCTGAAAACTCCATTTCAGTTGTGAATTGCTTTCAAATTACTACTTTAGTAGATAATTCACAGGTTAGCTTTAGGCAAACCAGAGCCGTTAGCAGTTGTGAATTGCTTTCAGATTACTACTTTAGTAGATAATTCACAGGTTAGAATTGAAAAGTTTATTGAATTTGCTAGTTGTGAATTGCTTTCAGATTACTACTTTAGTAGATAATTCACAGGTTCAGAAGGAACTATAGGCGCATAGATATGGTTGTGAATTGCTTTCAGATTACTACTTTAGTAGATAATTCACAGGTTGCGTACCTGAAGTTGGTGAAGAGTTATGGTTGTGAATTGCTTTCAGATTACTACTTTAGTAGATAATTCACAGGTGTTAGCTGCCGGAGTAGATATTAAGTTTAGTTGTGAATTGCTTTCAGATTACTACTTTAGTAGATAATTCACAGGATACCCGCCATAACAAGCTGGTATTATGTTTTTTACGAGGTGTGATAGGATTAAAAAATGAAACGGTTTAGCTTGGTAGGTATCTATTTTAATCTCATTTTTTAAAACAAGAAACACCCCTATGGTCCCCTCAAGGGGACAATTATCGGTATTAAAAAAGTTCGAGTTGTTGAGAAGGTGTTTCAGGCTCTACTTCCTTTTTTCCATGAAACAGTTCGATCATCCCAAATTGTTTATCGGTTATCTGCATAATACCCACTTTCCCTTTTTTGGGCAAGGCATTTTTAGAGCGCTTAATATGCACAGCAGCATTTTCTCGGCTGGGACAAAACCGCATATAGATACTAAACTGGAACATCGCAAACCCATCGTTCAGTAAATCTTTCCGAAACCGTGCCGCCGCTTTCCGCTCCACACGGGTCTCCGTTGGTAAATCAAAAAATACCAGTACCCACATACTTCTATATTGGTTTAAACGTGAAAATCGGTTCATATTATCAGTAATGTGTTCTCGATACTATTTTGCTTGTCCTTTGGACTCTCAAAATCACTCGAACTGACATGCTGCTAGAATTGGGGATATAACAGCTTTCTGCTGCTCCCAAAAAAACACTCGTACAAACTGTTGGTTGTCCGGCTCATCGCGTTCATCAAAGGGCTTTGCTTCCCATCTATCCATACATCCATAGCAGGTATTGTTAACAGTTCTGCCTTTAGAGAGGTGGTCAGCTCTTCCAAGTTGCAACCCGTTTCCACAATCTCATAAACCAAAATATCTACATAGGGTCGATAGGGTTCCATTACATCATCAGCCAAACAAAACGCATTGTATTTGTTATGGTGGTAAATCCCAACTGAAGGCAGCATCCCACTGCTTACCAAAGCTCTAGCTGCAATGGCCCGTAAAATAGCGTATCCATAATTTAACAGGTTGTTGGGTGGGATGCCTTTTTGGTTCCGGCTAAATCCTTCGATATCGAATAAGTTCTGAAAATAATGAGCAGCTGCAATAGCCTCATGGTTTTGCGTATCCCCACTCTTTACCTCACTGGCCCACCGCTTTAATTTTAAAGCATTCTTACCTTGTTGTTGCAAATGGGCAGCCTGGTTTTCAATCTTGGCACTAACCGTTTGTTGCCACAATTGTTTTTTTAGGGGTACACTAGCATCCAGTTGGTGGCGGATACGCTCGGTCTGTTCGCTATGCCCCACCAAGGGTTGCAAAAAACTACAGGGTAAATGCTGTTTGTCACAGGTGACCACCGCGGTTTTGTTCTGTACCAGTTTCATTAACAGGCCGTTGGTGATGGTAATTTGTGGATCTTCCAGCACAATATAACCCAAATCTTCAATAGGAATGGTTGCCTCCTGTTTTTCTTCTTCCGGAAAGTTGACCACCAACTGCTCGTTCTTTGTACTGAGGTAGGCGGGGTTGCCAAAAAAGAGGGTGCGTTTTATCATGCTAACCGTTTAAGGTTACCAAGCCGATCAACTAAAAGCTTCCAACATCTATCTTTAATCATAACTAAATTATTTTTTTCATCAATAATATTTTCTTTATTAGGATATGCTAAAATTCTTTCAGTTTTATTTCCAGAACCATTTTCATTCTTTTTAATTTCTTTTGCATACGGCATTGGCTGACACTGCAGCTTTTTCTGAGTTGTGCTAACCATTTTATAGATTCTTCCAGCTTGTTCCTTTGAAAGATTTTCAAAATTCACTAAAGTGGGATTATCCATTTCTTCATCAGTAGGTACATATACTAAATCATCTGGTGACAATGAAAATAAAAACTTACCCAGTTTTGGGTCTGTAGGGGCTTCAGTGCGCTCTTCTTTTGGTAAGGAAGCGACCGCTTTTTGATGTGCTACCACTTCATTCAATGGCACGGTTTCATAGTTGCGTTTTTCTTTCTTCTCATCCCAATACACATTAAAAAATAAATTGGTTCCTTTATCGGCTTCTACATATTTAGTATCCTTATTTCCTGTTTCGCCCAATGAAAACTTTGAACCTATTTCATACACCCGTACTTTCTTAATGGGTTGATGGGGCTTACCATTGTTTAATTGTTGTATGGTATTGTTTAATTCGTCAATTCCATCTGGGCTAAAAGCTAAATCAAAACGTTCTTTTTCTTTTTCATCTATGTAGTTTTTAAGATGATTATTAAGTATTTTTTTAATCCCACTATCAGTTATAGAGTTCAACTGTTTTCTGTTGGTAATAGACTCTAATGAAACCCTACCGGCAGTTGCTATTTTCCCTTTTGGTGTGTCAACACCTTTTGTTTTTCCATAATAAGTAGCTTTATGTAAAGACTTTCGTATCGCCCAGTTAGAGCCCTTTTGCTCCACTTGTATCTTTTTCATTTTACCATCTACCTCTTTCCATTTCCAATATTTATTGGTAGCCCGGTTTATTACCCGTTTGTTCTGCTTAAAACTCACAATAGTGGTTTCCAAAGCCTCTTTTGCTTCTTGTGTGAAATTATGCCAAGGTTTATGATAATCTTTGGCTACGGTGATGGTTCGGGTGCCGCCATTTTTTTTATCGGGTATGGTTTTCTTATCTATTTGTCGCAACTTAGAAACCAATCCATAATTTTTTCTTTTTGTATTAAGGGAAGTAACATAATTGGTATGTTCTTTTGTAGTAAAAGCCACAACCAAAGCGTCTAGGGCATGGTGGCGATGATCTAAACGTTTTTTAGTAAACCCGTTTGCTAGTTCGTCGGGTACAGTATTGACCATATAAGTGTTGCCATGGCCATCGGTTTTTTCAAAACGGAATTCGGTTGAATTGGTAATTTCGTTCATGCGTTCAAAGCGTGGGGCCAATAAATCGTTCCAAACATTACTCAGTCCCCAGTCTTGCCTCAAAACACTGGTTATCTTACCAATTACAGGAACCAAATGTTTCGATGTAGTCTCCTGTTCGCCTTCTTCCCGCACCACATTACTCAATAGCCCCTTTACTATTTTACTTATATAGCGACTGTCATTTAATTGACGATTAATAAAACCTTCCGGAATATCATCACTCAATAAAAACTCTAGTTTCTTTTTATTATCCTTAAAATAGGTTTTGCAATGTGCTTCATAATTTTCTTTAGAAAGTATCTTTACATTTTTTCCATTAACAGAAAGCTCAGGGACAATACTATCTCCTCTATCTTTAATAAATTGGTAAGCGGTCTTGTTCCCTTTATAGGGATATGGGTTGATTGCTGCTTCACAAATCACCTTATTGCTTATAGAATCATCGAAATAACGGGAACGAGGTATAATGTGTTCAACTTCATATTCACTGGTAAACAACTTGCTCAACGGAATGATTTCTCCTGTATAAGGGGAAACGTATCCTTGTTGCAACCAAAGTTTGTATTTGTTAATTTCAGATTTTGTTGGAGAAGTTTTCCTTCTTATTTTTTCTATATCGCCTAGTTCAATATTATTATAGCTTTCAGGTGAATGAGAATATACTCCTTCTTCATAAAGTTTTAATATTTCTTGGTGTCCTTTAGAATAAGGCCGTACACTTCCTTCCATGTCTTTGTCATCCATCAACTGTTGAAGAATGTTTTTAATGCGTTCGTTGGTATTGGTATTTTGGTTAATTGCATTGGTAATACTCTCACGAACATCAGCAGAGTTTTTAATCTCCCGCCCCAATTCTACATGGATTTCATCAAAATAATTTTCTTTGCCTTCACCATAAAATTCCCAAATATCACGAACAACGCGCAAGGTCTCTGTAACTACTTGCTCAACAATTGGGTTTCTAAGGCTGTGTTGTTTAAAACCTTTAAGGTATTTTGAAATCTCATCGGGCTTTGTCCATCGTATTATTTCACTAACTTCAGCGTGACGATTATAAACTGCATAACTCGCTTGATAAGTGTTTAGGCCTCTATTTGGCTGTGATGCTTTTGTAAAACTTTTTAAAACCTGTTTGGGTATATCATCATCGGCTACCTTTTCAATCTTTTCGAGATCGCGACCAATCGCATCGAGCCTTTCCATAATGAAATTAATCCTTGATTGGGTTTCTTCTAAAATTGCTTTATTGTCCCAATATTTGCCTTGGCGCATTAAGGGCAAGAGTTTTTTCAGTGCTTTTTCAGAAAAAGAACCATACGCACTGTCAAAAGGTTTAAATTTAATAAAAGCTTCAAAAAAAGCATCTTCATTCAGGTTATTTTTACTTGCAAAAGTTTTTAAAGCTTTTCCATATTGTTTTCGGTCTCGTACTGAATATATTATGTGCCAAAGCCCAAATATAAAGTCAGGATTCAAATAATCTTTTGGGTTAACCCCTTCTATTTTTGAAAGTCGTGAAATTATTTCGGCGCGTAATTCGTTACAGGGGTATTTTTTATCCTCAATATAATTCCATCGATATTCCTTTTCAGTAAGTTTAAAATATTTCAAAAGTGCCTTTTGACTAATCTCTTTTCGCTGATTTAAAAAATCATATAAATCCACATTATCCTTTTCCTCTTTCAAATATTTATTTGTAACATCTTGATCCAATACTGGGTTACCATCTTCTATTCCTTCGCGCTGGTAAATACGAAGGTTATGGATAAATTGCCAAAGACGAAACTCTTGATACAAGGGGTGGGATTTTGAAATGCACTTTAAAGGTTGTTCTACTTTTTCACCATCTTTTATGTAAGTTCTACTTTCAAAAGGGCAGTTGGAAATTAAAGATTTATTGGTTTTTAAGGGTCGTTGATAAAATATAATATCGTCTATAAATAGATACTTAAAACCTTTGTCTGTAATATTGGCTCTATGTGCATCATTGTTTCGGTACAATTCATTGATACTCTTTTGATATAATTCAGCGTTTTGTAATTCTGGATGAAATGCCAATTGAGTTTCAATAATCTTATCAAGTTCTTTACGGTAAAATTTGCGCTCAATGGTCTTTATAAGTTTTCCCCGTATTTTTTGATCCGGTTTTTTAAGCAGAGTGTCAAAAATATATTCACCCACTGTTTTCTCAGTGTCTAATATTTCATTTTCGGTTTTCTTTTTAATAGCGATCCAATCTTTTTCACTGTCTACTGACCTAAAGCTTCTCTTTATATTCCCCTCTTTATCTTTTTTGGGTTTACCCTTCTTATCAAGTGTTGTAGTAACTATAAATTCTCTGTCTTTCCCTATCCAATCAATTAAGGGGTCTTTGCTTTTGCGTCTATATACCCATTTATTTTCCAATAGAACATTATACCAAATTCCTCCTTTAGCTTTGTCACTTTCCTCTACATTTACTACCTTCAACTTATAATATTCTTCCAGTTTATTGGCATCACCTTCCAAATCTTCGTCGCGAGATTGGTAATAACCTCGCTTTTGGTTAAAGTTAAGTAGCACCCAAGATAGCTCTTGTTTTGAAATTTTATGCTTTAATGCTTTTTTTCGCAAATAATATAAGGTCCAATCATACGGTAATTTTATATTTTGACCTTTGGCTTTAAAAGCACTCACCATTTCATTGAAAGAATCCTGAAAAATAAAATGAAAATTGTTTTCTTCATCTTGACGGTAAGGTAGTTTTGGTTCAGTTCCTTTTTTAAATTGACCATAGCGTTTTTCAAAATCAATGCTGTTGGCATAATGATCTGGCAAAAAACCAAGAATGTTTAACACCCTATGCAAACGTTCACGACGTAAAATACTGCGTTGATAAAGCCTACGCATAGATCTTGCAGCAGTTCTATCTGCCGTAGCAGAGATTGATTGCCCTGTGCTAAAATCGTTCATTTGCTTGGCATCCATTGGTATTATACGACTTCCTAAACCAATTATTTTACCCTCTTTTTTATTGAAGTTTGACTCAACCAACGCCCAACCAATAGAGTTTGTACCCAAATCCGGTCCTAAAATTCGTTTCATATTTTTTATAGTTAGTTTCTAAAGGTAGAAAGTTATCAATATCATACATTATGGAAACCCGTAATTATCTTTAATTTCAATTTCTTATATTTACACTTGAAAGCAATTCACAATAAGGATTATTCCGTTGTGAAAACATTCAAGGTGGTGTTTTAATTAACATCACCTTTTTTTTTGCAAGCGTGTTTTTTATAAGACACGCGCATTAAAATAAAACATTATTCGCCACTACTAATAAGCCGCCTCAACTTTCAATTTGGGCTTTTAGTTTTAAATTTATAAGCTTATTATAAAATTGATTATTAATAATCGTTTTTAAAAAGGGAGTATAAGTAAATGTAAGAAAAATAAAATATTTCTATGATGGGAAAAACCAAACCGTTTATTAAGTATTATTAAAGTAAATAACATAAAAGAATTGCATTTCTTTTTATCCAGTATCTTTTCTAAATAAGCCGTCCTCTCTTGCTCACCTTTTATGCGGTCTTGTATTTCTTAGTTTTTATACCTTATATAATGTATTCTACATAAGTTTATTCCTCTGTAGGATTATTACTTGTTTTTGTGGCAGATATATTTGTTGATCATATATGGGGTGATGGGCTTTAAGGCCTTCCCTGTTTCGGGATGTTTTGCCAAGTCTGTAAACCATTGGTATTCTCCTTTTATATTTTTGCCATAAAAAACTGTTGCGATGCCATCGGGACTAAAGAAAGTCGTATTGCAATCTGCTTCGATTCTTTTAAAGTTATCGATTCGCTCTTGTTTATAACGTTTCAATATTCCATTGCTCAACTTTTCGGCATTAAAATCGGCTTCTACATATACCGGATCCCTCCATTCCATCCAACGTTCTCTGGTGAGGTATTGCCATGCTAGAATCCCTAACAAGCCTACCATTAAGACTATTAAAACACTCACTTTCCAAACTCTATTTTTTGTGTCCTGAGGTTCTTCTTTCACCTCTGTAAGCACCTTTTCTTTACAAGATTCCACATCATCATACCCTACATATTTGCACAGTCCTTCTATTACAAAATCCGGCACTACAACGGGCTCTCCTTTTTTTGCTGTTTGGTACTTTGTTACAAGACTTCTATCTCCATAAGGCTGTTTTGTTACCTCTTGAATGTAGTCTGATAACACCCTAGCCCTGGGATAGTCACGTTGTTTACCGGTCTTGTTTTTCACTTCCTCAAATGCGCTGACAATTAAATTTTTATACATAACCCGTTGTTTTATTTCTATACAAATTTTATCGAATTGGTATCGAAATTTTGTTTCGGAATCCTTTCGATTTCTTTTCCATCGCATTTCGATTGTTTCGAACCCTTCCTACTCATCTTTGTCCTGTTCTATTCTATCACCTGTATCAGACAGGTTTCTGATAATTGACTAGAACACCTTTGCACAGCACGTTCGTCAAGTGCTTTAGAGAAGTAATCATTTCTCGATTGTGTTGTGCACAACTTCTCAACTCGAGGAGGGACGCCTCTTCATTTTACTGCGGATCGCCCGCTCCCCTCTTGGGAATATTTCAAGTAGGGATTTACTACCAATTTTTAAAAATACTTTAAAATGAAGAAAATTTTTATCGTTATGTTTACGGTTTCCCTCATTTTTGGGGTGACTTCTTGTACGCCTGAGCAATTACATACACAAGGCATTCAAAAACAAGCGTGTTGTGGGGAGGACGATCCTATACAACCACCGCCTCCACCTCCACCACCAAATGGTGGGTAATAAAACCAAATTTTAATTTTTTAATCCTATTTTAGAGGAATGAAAAGAATCTTGCTTTCATTCCTCTTTTTTTATTTCATTCTTGGGCTTTTTACTATCTACTCTTCTAGTATACATGCCCAAAGCAAACCCGATTCACTTGATGTTGTTCTTAACACCACTAGACTATCTGAAAACAAGCTAGAACTGGTGGAAGGTATTCGTTATTTGGAACAAGCAGAAACGAATACCTTATTGCAGTTGCCACTCTACTACCAAATTTATGTATATGAGGTCATGGCCAATACATATTATAAATTGGGTGATCTTAATTCTAGTGAAGTTTATTCTGTTAAAGGGTTTTCAGCTATTAAGTCGGATGTAGAAACAGACCATACGAGTACCAAAATACGGTTACTTTGTCTATTAGGAATTTTACAAAAAGAGCGGCAATTGTATGATTTGGCTTCTGAATATTATGAACAAGCACTTCGCCTTTCAAAAACAGCGACTGACAGTCTTTCCATTTTAAACAATCAAGCTACCTTATTTAAGGAGCAAAAAAAGTATTCTAAAGCTATTGCTACCTATGAAACAGGTTTAACCCTTGTCTCGAGGTTGGATTCTAAAAAAGTATATCAAAAAGCAAAATTACTCGATAACCTAGGCAATGCTCGTTCCTTAGCTACGGGAGAAGGGCTTACCGAACTCAACCAGGCCTTACAGTTGAGCAAACAAATATCGAGCACGGTACGGTCTTACTCCATCAACCGCCACATTACACAGTATTATATACGTAAGGCAGACACCACTTCTGCGCTGCCTTACGCTCTTACCACCTACCAATTGTCTAAAGAAATTGGTGATACAAGCTATAAAAAAGAGGCGCTTTCTTTATTGTTACAACTCAATCAAAAACAATATGGTTTGCAATATGTTCAATTATCTGATAGTTTGAATATCGCTCAACAAACTGCCGATAATGCCTATGCGCTTTTAAAATATGATAAATCTGAAGCTGAAAAAAATGCCTTGGCTGCTGAAATTGATAAACAGCGAACGCTTATTTTTGGAATCATTCTTTTGTTTATCACCCTTTCGGCTTCTTTCTTGATTATTACTAGAATACAACGCAAAAGAAGACATGCCATAGCCGAAACGGAACAACGTATTGCAAAACATATACATGATGATATTGCCAATAACATTTTTTTGGTGATGAATAAAATTCAGAATACTAATGATGATCAAGTTATAGATGACCTTTCGCACATTTATGACCAAGCCCGACATATCTCCCGAGCAAACACACCAATTAATACCAAAATTCCTTTTCAGCAACTCTTATTAGACTTGTTTCAACAATACACTACCAAGCATTTAAAAATAACACCTCAAAACAGTAGCAACATCAATTGGGAAAAGGTGTCTGCCAAAAAGAAAGAAATGTTATATAAAGTATTACAAGAATTGTTAACCAATACTTTGAAACACAGTGAAGCTACATTTGTGGTTGTAAAATTTGAGCAAAATAAAGGATCTTTACGTGTTGACTACCGTGATAATGGCAAGGGAACAAGCAACAAGCCTAGTGGTGGTCTTTTGAATGTGGAAAACCGTATTCATGCTATTTCGGGAACCATTACTTTTACCTCAGTACCCAATAAGGGTTTCAGAGCCAAAATAGAAGTGTAAATGTTTAAAAAATTACTTGTAGCAGAAGATTTTGGGAGTGTTAACGAAGGTATTATTAAAACCCTAGCTCCTTTAGGAATATCGACGATTGAATATGTAAGCTATTGTGATGATGCCTATTTAAAAGTAAAAAGGGCAGAACAAGATGGTGAGCCTTTTGATTTATTAATAACCGATTTGTCGTTTAAGCCTGACCATCGCAAACAAAAAATTAGTTCGGGTAAAGAATTGGCATCTATTTTAAGCCATGAACATCCTTCTTTAAAAATCATTATTTTTACCCACGAAGATCGAATTGAAAAAGCGCGTACCCTTTCTGCCATTACCGCTGTTCAGGCTTATGTGTGTAAAGGCCGGCAGGGTCATTCAGATTTATATACAGCTGTAACAATGGTTCATGATGATAAAACCTTTCATTCTGAAGCTGTTGCCCAAGGACTATCCAAAGAACCTGTTTTTGAATTAACCGACTTTGACATTACACTACTTAAGCAACTCTCCAATGGTTTGCTTCAAGATGAGATTAGCTTGTACCTTAAAAAGCAATCCATCCGTCCTAGTAGCCTTAGTTCTGTTGAAAAACGGCTGAGTAAATTAAAGGATCATTTCGGTGCTAAAAACAGCACACAACTTGTAGCTATTGTAAAAGATTTAGGACTTATTTGATGTATTCTGAAATGCATATACTTTGTAATTGAATCGAAACAAAGTAAATTGAAAAACTGAAGTATACCTTTAACACACTACAATTGTTTGGTAAGATTCCGAAATAAGTTCGGAATAGCAGGTAGTGAGTTCTATCATTACTAAAGAAAGAGAGAAATCTATTGAATCTCAGCACTCAATCCGGCTTCCAGAAGTTTGGTACAGCGAGGTTCTAGGTCTTTGTAGGCACCACTTTTTACTGTACACTTACCTTTATAATGTACAATGATAGCACATTGTTCAGCTTGTTCGGGGGTATGATCACAAGCATAGATAAGCATGTTAATCACATGGTCAAAGGTGTTTACCTCATCATTAAAAAGGACAATTTGATTTTCTTTGTCTTCTTGTTCGGCAACTAATACGTCTTCTTGTATTTGCTCTTGGGTACTCATTTCGGCTACTAATTTACAAATTTTGCGGCAATCCAGTTAGCTCGTTGTTTGTTATCAACGAAGCTTAATCCTAACTTATTGCAACAGTCTTGAAGTATCGATAAATCATCCAGATAAAATCCGCTTATGTATAATTTGCCCCCGGGTTTGAGACATTGTTTGTATGCAGCCATATCTTGTAGCAAGATATTTCTATTAATATTGGCAATTATGGTATCATAGGTTGATTCCTTAGCCAGTATATCTGCCCCACCTAATGCCACTGTAATGTTGCTGCAGGTATTTCTATCGGCATTTTCTTGTGCATTTTCTACACACCATGGGTCAATATCAATGGCGTCTAGTTTTATGGCGCCTCGCTTTTCAGCTAAAATAGCTAATACGGCTGTTCCGCAACCCATATCTAAAACTGTTTGACGTTCCCAATCTGTTTCTAATATATACTCCAAAAGCATATGTGTGGTTTCGTGATGCCCGGTACCAAAGGACATTTTAGGCTCAATAACCAATTCATAGGGTACGTTACGCTTATTATGAAAAGGTGCACGCACCACACATGTATTTCCTATCTCTATGGGTGTAAAGGCTTGTTCCCACTCTGCATTCCAGTTTTTAGGCAGAATTTCATTTTTGCTGTATGTAATTGAACATATATTTGAGTTTAGTATTTGAACTGAATCTAGCATTTCTTTGTTCCAATCATCTTTGGGTATATAGGCCTGGACACCGGTTTCAGTTTCTACAAAACTTTCAAAACCTGCCTCACCTAATTGAGCAATCAAAATATCTGTACCCGGTTCTTTTGGACTTACCGTATATGTAAACTCTAAATAAATAACTGCCATAATACATTTTAAGGATTTCTCTTATGTTTCAAATTTAAAGAAGAATTACTACCTTATTTTTTAAAAGCATTAGCAATTGCCATAAAGCTTTCAACATCTAGTGAAGCCCCTCCTACTAAACCACCATCTACATCTTTTTGGGCAAAAATTTCCTTGGCATTTTTTGGTTTTACACTGCCTCCATATAAAATTGAAACTTTATTAGCTATACTGTTGCTGTATTTTTCAGCAATGGTTTTACGTATAAAAGCGTGCATTTCTTGAGCCTGATCTGGTGTAGCAGTTTCTCCTGTTCCAATTGCCCATACCGGTTCATACGCAATAATAATGTTTTTCCAACTTACTTCTGACAGATGAAATAATCCTTCTTCCAGTTGCTCCTCGATAAGGGTAAAATGATCATCGGTTTCTCTATGGCTTAATTCTTCACCTATACAGAAAATCACTTCCATATCGTGTGCTAGTGCTGTGTTTACTTTTTCGGCTAGTACATCATTATCTTCTTTAAAAAGAGAGCGGCGTTCGCTATGACCAAGGATTACTGTTTTTACTCCTACACTTTTAAGCATTCCTGCGGAAACTTCACCCGTAAAAGCTCCGTTTTCACTTTGATGCATATTTTGCGCCACCACGGTAACCGGATGTTCCCGCACTGACTGAAATGTATGATTTAAATTGGTAAAGGCTGGAGCTATCATAATAGTAACCCCTTCTGGTAACACTTGTTTTTTTAATCCAACCAAAAACATTTCTGTTTCAGCCATATCATTATTCATTTTCCAGTTTCCGGCTACTATTTTTTGTCTCATGTATGTGTCGTTTTTTTGTTAGTTGTTTGTTAAAAATACAATTATCAATATATAATTGCAATAGCCTACTTCGCTTGTTATGCTTTTGCAGCTATAAGCAAGGTATATATTATTTTTTATTTGAATTACTGACTAATTTTAGGATCTAGCCATCCATATATAACATCTACCAAGATGTTAATTACAATAAATACTATGGCAATCACCAATACTGCTCCCATAATCACGGGTAAGTCTAAGGTGTTTAATGCATCTACTATTTCTTTTCCCAAACCATTCCATCCAAAAATATATTCTACAAACACAGCTCCTGCCAACATAGAGGCAAACCATCCAGAAATAGCTGTAACTACAGGATTAAGTGAGTTTTTTAAAGCATGTTTGCGAATTATAGTAGCAAATGATAAGCCTTTGGCTTTTGCGGTTCTAATATAGTCTTGATTGAGTACTTCTAAGAGTGAGTTGCGCATCAATTGCGAAACTACTGCTAATGGACGAATACCCAATACAATTGCCGGTAAAATAAGATTTTTTATCTGTATGTATTTACCTTCCCCAAAATCATCTACTGCATACAGACTCCCTGTCATATCTAAGCGGGTATACTCATGCAACAGAAATCCAAATATCCATGCAAAGAGAATAGCACTAAAAAAGGAAGGAACACTCATTCCTAGCGTACTTATCAATTGAATTAATTTATCAATCCAGCCGTCTTTAAAGAGTACTGAAATAATTCCTAATAAAACTCCCAGCACCATAGCAATCACAATGGCAGACACTGCAAGAACCACCGTATTGGGTAATGTTTCGGCTATGACCTGGCTAACTTTCTTTCCATTTTTCTGAAAAGAGGTACGCAAATAAGGCGTTTTAAGGACTACCATAGTAGCTGAAACAGTAAATAATGTTACTGCATTGTATTTTCCTTCTGTTACATATGTATAATCTTCTTCTATTGTACTATGAAAGGAAAGTGGTGATAGATCATTTAAGTAATATGCATACTGTTGTAAAATTGGTTTATCAAAGCCATACTTCTTTTTTACTACAGCTATTTGTTCGGCACTTTCATTTTGCCCCAACATCATGCGAGCTGGATCTCCGGGAAGAATGGTAAATAAAAAAAAGATTACAGTTACTACCCCAAAGAGTGTAAGGAATGCATAACCTAGTTTTTGTAATATATATCCTGTCAAGCTTTTATTCTTTTACAGCTTCAATGGTTAGGGCTTTGTATTCAAAATCATCTCCAAACAGCACCTTGGCATATTCTTCAATTGTTTGATCAAAACCAGCTTCTTTTCTTCGTTCATTAACGGTTTCAGGGTTTTCAATAGGCCAAATTAGGTTACCGCGTTCATCATCATACGTTCTTCCTTGTGTGCCGTAAATTTGAGGTTTGCCTTGGTTCATTAGATAGCGGTCTTCCATCATCGCTACCAATCTAAAAGGGATTTCTTTATTTTTTCCTGCTTCTTTAATAAGGGGTAAATACTCCGGAATTTTATCTGGATTATGCTGTACAACATACCAAGCAACCGTATTGGTAGGTTCACCAACCGTGGTTTTACCGGGATACCCCATATTTTTAAATACTTTTTCAACAAAAAGCATATTGCTACTGTCTAAAACTGTTTGCATAGCCCATAAATCGCCGTTGTATTCTTCTGGGGTTAAGCCCATTTCTTCTCCTAATGTTGCTCTTGTTTCAGCATCTTTTGCTTGCATCAACTTTCTGTAGCGTTGATCAAGTACGCCAATACTATCTAATCGCTTTTTTAAGTTAAAATCTAATTGAGGTATTGCACCGTCTAGTTCTTGTAGTTTTAATGTATTAATATCATTCCAATGCACCTTTTGCTTGATGGTTCCGTTTTGCAAATGCAATACACCCGGATTGCTTCGAACAATCGTTTTTAAGGTTGTTTCATCACAGAAATAAAAATCAAAATTTAATTTATATCGATCTGCCAAGGTTTGCGTACGTTCTTTTGAAGAAGCTGACAAGCCAATTACTTTATATCCTTTTTTAAGAGCTTCATTGGTAATATCACTTACCGGAAAAAAACCGTCTTTTTCAGATTTGGTAAGATTATACGCTACTACTACTATTAAATTTTCTTCGTTTAAAAATTTATCAACATAATTTTGTCCATCTCGTTCTATGGTAAAATCATGAATAGGCGGAACATATCCGGCTTGAATTTCAGTAGTTTCTACACCCAAAAACTCTCCTTTTTGTGTTGGATAATCTCCCTTGGTGGTAACTATTTTTTCTTCACCATCTACCTTAAACTTCCAGTCATATTGATAGACAGGTTTTTGTGCATCGTTAGGAATACTCATTCCTTCTTGTATATTGGCTCCAATTTTATAAGGTCTAAAATCTATGATGGGCAAATGCATGAGTACGTGATATGTAATACCTAAACACGCGATGAAACCAATAAATATTATTAAACTACGTATGTTTCTTGTAAAAAATGGTGTGATGTGCTTACTCCAAATAAACAGTATCAAAATAAACACTAGCAAGATGACATCTTTGGTAAAAGATTCCCAAGGAGTTAATTTAATGGCATCTCCAAAACAGCCACAATCTGTCACTTTATTGAAGTAAGCCGAATAGAATGTTAAGAACGTAAAGAACACAATCATTAGCAACAAGCTCCATACCGTAAACTTACGAAGGTAACCCACCAACAACATAACCCCTAGCAGCACTTCAAAAATGACAATAAAAATAGCTATCAGCAGCGAGTAAGGAATTAAGAACTCAAGATCCAACACCCCTGGAGCGAAGTAATCTTGAAGTTTAAATGAAAACCCAATAGGATCGTTCAATTTTATTAGACCGCTGAAGATAAAAAGGATTCCTACTACAATTCTTGAAATTCCTACCAGTATTTTCATGCTGTTGTTTTTTACTTGTTTGTATTTTCTTCTAAATGAATCATGGCAAACACTGCATAATTAATCATATCTTGATAGTTGGCATCAATCCCTTCAGAAACTATGGTTTTACCTTGGTTATTTTCTATTTGTTTAACTCGCAATAGCTTTTGAAGAATTAAATCGGTTAATGACGAAACTCGCATATCGCGCCAGGCTTCTCCATAATCGTGGTTTTTGTTAAGCATTAATTGGCGAGTAACACCAACTTGTTCATCATATAATTTTACAGCTTCTTCAGTAGAAAGATCCGGTTGTTCTACTACTCCTTTTTTAAGCTGAATTAATGCCATTATTGAATAATTAATAATACCTATAAACTCTGATGTTTCATCTTCATCTACTTTTTGCTCGGCATTTTCTTGCAATCCCCTAATGCGTTGTGCCTTTATAAAAATTTGATCGGTTAATGATGGAAGGCGCAGTATACGCCAAGCGCTTCCGTAATCACTCATTTTATTGGTAAACAACTCTTTACAAGTAGCAATTACAGCATCGTATTGTTTTAGGGTTTCAGCCATTGGATTTTTAAGATTTTCCGTAAATTTCGTTTAAATAATTTAAACTAGAAAATTGAACACAATCAATTGTAACGGCACCCTTATCAACTTGTCACAACCAAAAGTGATGGGTATACTTAATATTACTCCAGATTCTTTTTATGATGGTGGCAAAACTATTCATGTGAATACCATTTTGCAGCAGGCAGAAACCATGCTTACTGAAGGTGCAACTTTTTTGGATATTGGCGGGTACAGCTCACGTCCTAATGCTGAAAATATAACCGAAGCCGAAGAAGCTAGCCGTGTATTACCGGCTATTCAAAGTATATTAAAAGAATTTCCAGAAGTGCTTATTTCAATAGATACTTTTAGAAGTTCAGTAGCTAGACAAGCCGTTGAGGCAGGTGCCTGTATTGTAAATGATATAAGTGGCGGAAGCTTGGATAAACAGATGCATGATACTGTTGCTAGCTTAAAAGTCCCTTATATTCTTATGCACATGAAAGGTACACCACAAACGATGGTGCAACAAGCAACTTATCAAAATGTAACCCTAGAGGTTATTCATTATTTTTCTGAACAACTAGCAAAAGCACGTACAGCCGGTATTCATGATCTTATCATCGATCCAGGCTTTGGATTTGCCAAAACAGCCACTCAAAGTTTTGAATTATTGCGTCATTTTTCTTTATTACAGCAATTGGATGTTCCCATTTTGGCCGGAGTATCTCGTAAATCAATGATATATAAAACACTTGAAACTACACCACAACTTGCACTCAACGGCACCACCGTATTGCATACAGTCGCATTGCAGCAAGGAGCGTCTATTTTAAGAGTACACGATGTTAAAGAAGCTATGGAATGTATTAAGTTGGTCGAAAAAATACATCCCTACTCATAAATTTTATATTTTTAACCTTTAGAGTAATAAAAAGAAAACAGCCTTTGGATTTTTTAGACCTTCGTATTATAGATATTATCGATATTGTTCTGGTAGCTTTATTATTGTACTACCTCTATCGACTTATAAAAGGGACGGTTGCTATCAATATTTTCATTGGAATTGTAATCATTATTGTTATTTCTGAATTAACCAAACTCCTACAGATGGAGCTTTTAAGTAAAATTTTAGGAGGCTTCTTAGGTGTTGGTATGTTCGCTTTGATTGTTGTATTTCAACAAGAAATAAGGAAATTTTTGTTGATGCTAGGCTCTACCAATCTTAATGCTCGGAAGCGATTTTTTAGACAATTTAAATTACTATCAAAAGAAGCCGGTATTACTACAGACATTCAAGCTATTATGGATGCTTGTAAAGCTATGAGCCGTAAAAACACCGGAGCTCTTATTGTTATTCAGCGCAACAATAGCCTTGAGTTTGTAAAAAACACAGGCGATACGATGAATATTGAATTAAACAAGCCTATTCTGGAAAGTATTTTTTTTAAAAACAGTCCGCTGCACGATGGCGCTGTTATTATTGAAAATAACACCATTACAGCTACGCGCGTAATTTTACCTGTTTCAAATGACCGAAACATTCCGTTACGGTTTGGTTTACGACACAGAGCCGCTGTAGGTGTTTCTGAAAAAACAGACTGTGTTTGTATCGTAGTTTCTGAAGAAAATGGTCAAATTTCCTATTTAAAAGACGGTGAGTTTATACTTTTTGATGAAATAGACGATTTGTCAAATCAACTGGAGAATGATTTGAAGTAAGTGGGTAGTTGAGTAGTGAGTAGAAATAATTAATTAGATATACTATAGCGTACCATGACATGTAAAAACTGTGAAACCTCTCTTCAAGCTACCCACTTGTATTGCCCTGAATGCGGAGCTAAAGTAATTACACATCGTTTGACGCTTCGGTATTTATTAAGTGAAATTTATCACGCATTTTTAAGTATTGACTCCAATAAACCGGTGCGTACATTCATAGATCTTTTTAAAAAACCCGAAGAAGTAATTGGAGGTTACATAGAAGGGGTTCGTAAAAGGTATATCCATGCTTTTGGATATTTTACTGTTGCTGTAACCATCTCAGGATTTTTTTACTTTGTTGTTTTACAATTTTTCCCAGACCTTATGGAAGGTGTTTTTAAGTTTCAAAACACCAATGAGGCTCAACAGCAGTTAAATACGTCAATTCAAAAAACTGTTTTTGAGTATCAATCCTTACTATTTTTCTTGGCCATTCCTATCTTTGCATTACTATCTTGGCTCGTCTTTTTAAATAAAAAGAAATATAACTACGCAGAGCATTTAATAATTAACCTTTATGCCTATTCACAAGTTTCTATTGTAAGTATTATTCTGTTTTGTTTAACCATTTGGAATGAAGCGTTATTTACTATTTTATCAATAAGTGTGATTTTTATACAAATAGTTTATTTTGCCTATGTTTTTAAACGCCTTTATAGCCTTACTGTTTGGCAAGTTATCTTAAAAACCCTTTTGTTTTTAGTGTTACTTGTGCCATTGTACATAATTAGTGGAATTATAATGGCTGTGGTATTATTATTAAATGGCGGTCTGGAAGAGCTTATAGAGGCTGAAAAAATGCGTCAAGGAGTTTCTTATATAGCTTCTTCTTCCATAAATTGGACTTCGTATAAATTTCTGTAGTACCCGTTTTGTTTTTTAAGAAGTTCTTTGTGGGTTCCGGTTTCAACAATTTTACCGGCATCCATCACTAATATTTTATCTGCTTTTTTGATGGTTGCCAATCGGTGCGCAATAACTATGGAGGTTCTGCCTTTGGTAAGTTTTTCGGTTGCATTTTGAATTAATTCTTCAGAATAAGTATCTACTGAAGAGGTAGCTTCATCAAGGATTAAAATTCCTGGTTTGCTTACATATGCTCTTAAAAATGCTATTAACTGTCGCTGACCTGAAGAAAGCATAGAACCCCTTTCCTTTACATTATAATGATATCCTTGAGGAAGTGTTTCAATAAATTTATGAACGCCTATTTCTTTGGCAGCTGCAATTACTTCTTCTTCCGTAATGGAAGCATCGTTAAGTGTGATATTATTCAAAATAGTATCTGCAAACAAGAAAACATCTTGTAATACAACAGCTATTTGTTTACGCAACGACTCTAGGGTATATTCTCGCACATTTACACGATCAATACTTATCTCGCCTTCTTGTATTTCGTAAAATCGATTCAATAAATTAATTATTGTTGATTTTCCGGCTCCCGTTGCTCCAACAATAGCTATGGTTTCTCCAGGGTGTACCTTGAAATTTATTCCTTTAATTACTTCTTCATCTTCTGTATATCCAAAATGAACGTTTTTAAATTCAATATACCCTTTTGCTTGAGGCATTTCAATGGTTCCAGAATCATCAATATGAGATTTGGTGTCTAATATTCCGAATACACGATTGGCAGCCACCATTCCCATTTGTAATGTGTTAAATTTATCCGCTATTTGGCGTAGAGGACGAAATAACATTTGGGCTAATTGAACAAAGGCTGCTATAAGCCCTACGGTAACCGCACCACCTTCTGCTGCATTTAAACCACCATACCAAACAATGAGACCAATAGCTATGGAAGAGGACATTTCGGCAATAGGGAAAAAGATAGAGTTATACCATACGGTACGCACCCAAGCTTTTTTATGTTTTTCGTTAATTTTTATAAAACGCTCATATTCGGTTTTTTCACGAGTGAAAATTTGTACGATTTTCATTCCTGTGATACGTTCTTGCACAAAAGAGTTTAAATCTGCCACTTGATTTCTTACATCCTCAAAGGCAGCTTTCATCGCTCGTTGAAAAACACGCGTTGCGTATATAATAAGTGGTAAAATAGCAAATACAATAAGAGCCAATTGCCAACTTTTATAAAGCATAACACTGGCTATAACAACCATTTTAAGCAGGTCACTTAATATCATAAAAAGTCCTTGACTAAAAATACTTGAAATGGTTTCTATATCATTTACTGCTCTGGTGGTGAGGCGTCCTACAGCACTTTTATCAAAGTACTTCATTTTAAAACTCATCATTAGATTAAAGAGTTTTACACGCATATCACGCACCACGCTTTGTCCTAGCCAATTAGCATAAAAAATAAAGGCAAACTGAAATAGAACTTCAAGAACCAATACTCCTATCATTAAAATGATGTAATACTGTAACCCGCCTCCATCTTTTGGTATAATTGAGTTATCAATTGCCAATTGTGTTAATTCAGGTCTTAATACCGCTAAGCCAGACATGACAATGGCAGCAAATGCTACAAAATAGAAAATAAGACGATAAGCGTTTGTAAATTTTAACAACCGCTTAAAAAGCTTAAAATCAAATGCTTTTCCTGAATTTGCCATTAGTATTTTATCGTTTCGGGATAGTGTACTCTTGTAAGGTACAATCCGTGTGCCGGTGCCGAAGCTCCTGCTTTACTTCTATCTTTAGTTTGAATTATTTGATGCCACTCCTCAATTGATGTTTTATGGTAACCTACATCTAGCAACGTACCTACAATTGCACGAACCATATTACGCAAAAATCGATCTGCCGAGATTGTAAAAATCAATTGGTTCTCTTCTTCTTTCCAATATGCTTTTTCAATTGTACAATTATACGTTTTTACATCGGTTTTACTTCTTGAAAAGCATTTAAAATTGTTATAGTTCAATAAGGTTTTTGCAGCTTCGTTCATCAGTTTCACATCTGGCTTATTATGTATCTGAAAAGCCAAACCTTCTAAAAAGGGATTTTTTTTCAATGAAATCACATATTGATACGCTCTTTGTGTGGCGTCAAATCGAGCGTGTGCATCATCTTTAACCTGAAACAAATTTACAACCGAAATATCATTAGGAAGAAAAGAGTTCAACCGAAAAATTAATTCAGAAGTGTTTTTTATTTCATCAATATCAAAATGAGCAAAGAGTTGCTTTGCGTGCACCCCGGTGTCGGTTCTTCCTGCTCCCACTACTTTAATATCGCGTTGTACTAAAATTGATAATTTTTTCTGAAGTACTTCTTGTACCGTACTCGCATTGGGTTGAATCTGCCATCCACAATACTGTGCTCCATTATAAGCTATTTCAATAAAATATCGCAATGAATCCCTTATTTTTGAATCTACAAAAATACGAAAAGCATTTGCTATTTACGACAACACACCCATAGAAGTTGAACGAAAGATATGATACGTTTTTACTATAACCACTAACATTTTCAGATTGAAAAAAATACTATTACTTAGCGATACACATAGCTATATTGACGAGGCTATCTTAAAATATGTAAAACAAGCCGATGAAGTTTGGCACGCCGGTGACATTGGTGATTTGAGTGTAACAGACACCCTGCAAAAACTAAAACCTCTACGCGGCGTTTACGGTAATATAGATAATGATAAAGCCAGACAAGAATTTCCGTTACACAATAGGTTTGAATGTGAAGGAATAGATGTTTGGATAACCCATATTGGCGGATATCCCGGAAGGTATGATTCACGCATACGAGAAGCACTTTACAAAAACCCTCCTAAGTTATTTATATGTGGTCACTCACATATTTTAAAAGTAATGCCAGATAAAAAAAGAGACCTTTTACATATGAATCCCGGAGCCATAGGCACTCATGGTTTTCATAAAGTGCGAACAATGCTTCGTTTTGAAGTTGATCAAGGAGCTATTAAAAACTTAGAAGTAATTGAGTTTAAGCGATAGCTTATTATACAAAAAACCCTCAAAAGTGGCATCTTTTGAGGGTTTGCACTAAAATATACTAAGATGTAAAGGTTTACCGTAAACGGTCAACAGATTTTACAAGATCTTCGTCCCTCTTGATGGCTTTGTTAGCCAGCACTAAAAAAACGATAGAAATGATGGGAAGTAAGACCCCAATACCCTTCTCTGAAACTAATGTTTCTCCGGATACGCTTAGCGACCTGTATACGAAAACTCCCAGTAATACAAAGTTTAATATGATATTGATACGGTTGATAACAAATTGTCTAGACCGTACTTTAAAACTTAAAATTGAAACAATAGTAAGTGCAATAGAAACAAATAATAAACCAAAAACTATGGGTTCATTTTTATCAATAAGAATTGTCCCTGCTTCATTTTGCACGGTAGGAAACCACATATATAGTGCCCCCATAATAAGAGCAGATATAAGTAAATATAACGTTTGAATGCGTTGTATCATCTAGTTGTTTTCCTCTTTAGGGCAAAAATAGGATTTCTTTTTAAAAAAATTACAAGCAATTTTTAAAATATTATTGTATTATTGCAGTATCTATTCGTAACCACTTCAACAACGGTTACTTAGTCTTCAAAAAAAATATTCAATAAACGTGCCTTCTCAAAGGTTTCAATTTATTATAAATTAACACACACAAATTTTACATGTTTGAAATTTCAGAATTAAAAGCAAAGAAGCTACCTGAACTTCAGGAATTAGCAAAACAATTAAATGTACCTAAGTATCGCAGTTTCAAAAAACTGGATTTGGTATATCAAATTTTAGACTATCAAGCTGCCAATCCACAAGCAGTTAAAGAAATCAGTAAAGATGATTCGGCTTCTAACTCAAAGGACCAAAAGTCTTCTTCGCAGAATAAGCCACAAAAAAATCAGCAAAAGAACAACGCTAATACTAATAAGAGTTCTAAAAAAGAGCAGAATCAAAAACAAGATTCTAACAAGAAGTCAAACAGCGCTGACTCTTCTGCAAAAAACAACAATAAAGATCAGAGGCATTCAAAAGGATCTAATGATGATAAGAAGAAATCAAACAATTCTTCAGACAATAGAAAAAAGCATTCTAAGTCTAATCAAAAAGACCATTCTAATAAAAACAATAAAAAAGATACGCGTAGCAACGGCAATAAAGACAACCGAAACCGCTATAAAGAGCCAGACTTTGAGTTTGATGGCATTATAGAAAGCGAAGGTGTTCTTGATATTATGCAAGACGGTTATGGCTTTTTACGCTCTAGTGACTACAATTACTTATCATCACCAGATGATATTTATGTTTCACAATCGCAAATAAGACTATTTGGACTTAAAACCGGAGATACTGTTTTTGGTGAAGTACGTCCGCCGAAAGAAGGTGAAAAGTATTTTCCACTTATTAAAATTTCAAAAATAAACGGCTTAAATCCTCATGTGGTACGTGACCGTGTTGCTTTTGAGCATTTAACGCCTTTATTTCCTCAAGAAAAGTTTAACATAGCTGAGCGACAAAGCACTATCTCTACAAGAATCATTGATATGTTTGCCCCCATTGGAAAAGGACAACGTGGTATGATTGTATCACAACCCAAGACAGGTAAAACAATGCTTTTAAAAGATATTGCAAACGCTATTGCTGCCAATCACCCTGAAGTATATCAAATTATTCTTCTTATCGATGAACGACCTGAAGAAGTAACCGATATGCAACGCAATGTACAAGGAGAAGTTGTTGCTTCTACGTTTGACAAAGAAGCTTCAGAACACGTACGCGTAGCCAATATTGTAATTGATAAAGCAAAACGCTTAGTTGAATGCGGTCACGACGTTGTAATTCTTCTTGATTCTATAACACGTCTTGCACGTGCATACAATACCGTACAACCTGCTAGCGGAAAAATATTAAGTGGTGGTGTAGATGCAAATGCTCTGCATAAACCAAAACGTTTCTTTGGTGCTGCTCGTAATATTGAAAATGGCGGTTCATTAAGTATCATCGCCACGGCACTTACAGAAACAGGTTCAAAAATGGATGAAGTAATTTTTGAAGAATTTAAAGGAACCGGTAACATGGAACTTCAATTGGATAGAAAAATATCTAATAGGAGAATTTTCCCAGCTATTGACCTTACCTCTTCTAGTACGCGTAGAGATGATTTACTACTAGATGAAAACGTTATCCAGCGTATGTGGGTACTACGTAAATATCTAGCAGATATGAACCCTGTAGAAGCTATGGAATTTATTAATGACAAGGTAAAACAAACTCGAAACAACGAAGAGTTTTTGGTATCAATGAACGGATAACAAAAGAGTTAGTTTATAATAAAAAAAAGGCGCTGTTTTATTACAGCGCCTTTTTTGTGTCTTTACTTTTCTAACTTTTCTATTAAACTTTGCTTTTATTTTAGATTAGAAAAACGTTCAATATAACATCATAGCTAGTAAAAGATAACACACAAAAGATCCCTATATAAAGTAAAGTCATAAAAAAAGCCTCGCAAATATGCGAGGCTTTCTTATGTATAAAACTAATACTTAGTTCTTAACTATTTTTTCAGTAATAGTACCCGCAGAAGTTTCGATGTTTAAGATGTAAACACCTCTTGCAAGGTCAGAAATGTTAATTTGACCGTTTACTAAAGCAGCGTTTGAACGCTTACCTAATACATCAAAAATTGCTACGCTCTTAACATCTACTGAAGCAGGAGCCTCAATGTTAATCACATCTGATGCTGGGTTAGGGTAAACAGAAATTGAAGATAGAGCATTCTCACCAACAGATAAGGTTGGCTCACCTACAACATTCATTACATAAGATTCTGGAGTTCCTGTAACGTCACCAACTGGAGTTGGAACAAGTACATCACAATCAGCAGCCATTAAGTAGCTATCTGCAGTCTCTCCGTCTGCGTTATTTCCAGGGAAGAAAGTTTCACCAGTGTTAGCACCACTATCACCTGCATTAACTTCAAATACTACGATAGATCCTCCAGGTACAGTAATATCTAAGTTGTCTACAACAACCAAAGATAAATCGTCTGCAGAAGATGAAGTATGAGTTGTACCATCAACAAGTGTTAATGTAGCAACTTCTAAGTCTAAGTTATCAGCAGTGTAAATGTTTAAGTTAATAACTTTACCATCATCAGCTGATCCTTGACCATACTCTACTGAAGTAATATTGAAATCACCTTCAGTAACTCCATAATCACTTAAATCATAAGAACGGTAAAAACTGTTGTTTCTGTACTCACCAGTAGCAGAAGACCAACAAGCAACTCCACCAGCAGTAACGTCAGTAGGGTTATTTGAGTTTGTTAAAACAATTTCACCACCGTTTCTCTCAGGAACTATACCGTTACCAGTTGCAACTGGAGCATTAGGATTTCCAGAAATAGATGATTGTGCGCTAAGTGCTCCTACACTTAAAAGCACAGCAGCAAATAAAGTAATTTTTTTCATAGTTAAAATGTTTAAAGTTTAATATTCTGTTAACAAATATAGTAAAGTGGCATAAATTACAAACGATTTTTCCCAAAATTATATGTTAAAATAAAAGCTGAAGAGTTTTTCAGATGCCTTATATTTGTTTTCAAAAGAAGAATTTTTATGTATAAGGTACTCGTTTTTTTATGTATTTGGTTTGCTATTATTTCTTGTGAGAATAAAAAAAATACAACCCAAGAAGATTTCTCTATTCGTTTTGAAACCTCAGGAGGTACTCAAACTGATACCTACGAGAAGGTAATTCAGTTTTATGAAGCATTGGCAGACACGCATACCTCTATTGCTCTTTATGAAATGCAAGAAACAGACAGTGGCAAGCCTCTTCATTTAGTAACGTTTAATCCAAATAGAAGTTTTGAATCTGAGTTTAAAAACCGAAATGATAAAACTGTTCTTCTTATCAACAATGGTATTCATCCCGGTGAGTCTGATGGTATAGACGCCTCTATGCTTTTGCTTCGCGATTTGGCCGAAGGAACCATAAAAGCACCAAATAACACAATTGTCTGTGTTATTCCTATTTATAATATTGGTGGCGCTTTAAACCGAAATAGCAGCAGCCGAACCAATCAAAACGGTCCCGAAGAATATGGTTTTAGAGGAAATGCTCGTAATTATGACCTTAACCGTGACTTTATTAAAGCCGATACTAAAAACGCAAAAGCTTTCGCCAACCTTTTTAGAACCGTTCGCCCAGATGTTTTTATAGACAATCACGTGAGCAATGGCGCCGATTATCAATATACACTCACCCATTTATTTACCCAGCACAACAAACTTGGTGGAGAATTAGGAAAATACCTGAATACATCATTTAGACCTCAATTAGAAGACTCTCTTCAGAATAAAAATTGGGATATTACACCTTATGTAAATGTGTTTAATAAAACTCCTGAGAGTGGCTTTTCTCAATTTAAAGATTCGCCACGATACTCTACAGGCTATACCACTTTGTTTAATACGCTAGGAATGATGGTTGAAACTCACATGCTAAAACCGTATAAAGATCGCGTAGAAGGCACTTATGAATTGATGAAAAGCATGCTTGCTATCACCGATAAAGATGCTGAGTTGATTCGAGAACTTCGCAACTCAAACAAATTAAGTTATAAAGCCGGAACCACGTATCCCGTACAATGGAAAATTGACAGCAGTCAGACCTCAACATTACAATTTAAAGGGTATGAAGGCGAAATGATTGACAGTAAAATTACAGGCAGCAAACGCTTAAAATATGACCGTAATAAACCCTTTACAAAAGAGGTTACCTATTATAATTATTTTGAACCAAAACAAAGCGTAACCATTCCAGAGTCTTATATTATTCCGCAAGGGTATTGGAACGTTGTTGATTTACTAAAAAAACAGAAAGTTGAGCTTAAGCAAGTACCCAAAGATACAGTCATTACAGCTCAAGTGTATAAAATTGAAAAGTATGAAACTGTAAAAAGCCCTTATGAAGGGCATTATGTACACTACAATACCGAAGTTTCTCAACATACTGAAGCGGTTCACGTATCAAAAGGTGATTATATTGCTTCTACAGATCAAGAAGCGGTACGTTATTTAGTAGAGACACTTGAGCCTACTGCAACAGATTCCTTTTTTAATTGGAACTTTTTTGATACTATTCTTCAACAAAAAGAAGGTTTTTCACCCTATGTATGGGAAGATAAAGCCGAAGCTTTTCTAGAGAATAACCCAAAAATTAAAGAAGCATTTGAAGTAAAGAAAGCTACTAATCCTGCTTTTGCTGCCAATTGGTATGCGCAACTGGATTGGATACACAAACAATCGCCAAATTATGAAGCATCACACCTTCGCTACCCTATCATTAGGGTGGGTGGTTAAATATTCTTTAGGAAACAATAATTTAATGTTTTCATAACTTTTGGTGAGCGCTTTTTGTGACTTTTCAAAGTTTTTCCACTTTACTTTCTTTATACCTTCGTTCTCTTCGGGTTCAAGAGGTCCTTCATAATTGCTGTGCATTTTGTACCAATACGTTACCTTAAGTTTAAACTTTCCTTTGCGTTTAAAAACGTGATAGGTTTTGGTTAAAAACTCACGTATTTCAAGTTCTTTAACACCGGTTTCTTCCATCACTTCCCGTATGGCAGCTTCTTCGTGTGTTTCTTTTTTTTCAATTTTACCCTTCGGCAAATCCCATTTATTGTTTCTGTAAATAAATAGAATTTCTTTTTTATCATTAAACACCATACCGCCTGCAGCTTCTACAACAGGTAGCTTTTTCCGAAGAAAACGTTCTAATTTTTCTTCATTTTTATGGTAGAGATTAATATACAAAAGTTCGCCTTTGTTTATTTTTTTAATCAATTTTTTAAACCGTGCTAACTTAAGAGGAATGGAGGTGTATTGTTTTCCTATATTTTCTTCAGTAGAGAGAATAATAGGAATATCTTTTACAAAAACTTTATACATTTGCAGTATGATTTTAAACAAAGAAACCGCACAAAAAACGGCTGAATTATTATTGCAAATTAATGCAATAAAATTACAACCACAAAAACCTTTTACATGGGCCTCTGGGTGGAAATCACCTATTTATTGTGATAACCGTATTACTTTGTCATACCCTGCCATTCGCAATTACTTATGTGAAAACTTAGCAAAACAAGTAGAAATACTGTACGGAAAACCAGATATGATTGCAGGCGTAGCAACAGGAGCTATTGGAATGGGAGCTTTGGTAGCCGATGTACTTGGACTTCCCTTTTGTTATGTACGCCCTGAAGCAAAAAAGCATGGTCGCCAAAATAAAATAGAAGGTTTTGTAGAAGCCAATCAAAATGTTGTTATTATTGAAGACTTAATAAGCACCGGTAACAGTAGTCTTATGGCTGCAAAAGCACTAGAAGATGCTCATTTAAACGTAAAAGGAATGTTAGCCATTTTTACATACGGTTTTGATCTTTCAGTCAACAATTTTAAAGAAGCAAATATTGAGTTGCATACCTTGAGCGATTATGAGCATTTATTGCAACAGGCAGAAAAGTTTACTTATATTTCTTCTGAAGAAAAAGTAGTTTTATCCCAATGGAGAACCGATCCTGCCAACTGGAATCCACAATTAAAAAGCACCGGCAAATAATTTAAATTTATGAAAATAACCAGTAAAAAAGCAACCGTAGACAAATCGGCTGCAGAACTTTGTGATTTTTTATGTGATGTTAAAAACTTTGAGCATCTTATGCCAGAGAACATAAGCAAGTTCGAGCTAATCAACGACAAAGCTTTTGTTTTTGCCTTAAAAGGTATGCCAGAAATTGCACTAGAAGTAAAAGAAGTACATCATCCTTCTCAAGTAGTTTTGGGCTCTATGAGTGATAAGTTATCATTCACTTTAACCGGAAATATAGAACCAATAGCTGAAGAAAAATCACAAATTGAACTTTTGTTTGAAGGAGAATTTAATGCCATGATGGCTATGATGATAAAGGGTCCTATATCAAAATTTATGGAAACCCTAACCACCAATATGGAGCAACTTTAATAGCGCATGCTTATTTCTTTTAGTTGAAAATGCTCCAATATTTCGTTTTCATTTTCAACTAAAAGAGCTCCGGTATCAAGCACTCCTTTTATTATTCCATTAAATTGCTTTCCAGACGGTCGTTCAAAAACGGCTATGGCATCTTTTTTAAATAAAGCTGCTTCATATTCCTTTTTTATTTTTTCAAAATTGTTGGCATTACACGTAGACAACCTGCTTAGTAGAGCTGTTACAACAACATTAAACACCTCATCAATTGTAAACTTTGAACCACTAACCAAACGTAACGATGATGCTTGGGGTAGGTTTGGAAAATCTGTATGATTAACATTAATACCTACACCAGCAATACAAGAGGTGATTTTATTTTTTTGAAGCGTATTTTCAATTAACACGCCACATACTTTTTTTGAATGTGACAAGATGTCGTTTGGCCATTTAATAGCAAGATTAAAAATATTCAGTTTTTTTAACGCATCTTGAACTGCCAATGCTGTAAGCATGACAAGTAAAAACTGATGATCTGCAGGAAGGTTATCAATTTTCTTAAACACGCTGAATGTAAGGCTTTCACCAGGTTTTGATTGCCAAGAAGCATTGCGTTGTCCTCTTCCCTTAAGTTGATTTTTTGCCCAGACAACTACCTCATCTTCTAGCGGTATTTCCTTACTTAATTTTTTAAGATAGGTATTGGTAGAGTCAATGGCATTAAGTTTGATTATCTTCACGTGTAATAAATTATTACTATATCCTATATTTGAGGGTATCAAGAAACAAAAAAGTAATAACTTTGCGAAAATTAAATTAGATTAATGTCGAAGAAAGAACACGAAACAGATCAACTTATTACGCATATTTTAAAAGGAATTGAAGAGGTAAAAGGTCAAGATATTGAAATTCTGGATCTTAGAGATATAGAAAATACCGTTTGCGACTATTTTATTATATGCAACGGTTCTTCAAACACACAGGTAAACGCTATTGTAAATTCTATTCAAAAAACCGTTAGCAAATCTTTAAAAGAAAAGCCGTGGCATGTTGAAGGAAGCAATAATGCCGAATGGATTCTAATGGATTTTGTTCACGTGGTTGTTCACGTATTTCAAAAACACATTCGAGAATTTTACGATATTGAAGGATTATGGGGAGACGCCAAATCTGTTAAAATTGAAACAACTTATTAAAGAAAGAAAGCCCTATGGCACAAGACAATAAAAATAATAACAATAAGCCCGAAAAAAGAAAACCAAAATTCAGTAATTACTGGATATATGCTGCTATTTTCTTATTGTTTATGGGTATTCAGTTTTTTGGCGGTAGCAGCTTGTCACAGCCTGAAAAAACAACCAAGTCACAATTTGAGCAATTCTTAAAAAATGGTGACGTTGAAAAGGTAAAGATTGTAAATCATAAGATTGCAAAAGTATTTCTTACCAAAGAAGCAAAAAGTAAAGATGAACACTCAAAGTCTACCGGAAACGGTATGCTAGACCCAGGACCTAATGATCCTAACTATCAATTTGAATTTGGTGACGAACAAAACTTTGAGAATGACATCAATGCCATAAAGAAAGAATACGATCTAAATACCCAACTCGTTTGGGATACCGAAGAAAATATGTGGGGTGACTTATTAATAACCCTACTTCCTTTTGTTGTAATTATTGCCATTTGGATTTTTATCATGCGACGTATGTCATCTGGAGCTGGAGGAGGCGCCGGAGGACAGATATTTAATATTGGAAAATCAAAAGCTAAACTTTTTGACGAAAAGACTGATGTAAAAACCAGTTTTAAAGACGTAGCCGGTCTTGAAGGAGCCAAAGAAGAAGTACAAGAAATTGTTGATTTCTTAAAAAATCCTGAAAAATACACCTCATTGGGTGGTAAAATACCTAAAGGAGCCTTATTAGTAGGACCTCCAGGAACCGGTAAAACATTACTAGCAAAAGCAGTTGCCGGTGAAGCAAAAGTTCCATTTTTCTCATTATCAGGTTCAGATTTTGTTGAAATGTTTGTAGGAGTTGGTGCTTCTCGAGTACGCGATTTATTTAAGCAAGCAAAAGAAAAATCACCTTCGATCATTTTTATTGATGAGATTGACGCTATTGGTCGTGCTCGTGGAAAAAGTAATTTTTCAGGTTCAAATGACGAGCGTGAAAATACACTAAACCAGTTATTAACTGAAATGGATGGCTTTGGGACCAATACTAATGTAATTGTAGTAGCTGCTACCAACCGTGCAGATGTACTAGATAAGGCCTTGATGAGAGCTGGACGTTTTGATAGACAGATATATGTTGATTTACCAGATGTACGCGAACGAAAAGAAATTTTTGAAGTACACCTACGTCCATTAAAAATAGATGATTCACTAGATACCGATTTTCTTGCAAAACAAACTCCAGGTTTCTCTGGTGCAGATATAGCAAACGTTTGTAATGAAGCAGCCCTTATTGCAGCAAGGAAAGAACGAGAATACGTAGGGAAGCAAGATTTCTTAGATGCGGTTGATCGTATTGTTGGCGGTCTTGAAAAGAAAAATAAAATTATCACTCCAGATGAGAAAAAAGCAATTGCATTTCACGAAGCAGGTCATGCAACTGTAAGTTGGATGCTAGAGCACGCTGCTCCATTAGTAAAAGTAACTATTGTTCCGCGTGGGCAATCTTTAGGAGCCGCTTGGTATTTGCCAGAAGAGCGACTTATTGTTAGACCTGAGCAAATGCTTGATGAAATGTGTGCCGCTTTAGGTGGTAGAGCTGCAGAAAAAATTATATTCAATAAAATTAGTACAGGCGCCTTAAGTGATTTAGAAAAAATCACAAAACAGGCAAGAGCCATGGTTACCATTTATGGTTTGAATGAAAAAATTGGTAACTTAACGTATTATGACTCTAGTGGTCAAAATGAATACAATTTTAGTAAGCCTTACAGTGAAAAAACTGCAGAACTTATTGATAAAGAAATTTCAAATCTAATTGAAACGCAATATCAACGAGCTCTCAATTTACTTGAAGAAAATAAAGACAAATTAACTGAACTTGCTGAAGAGTTACTTGAGAAAGAAGTAATCTTTAAAGAAAGTTTGGAGCGTATCTTTGGTGAGCGTCCTTTCAAAAAAGATAAAGAAAGAAAAGAAGCAGAAATTCAAGAAAAGAAAGATGCTGCTAATCTTGATGGGAAGCAAGAAAATGAAGAAGAGAGGTTAGCTAGCAATAATTAATAGTTAACTCCTTCTTTTATGATAAACTTTGGTTTTAAGTATTTATTCTTCTCATTAGATTTTATATATTTGAAGTTAAACCAATTATAAACTCCTCAATAAGCACAATGAATGAGTCTGTTTAAAAGACTTTTAAATCCTAAGAAGAACAAGTCAGACGAAAAAGCAAAAAAATCTGACACAAGCAAATATTACCCAGAAGAGAAACTTCCTGTGGATGAAAAGTTTACCTACAACTTTAACAAAAACGGTGGTAAATTTTTGTACTGCGACTCTATGGATGAAGTCTTGGAGACCTTTGATAATATTTTGATGGAAAACGATTGGTATGAGCGTGAGGTATTTTGCGTTGATGATCAATTAGCTTCTCGCTTTGACGGATTTAATTTAACTTTTACCAAAAAAGGGACACCTACTTTCTTTTTGACTACTTGCGAATCACTTGTTGCCAAAAACGGTTCTATCCTACTTTCTTCAAACCAAATTAAAGAGAAAAAACTTAGCGAATTACCGTTTAATTTTATTGTATTTGCAACCACCAGTCAATTGGTAGATACTATTAGTGAAGGTTTACGCATCATTAAAACTCGCAATACTAAACAAATACCTACCAATATTACAACCATTCAGGACTTTGAAACTGACAAAGAAAAGGACTTTATGAGTTACGGAAGTAGCACAAAAAACCTATATTTGTTGCTCTTGGAAGACCTATAATATGAAGGAACTTATCGTGCGAACCCTATCGGGTGTGCTTTACATTTCGATAGTAATAATTTCTATGTTTACCTCGCACGAATGGTTTATGGCCCTCTTTTTCATCCTTTCGGTTATTACCTTAGGTGAATTTTTAAAGCTGGTTCATTTAAAAAGTTATTTAGCTTATCTTCTGCTTTTTTTATTCTTGTACTTTTTTAGCTACTCGATTTTTGACATCAATGCTGTTAATCTTTTACTTATTTTGTGTTGTTTTGTCAATCTTTTCCTTTTAAAAGATGTACTCTGGGTAAGCAAAATACCTATGTTTGAAAAGAAAAAATACATAACCATTATACTATACTTAATAAGTGGTTTTGTGTTTTTAACCCTTATCCCCTATTACGATGATACCTTTATTCCTGAAATAATAGCAGGGGTGTTTTTCTTAATATGGTTTAATGACTCATTTGCATATCTTATTGGTAAAAACTTTGGTAAACGAAAGCTTCTTGAACGCATTTCTCCTAAAAAGACAATTGAAGGTTTTCTAGGAGGTCTAGCCGGAGCTATTTTGGCAAGTTTTCTTATCTTTAAGTATTTAGCGTTTTACAAACCAGAATTAGCGATAGAGCTGCCTTGGTCAGTTTGGGCTATTATGGCTGTTTTAGCTTCAGTTTTTGGGACCATAGGAGATTTAATACAATCTAAATTTAAAAGGCAAGCGGGTGTTAAAGATAGCGGTATATTAATGCCAGGGCACGGAGGATTGTACGACCGCTTAGACAGTATTATCTTTGCAAGTCCATTTATTTATGCGTTTTTACAAATAGTTTATTATGTTTCATAAAGAAGGTCATAAAATTATACTCATTACACTTTCACTTTGTATTGTGCTTAGTCTTATAGCAGATTATTTTGTGGAAAACTCTATAATTAAAGGAGGTATCATCATCTCTTTAATTATTCTTTTAGTACTAATACTTCAGTTTTTTAGAAATCCTAAAAGAGCTTTCAGCCTTAATGAAGATCACGTATTATCTCCTGTTGACGGAAAAGTGGTTGTAATTGAAGAGGTTTTTGAAAAAGAATACTATAATGAAAAAAGGCTTCAGGTTTCAGTATTTATGTCGCCTATCAATGTGCACGTAACTCGTTATCCTGTAGGAGGAGATGTAGTTTATAGTAAATACCATCCCGGTAAATTTTTGGTAGCTTGGCATCCAAAATCTTCTGAAGAAAATGAACGCACCACTGTTGTGGTTCGGTCAAAAAAATTTGGTGACGTGCTTCATCGTCAAATTGCCGGTGCTTTGGCAAAACGCATTGTTAATTATGCTGAAGAAGGCCAAACTGCAACTCAAGCAGATGATAGTGGTTTTATAAAATTTGGCTCTCGTGTAGATGTTTTTTTACCTTTGGATGCAAACATTACTGTTTCGCTTAATCAAAAAGTTAAAGGAGGTATTACCATATTGGCATCATAATGAACGATAAAGAATTAGATATTGCTTTTCAAAAAGCTGTTGATAGCATAAATCAACATACCGAGCCGTTCCCTGCCGATGTTTTATTGAGATTATATGCCTACTATAAGAGAGCAACAAGTGATACAGATTCTTCAAATAGCAGCAAGCCGCTTATTTCTGCATTTAAGACCAATGCCCTTTTTCAAACTCGAGGAATGAGTTCTCGTGAAGCAAAACTTAAGTATATTGAAGCGGTTAACACCTACTTTCTGTACAGAAAATAAAAAAGCCCCAATTCTAGATTGAGGCCTATGTCTATTTTTTTGATCTAAGTTTATTGTTGTTGTAGTTTATTGAATTTGATTTCATACTCATCTATTGCTTCTGCAATTTTATCTACATTGGCAGATGCTTTTTCGTGAGCTTCTTCCATTGCTTTTTCCAAATCTTTATCTGGATCTTGAAATAAATCTGTAATTACGTGATTAATTTTGTCAATAATACTTTCTTGACTGTTTTTAATGTCCTGCAATTTATTCAACATTCCTTGCATTTGATCATACTTTGCTTGGTCCATAATTTTAAATTTTCATTTAAATTACAGTCAAACAAAGGTTTATAAAAGGAAATTAACGCGTAATTTTAATAAATTAAGAAACTTTAACGCCTTTTGACTATTGCAAAGAAGCCAAACTTGCCTTTAAGGTTTCTATTTTTGCTAGAGCATCAGCTTCTTTTTTACGCTCTATTTCAACTACCTTTTCAGGAGCATTATTAACAAAACGCTCATTTTTAAGCTTGCCTTGTACGCTTTTCAAAAATCCTTCAGTATATTTTAATTCTTCTGAAAGTTTAGCTATTTCATCCTCAACATTAATAGCACCTTCTATTGGCACAAAGTATTCATTACTTTTTACTCTAAAGGTAAGTGCACCTTCCACTTTTTCTGAAACATATTTTAATTCTGAAAGATTTCCAAGCTTTGCAATTACCGAATCAAAAGAGCTTTCGGCTTTTTCATTATTAATTACAGATACTGAAATTTCATCTTTAAAAGAGATATTTTTTTCTTTACGAATGGTACGAATACCTGAAATTACTTCTGAAGCAAAATCAAACTCATCAATGATTTTTTCATCATAACTCATATTTGTTGGCCATTCAGCAATAATTAGCGCCTCTTCTTTTGATCGTTTTGTAATGTGTTGCCAAACTTCTTCTGAAACAAATGGCACAAATGGATGTAAAATTTTAAGGTTATCTTCTAGAATTGCAATCACCTTTTTATACGTTACTGCCGATATAGGCTCACCGTATGCAGGTTTTACCATTTCTAAAAACCAAGAACAGAAATCATCCCAAACTAGTTTATAAGTAGCCATTAACGCATCACTAATTCTATATTTACTGTAATGATCTTCAATTTCGGCTAAGGTTTTTGCAAATTTATTTTGATACCAATTGATAGCTATCGAATCTGTTTTGGTTTCTGCTTTTTCTTCTGAAATTTCCCACCCGTCGATTAATCTGTAGGCGTTCCAAATTTTATTTACAAATCCACTCCCTTGCTTACATAAGTCTTCTTCAAACATTAAATCATTTCCGGCAGGTGAACTTAATAACATTCCTACTCGTACACCATCTGCTCCATATTTATCCATTAACTCTATAGGATCTGGCGAATTACCCAGTGATTTACTCATTTTACGGCGTTGTTTATCACGTACAATTCCGGTTAAGTAAACACTACTGAACGGTTTTTCATTTCGATATTCATAACCCGCTATAATCATTCTGGCTACCCAAAAGAATAAAATTTCTGGGGCTGTCACTAAGTCTTTGGTAGGATAATAGTAGTTTATCTCGTCATTATCTGGCTCTAGAATTCCGTTAAAAACACTTATAGGCCATAACCAAGAAGAAAACCAAGTATCTAGAGCATCTGCATCTTGAACCAAATCTGATAGTTTTAACGCTGCATTACCAGATTTTTCTTGAGCCAATGTTAAGGCTTCTTCGGCAGTTTCAGCTACTACAAATTCTTCTTTTCCGTTTCCGTAGTAATAGGCTGGTATTTGATGTCCCCACCATAATTGACGTGAAATATTCCAGTCACGAACGTTCTCCATCCAGTGCCGGTAGGTATTTATAAATTTTTCAGGTACTAATTGAATATCTTTCTCTAATACTGAATCTAAAGCTGGTTGTGCTAGTTCTTTCATTTTTAAGAACCATTGATCACTTAACTTGGGCTCAATAACAGCTCCTGTACGTTCACTAGTTCCTACTTTATTAGTATGTTGCTCTACTTTTTGTAAAACCCCAAGTTCTTTTAATTCGGCTACAATTTCTTTTCTTACTACAAACCGATCTTTTCCTTGATAGTGTAACCCATGCTCATTAAGTGTTGCGTCATCATTTAAAATATCAATAACCTCTAGGTTATGTTTATCGCCCAGCATTTTATCATTTTCATCATGTGCCGGTGTTACCTTTAAACAACCTGTACCAAATTCTAGATCTACATACTCATCTTCAATTATGGGGATAACCCGATTGCAAATAGGCACAATAGCTTTTTTACCTTTTAAATGTGTAAACCGTTCATCATTAGGATTAATACAAATAGCGGTATCACCCAGTATGGTTTCGGGACGTGTCGTAGCAATGGTTAATGACTCATCACTACCTTCTATTTTATATTTTAAATAGTAAAGATTTCCTTGTTTTTCTATGTGAACAACTTCTTCATCAGACAAGGTTGTCTTGGCCTGTGGATCCCAATTTACCATTCGGTATCCTCGATAAATGTGACCTTTTTTATATAAATCAACAAAAACTTTGATTACTGAGGCTGACATATCGTCATCCATAGTAAATTTTGTACGTTCCCAGTCGCAAGAAGCCCCTAGTTTTTTAAGTTGCTCAAGAATGATTCCTCCGTGTTTATGCGTCCATTCCCATGCATGTTCTAAAAATTCTTCACGAGACAATGAATTCTTATCAATACCTTCATTTTTCAGCTTGGCTACAACTTTAGCTTCGGTAGCAATTGAGGCGTGATCAGTTCCTGGTACCCAACACGCATTATATCCTTTAAGACGGGCTCTTCGTATTAATACATCTTGAAGTGTATTATTCAACATATGCCCCATATGTAAAACCCCCGTTACATTGGGTGGAGGGATGACAATAGCATAAGGTTCTTTTTCATTTACTTCTGAATGAAAATACCCTTGTTCCATCCAGTACTTATACCACTTGTTTTCAGTATTTTGAGCGTTATATTTTGCCTCTATTGCCATAATTTGGTCTGATTTTTGAACTATAGCCTACAAAAGTAGCTATATTGGCAAGATTATAAAAGTGAATAACTTATTTTGCAGATTGTACGAAAGATATGTACATTAGCTTACTCTAAATTTTAGAAACCATGAAAAAATTAATTTTAGTTGCATTAGTAACCCTTATTGGCTTTACTGCTAATGCTCAAGCAAAATTTGAATTTAAGTCTGAAACTATAGACTACGGAGAAATCGCTAAAGGAAGTGATGGTATTCGTGTTTTTGAATTTACCAATGTTGGCGATCAGCCTTTAGAAATTAGTGACGTTAAATCAAGCTGCGGCTGTACCGTACCTAAAAAACCTGATGGCGCTATTGCTCCCGGAGAAACCGGAACTATTCAAGTAAAATATGACACCAAGCGTGTAGGACCTATACGAAAGACTGTTACTGTTTATTCAAATGCAGATGAGCCAGTTAAAGCCTTAAAAATTAAAGGTACTGTTCTTTCAGACAACAAAAGCGTCTTAGAAAAAACAAAGTAATTTATTTTACATATTTAATAAAAGCCTTGTGAAATAATCGCAAGGCTTTTTTATTTTATAAAGGCAACGTATGTAAACATTAGAAATAGTGATACACAAATTTTTTTTAACATGTATTGAATGTGTATCTTTGCCTCCTATTTATACTACACATAAAAATGGATTTAGAAAAACAGCTGAAAGATATAGAAGCTATGGGTGATGACCACATATCGAGTTCTACAGAAACTCCTTTGCGCCCTGATGCTTTTGAGCTTAGTGATATTGAAAAAATTGAACGTATCAAAAAAGACGTTTACAATATAATGGATACGCTTGGGCTAGATTTAACCGATGACAGCTTAAAAGGAACCCCAAACCGCGTTGCAAAAATGTTTGTTCAAGAAATATTTGGTGGTTTACATCCCGACAGAAAACCAAAAGCTTCCACCTTTGACAATAAATATAAATATGGTGAAATGTTGGTTGAAAAAAACATCACCTTATACTCTACTTGTGAACATCATTTACTTCCTATAGTAGGGAAAGCGCACATTGCTTACATCTCAAACGGAACTGTTGTTGGTCTTTCAAAAATGAATCGTATTGTAGATTATTATGCAAAACGACCACAAGTACAAGAACGTCTTACCATGCAAATAGTACGAGAATTACAACAAGTATTAAATACAGATGATGTTGCTTGTGTTATAGATGCAAAACACTTGTGTGTCAACTCTAGAGGAATTAGAGATATTGACAGTAGTACAGTAACTAGTGAGTTTGGCGGAAAATTTAAAGATGCTGAAACGCGTCGCGATTTTCTTGACTATATAAAACTAGATACCGAATTTTAAGAAAATTATCTTTTACAATTTATATTAAAATTTCACCCATTTAGATGAAACTTTACGAACAACAAGAACTAAGTATTTACAATTCTATCTCTAAGAAAAAAGAGAAGTTTACACCTATTAATGAAGGCGCTGTTGGTATGTACGTATGTGGTCCAACCGTTTACAGTAATGTTCACTTAGGTAATTGTCGTACTTTTTTATCTTTTGATCTTGTTTTTCGGTACCTAAAACATCTTGGGTACAAAGTTCGTTACGTTCGTAACATTACCGATGCCGGTCACCTTGAAAATGATGGTGAAAGTGGTGATGATCCCATCTTGAAAAAAGCTCGCATCGAGCAACTTGAGCCTATGGAAGTGGTTCAAAAATATACAGTGGATTTTCATACCATCATGCATACTTTTAATGCCCACCCACCAAGTATTGAACCCACTGCCACAGGGCATATTATAGAACAAATTCAAATAGTTGAAAACATCATAAAACAAGGATTCGCTTATGAAAAAAACGGTTCTGTTTATTTTGATGTTATGAAATATAATGAAAGCAAGCAATACGGCATCTTAAGTGGTAGAAAGCTAGAAGATATGATTGCCAACACTCGTGAACTTGCAGCGCAAAGTGATAAGAAAAACCCTCAAGACTTTGCCCTTTGGAAAAAAGCCGAGCCTCAACACATTATGCGCTGGCCTTCACCTTGGAGTGATGGTTTCCCAGGTTGGCATTTAGAATGTACTGTGATGAGTACAAAATATTTAGGCAATCAATTTGATATTCACGGAGGTGGTATGGACTTAAAATTCCCACACCACGAATGTGAAATTGCTCAAGCTGAAGCTGCCAACGGACAAAACCCCGTAAATTATTGGGTGCACGCCAATATGCTTACCCTTAACGGTAAAAAAATGTCAAAATCTACCGGAAACTTTATTTTACCAAAAGATATGTTTACCGGTGACAATGATATTTTTAATAAACCCTTCCCTCCTACTGTGGTTAAGTTTTTTATGTACCAAGCACAGTATCGAAGTATTTTAGATTTTTCAAAAGAAGCACTAGAAGCTTCTGAAAAAGGGTTTTACCGTTTAATGGATGCGTATCGCGCTATTGGTGGCGTAAAAACTTCTGAAAGTAGCAGTATTGATGTAACTCGATGGCGTCAATCATGTTATGATGCCATGAATGACGACTTTAATAGTCCTATTCTTATTGCACAATTGTTTGAAGCTACTAAGTTTATTAATGCTTTGCTAGACAACACTGAAACAATTACTGAAAAAGACTTGCAACTATTACAACAAACTATGCAAGATTTTATTTTTGATGTTTTAGGTTTAGTAGACATTGCTGAAAATAACACTCAAGATGGAAACAAACTTAATGAAACCATTGAGCTGTTAATTGAGCTTAGAAACCAAGCACGAGCAAATAAAGACTTTGCAACAAGCGATCGCATACGTGATGAATTGCAAAAAGTAGGGATACAACTTAAAGACGGCAAAGAAGGCACTACCTTTTCACTTTCTTAATAATTTAAATACTTTACTTTTAACAAGTAGCTAGGTATAGAACTATTTAAAAACTTTACCACAAAGTTTTTAAATAGTCGTTATACAACACATATCATGAAAAATATTCTCAATAGGCTCATAAATCATGAGCAACTCACTAAGGACGAGGCTAAACAAGTATTAGTAGCCATTAGTGAAGGACAATTCAATCAAAGTCAAATTGCATCATTTTTAACCGTGTTTATGATGCGAAGCGTCACGCTAGAAGAACTTGAAGGTTTTAGAGACGCTCTACTAGATTTATGCATTTCAGTGCCACTAGATGAGTACAACACTATCGATCTGTGTGGCACAGGCGGTGACAGCAAAAACACATTTAATATATCAACATTATCATCATTCATTACTGCCGGTGCAGGAGTTTTGGTCACAAAACACGGCAACTACGGCGTTTCTTCCATAAGCGGAAGTAGTAATGTGATGGAACAACTGGGCATCAAGTTTAGTAACAATACTGATTTTTTAAAACGAAGCTTGGATGAAGCCGGAATTTGTATTTTACATGCCCCCTTATTTCATCCGGCAATGAAACAAGTGGCTCCTATACGAAGAGACTTAGCAGTAAAAACTTTTTTTAATATGCTAGGACCTATGGTAAATCCAGCATTTCCAAAAAATCAATTAGTTGGTGTTTTTAATTTAGAATTAGCACGACTATACGGCTATATATATCAAAAAAGCTCCAAAAAGTATGCGGTTTTACACGCTATGGATGGATATGATGAAATTTCATTAACCGGTCCTGTAAAGGTTATCTCAAATACTTCAGAAAAAATGATGCAACCAAAAGATTTTGGATTTCAAACCCTTAAAGAAACCGATCTTTACGGAGGTGATTCGGTTGTCTCTTCTGCTGAAATTTTTAAGAATATTATTTCAGGAAACGGGACTGAAGCACAAAATAATGTGGTGTGTGCCAATGCTGGAATGGCAATTTCGGTAGTAAAACAATGTAGTATTGACTCTGGTATTGAACAAGCTAAGGAAGCTTTACATTCAAAAAAGGCTTTACAAGTATTGAAAAAACTTCAAAAAATAAGCGCTGCATCATGACCATTTTAGACCATATTATTCAGAATAAAATAAAAGAGGTTGAAGCAAAAAAAGCATTGTTTCCTATTTCAATATTGGAAACCTCTTTAGGATTTGAAAGAACGGGAGCATCACTCGCTAGGGCATTACAAAATTCAAAAAGTGGCATTATTGCAGAGCACAAAAGAAGGTCGCCCAGTAAGTCGGTTATAAACGACCAAGTCCTTTTACCCGAAGTAGTTTTGGGGTATGAATCTGCGGGAGTTTGTGGTATTTCAGTATTGACAGATACCAACTATTTTGGCGGTTCACTTGATGACTTATCTTTAGCCAGAAAATGCGTAGCTACCCCTTTATTACGAAAAGAATTTATCATAGATACGTATCAAATTTTTGAAGCAAAAGCTTACGGCGCTGATGCTATTCTATTAATTGCTGCCGCATTGAGCGATAGTCAATTAAAAACCTTTTCAGAAACTGCTAAGCAATTAGGACTAGAGGTGCTGCTTGAAGTTCATAACAAAGAAGAGCTTGACAGGTCACTATTGCCTTCTGTTGATATGCTAGGAGTAAATAACCGAAATTTAAAAACGTTTCAGGTTTCTACAGATATCAGTAAAGAGCTTTCAGAAAAAATTCCTGATGATTTTGTAAAAATTTCAGAAAGTGGTATTAGCGATAGAGATACAATTCATACGCTACAAACCTATGGGTACAAAGGTTTTTTAATTGGCGAAACTTTTATGAAAACTAAAAACCCGGGAGCCAGTGCTAAAAAATTTATCGATCGATTGTAATGAAAAAAGTAGCATTAAAAATTTGTGGCATGAAAGCCAACACACAAGAGGTTGCTGCATTACAACCCGAGTATCTGGGATTTATTTTTTATAAAAAATCTCCTAGGCATTTTGATGGAAATATACCTTCAATACCTTCACAAATTAAAAAGGTAGGAGTTTTTGTTAATGCTTCTATTTCTGAAATCGTAAAAACAGTAAAAAAACACAAACTGGATGTCATTCAATTACACGGCGATGAATCGGCTTCATTTTGTCAAAGTTTATCAAATTTAAAAGACATTGAATGTGACATTTGGAAAGTATTTGGCATTAAAGATTCTTTTGATTTTTCAGTTCTTACAGCTTATGAACCTCATGTTTCAGCCCTTTTATTTGATACAAAAGGGGCAAATAAAGGTGGCAATGGCTATACATTTGACTGGAGCATCTTAAAAGGGTATACTTCAACAAAACCTTTTGTTTTAAGTGGCGGAATTGGAATAACAGAAATAAACCAACTTTCTGAAATACTTTCTACTACATTACCAATTATTGCAATTGATGTAAATAGTAAATTTGAAGAACAACCCGGATTAAAAAATACAATTAGATTACAACAGTTTATAAACGAACTGAATATAATACAATCAAAATTATGAGTTATCACGTAAACGAGCGAGGCTATTATGGTGATTTTGGCGGGGCCTACATTCCTGAAATGCTTTATCCCAACGTAGAAGAATTGCGTCAACAACATCTAGCTGTGATGCAGGAAGAAAGTTTTCAGTCAGAATTTAAGCAACTTTTAAAGGACTATGTGGGCAGACCCACACCTTTATATTTCGCTGAGCGTCTTTCTTCTAAGTATAATACCAAAATTTATTTAAAACGAGAAGACTTATGTCATACTGGCGCACACAAAGTTAACAATACCATTGGGCAAATTTTATTAGCTAAGCGTTTGGGGAAAAACCGAATCATTGCTGAAACCGGTGCCGGCCAACACGGAGTGGCAACAGCAACAGTTTGTGCCCTCATGGGGATAAAATGTATAGTGTATATGGGTGCAATTGATATTGAACGACAAGCGCCCAATGTAGCACGTATGAAAATGCTCGGTGCAACTGTTATACCTGCCACTAGCGGTAGCAAAACATTAAAAGACGCTACTAATGAAGCTATTCGGGATTGGATTAACAATCCAACTGACACACATTACATAATTGGTAGCGTTGTAGGCCCTCATCCTTATCCAGATATGGTAGCACGGTTTCAAAGTGTAATTTCTGAAGAAATAAAAACGCAATTATTAGAAAAAGAAGGGACTGAAAATCCAAATTACATTATTGCCTGTGTGGGTGGTGGAAGTAATGCTGCAGGAGCTTACTACCACTATCTCGATACTGAAGATGTAGGCATTATTGCTGTGGAAGCTGCTGGCAAAGGCATTAATAGTGGTGAGAGTGCTGCTACTTCAGCATTAGGAAAAACCGGTATTATTCACGGAAGCAAAACATTACTTATGCAAACTACAGACGGTCAAATTACCGAACCTTACTCAATATCTGCAGGATTGGATTATCCAGGAGTTGGCCCCATGCACGCACATTTATTTACTAGCGGCCGTGGTGAATTTATATCTATCACCGATAGTGAAGCTATGGAAGCTGGACTAGAGTTAAGCAAACTAGAAGGGATTATTCCTGCTATAGAAACTAGTCACGCACTAGCTGTTTTTAAACATAAAAACTTTAAAAAAGATGCGATTACAGTTATCAACTTAAGTGGTCGCGGCGATAAAGATTTAAATACTTACATAGATTATTTCAACTTATAATGAGACGTTTACAAGAAACATTACAACAAGATAAAAAAATACTATCTATTTATTTTACTGCCGGATATCCAAATCTAGAAGACACTATTCCGGTATTAAAATCACTAGAAGAAAACGGTGTTGATCTAGTTGAAATAGGTCTACCCTTTAGCGATCCTTTGGCCGATGGCCCCACCATACAAGCAAGCTCAACTGAAGCCCTAAAAAATGGTATGAGTACATCAGTTTTATTTGATCAACTACAGAATGTTCGCGATCACATTTCTATACCTTTAATCATTATGGGGTATTTTAATCCTATTTTACAATATGGTGTAGAAGCTTTTTGTGAAAAATGTGCAGAAATAGGTATCGATGGGCTAATTTTACCAGACTTACCCTTAGAAGAATACAATTTACACTATAAGCAATTGTTTGAAAAACATAATCTTGCGGTTATATTTTTAATTACTCCACAAACTTCAATAGAGAGAATTCACGACATTGATAAAGCCTCAAAAGAATTTATTTATATGGTGAGTAGCGCTAGTACTACAGGAGGCACCTCTGGTTTTTCAGAAAAGCAAGAATCATACTTTAATAAAATTGAAGGTTTACAATTAAAAAGTCAACAACTAGTTGGTTTTGGTATTAACAATTCAGAAACCTTTTTAAAAGCAACAAGTAAAGCAAAGGGAGCCATCATAGGAAGTGCATTTATATCTATGCTATCAAAAGAAGGTTTACAAGGTATTCCTTCGTTTGTAAAGCAATTCAAATAATTTTAACCATACTTTAGTAGGCCATTAATAAAAATTTTGATTCGGAATATCTAACTTATTCAAGAATTTAAAATTTTGAATATTATGGCTAAGAAGTTTGAACGAAAAGAAGAACAAAAAAACCCTACCAATCCTACTGGAAATACCAACCAGAAGACTAATGAGGTAGATATTGATGAGAAAACTATCAAAGAACAACAGAATAAAGAGTAATGGGTAAAGGTGACAAAAAAACAAAACGCGGAAAAATAGCAATAGGAAGCTATGGCAAATTAAGACCTAAACGCGGAAAATTTAAAATTAAACCCAAAACCGTTAAGGGTTCAAAAAATAAATAACCTTTATTACATCTACTACTAAAATGAAAACCCCTTCTCAAAATTGAGAAGGGGTTTTACTTTGGTTGGTTATTATGGAATTATTATTCCTTAATCAATCGTTTTGTAACGCTTGATTTATCACTAACAATTTGTACCATATATACGCCAGTTGCCAATGCAGATACATCAATTACCTGCTCTCCTTGCATATTGCGAAGGTCGTGTTGGCTAATCAACTTACCGTTAACATCATAAATAACAGCATTTTGCAATGCGATATTTGATTTGTTTGAAATAGTAACTTGACTAGATGCTGGGTTAGGATACATAGCTACTGCAGAGCTAAGTTGAGAATCATCAACACCTAATACGCTTTCAACTGTTAATTGGAAGGTACACGTACCAACGTTTCCATACTCATCTTCAGCAGTTAAAGTAACTGTGTACTCACCATCTGCAATTAATTCACCTGGAGCTGGATCTTGAGACGTAATAGTCACAGGATCTGTACAGTTATCTACTGCAAAACCTTCTCCTAGTGCAAAATAATCTGGCACTTCGTAGAATAAGTTGCCTTCGCCCGGATCAACTGTTTGGTCTTCAGGACAAGTAATTTCAGGTGCAATAGTATCAACTACATTGATTTCAGCAGTACAAGAAGCAATGTTTCCACTTGCATCACTAGCAAAAATTGTAATTGTCATTGGTGTACCTATGTCTGCACAACTTACTTCAGTAATATCTGAAGCTACTGTTGAAATTCCACAAGCTTCATCAACACCTTGTATTAAACTATTAGGATCGATGGTAGCTGTTCCATCAGGACCAAGTGGAATATCGATTGGTGTAATATCAGTTACTTCATAGTCTAACTGGAAGTTATCAATTCCAGCTCCCCAACCCCAAGCTCCGGCGTCATCATACGTGAAACGTACTTGGAAGTCGTTATTTAAGTAAGGTAACATATCAATTGCTCCTGTATTTGTTAAGTCTGTATCGACATCAACTAACAAGATTTCTTGCCATGCTGCTCCGTCCCAAACTTCTACTGAAAGTGTTTCACCACTAGCTACTTCTTGAAAAGCATAATCAAAAGAAATAGAAGCTGTATTTGAACCACTGATGTTGTAGGTAGGAGAAAGTAATCTTACAAGGTTTACTTCACCATTTCCAGCTTCATCATCATCAAATATAACTGCATTTGAAGGGAAGTCATCTCCTATTGGCATATCTCCTGAACCAAATGTCCAATCTGCTACTCCAGCTTCAATAACTGTAGTCCATCCAGATGGAATTGAAGAATCTTCAAACTCTTCAAGAACTGATACTGGACCAGGGTTACCTGCACATGTAATAATTGGTGCAGTAACATCGATTACATTTACAGTAGCAACACAAGAAGAGAAGTTTCCGCTGTCATCAGTAACAAACACCTCTATTTGGTTTTCACCTAACATAGAACAGTCAAAATTCACATCGTTGTCTATTTGTGGTCCTACTTCATAAATGATATTTCCGTTGAAAACACGAGCATCAAACGTAGAACTTCCGAAAGGATAAGATTTACCTGAACCTTCTAAGAACTCGATATTAGCATCTGAAGCGAATACCGTTCCATTTGCTGATCCGTTAGTATAATTTATTCCTCCTGCAGTTGTAGTAACATAGAATGCTCCTGTTTCTCCAGCTGCAATTGTTTGACCCAAAGTTAAGTTTAATGGTGTTGGAACTCCGTCACCAGCAGATGTAACATTTGCTGTAGCTAATAAAGTCCAAGCACTTGGATCTTCTTCAAAACCTTCCCAAGATCCAGACTTATAATATACTTCAATATCATCTGTAATTCCTGTGTCTAGGTTTACGTCAAAAGAGTTGATTGTAACTTCGTTAATAGCTACAATATCAAACATGTTTCCGTCAAGACCATTCCCTCCTGCAAAAGTAGTTTCTAATGTTTCAGTTGTTGATCCACCGCCAGTAGCTGGTCCTCCAATTGTAACTTGATATCCACACGATTCAGTAACAGTTTGAATAAGATCAGAAGCAGGGATTGTTGCGTTTCCGTCAGCATCTAAAGCAACCTCTAATGGTTGAGTTGAAGCTAATTCATAGTTAAGAGCAAAGTTATCAACTCCTGCTCCCCAAGCCCAGTCACCTTCATCATCATATGTGAAGCGTACTTGGAAATCTGGGTTTGCATATGGCATCATATCTATCACTCCAGAATTAGTTGGGTCAACGTCTTGCTCGTCAATGAAAAGAACTTCTTGCCAAGCAGATCCGTCCCAAGCTTCAACTAAGAAAGTACCAGCACCTACAAAGTCTTGAATAGCATAATCAAAAGAAACGTCTGCTGATACAGCTGTAGAAATATCATATGTAGGAGAAAGCAATCTAGCAAGGTTTACTTCTCCACTTCCTGCTGCATCGTCATCAAAAATAGCAGCGTTGGTTGGGAAAGGATCTCCAAGAGGCATTACACCAGAACCAAATGTCCAGTCTTGAGTTCCAGACTCAAGTACAGTTGTCCATCCAGCTGGGATAGTTGCTCCTTCAAATTCTTCAAGAATATTAAATATAGCAGGCTCACCTATACATGTAATTTCTGGTGCAGTGTTGTCTTCAACAGTTACTGTAGCAGTACACGTATCAATGTTTCCTTCATCATCAGTCACAGTTAATGTAACTGTATTTTCACCTACGTTAGCACACGTAAATGTATCCATATCTAAAGAGTAATCTACAATTCCGCAGTTATCTGTAGAACCGTTATCAATATCTGCTGGTGTAATAGATACTGAAGAACCACCCATTAAGTCAAGCGTAATGCTTTGACAAAGCGCTTCTGGCAATTCCATATCAGTTACTGTTACAGTAAAGCTACAAACATCAGTGTTACCATTACCGTCATCAGCAGTAAATTCTACAATAGTATCTCCAGTTGGAAATTCACTTCCACTAGCAGGACCTGCAGTTTGAGTTACAGTTACAGTATCTCCATCAGGGTCAATAGCAATTGCATCAGCAAAGTTTACTATTGCTCCACATTGTCCTGGATCTGTATCTGCCATAATATCATTAGGACAAGCTATTACAGGAGGGTTTCCTGTAACAGGACATGCTGTTGAAAGCGATATAGTCGCTTCCCAACCAGCTTGAACTATTGATCCATCAGATTGGAAGTTAAAACTTAATGTTCCACCAGGTGCCGAAGTAAAAGGCCCTAATGTAGGGTTACCAGCTGGGTCTGTAGCATCAGTACAATCACCGGCAACATCATTGTCGTCTCCAGCATATGTACCGTCACCGCCTCCAGCATCACCAGAAACAATTAAAAAGTCATAACAATCGCCAGCACCAGAAGCAGCTTTCTCTGTTGAAAAAGAAGTAAAAGTAACTGTTACAGTTTCACCTGGTTGAGCTACTAATTCTAAGGTTGAGTTTTCGTTTACAGCATAACTACCACTACTACCGCCGCTGTCTGTAAAGATGTCGCCATCTTGAAAATCAGAACAGGCAGTAAGAGTACCATCCTGCTGTGTAATTTCAGTCTGTGCATTCATTTGCCACAAAAATGTGGAAGCTATGAATGCCATTACTAATGTAATTTTTTTCATAAGAATTCTAAAATTTAATTTAATAGTTAATACGGCGTTAATATACCTATAATTTATGTTAATAGAAAAACTATCAAATTCAGAAAACTTGTGAAATAATCAATACTCAGTGTTCAAAACACACGTAATATTCTGTAAATTAATAACCTACTAAACACTAAGCTTTTTGTACTTAATTTATAATAAACTGAAATTTTAACATTTAGAAACATTAGCCTTTCAAAAAACCACAACCATTTAACGTATTAAGAAGTGTTATTTCAGTCTGTTTCAAAAATTAATTTATAAAATATGGAGTATACTGAATTACCCTAAAATCTATAGTATTTAAAGAAGGATTTTCAGCTTTCATCTGCTTGTACCCCTTTAAACTACCTACAGCTCTATTGGCCGCTCCAGATGGAGCAATTAAAGAAACGGTTTTAACTTTACGAGAACTATTAGGAAGTAAAAATTCATGTTCTCTCGGCACTTCGTTTTTGATACGTTGTAAGCTACGATTATATGTTTTTAAATTTTTTCTGAAGAAGTATTCGGGACCATTTTTACTATTTCCACCGGTGAATAAAACCGTATGTATTGAAGGGTGCTGCTGAAGTATTTTAACCAAATCTCTTAAAACAGCTTTCTGCATTCCAATATCTGAAGCATCTACCTTTTCCCTATATGCAACCGATACCATATCACAAATTCCTATCTTGTGATTTCGCAAAAAAGTTTTTCGTTCCTCAATAGCTTTTGTTGTTGTTTCAAAAGAGAGGTTTAATCCATAGATTTGGTCCAAAATATTCCATAATTGACCGTCTCGACTTCCATAGCAAAAGTCAACATCGCCGGGTTTAAGATCGCCGGTGGTAAATCTTGGTGGTGGTAATGTACCTACTATTAACTTAGAAGTATTTTTCGGAATAAATGGCTTATATGGGTGTGTGTGTTTAAACATTAACGAATAAACACGGGTTCGTTACTAGTTTCTGTATATTCTTCACTGTAAGCATATCCATCATAATCAAAACCTTTTAAATCATCAAGTGTCTCTACCTCATTGTCAATTATATAACGAACCATGCTTCCTCGAGCTTTTTTTGCATAAAATGCAATTACTTTTAATTTTCCATTTTTAAAATCTTTAAAGATGGGAGCTATTACTGGCGCCTTCAAAGCATCTGTATTAATTGCTTTAAAATATTCGTTACTCGCTAGATTGATAAATAGTTCATCTTTTTTCATTTCAGAATTTAAAAATTCAGTCAAAGAATCACCCCAAAATTCATACAAGTTTTTATGATTCTGAATTTTTAGGTTGGTTCCCATTTCCAACCGGTACGGTTGTATTAAATCTAAAGGTTTTAAAACACCATACATACCAGAAAGAATGCGTAATGTATTTTGCAATCTGTCAATTTTATTTTCTTCAATAGTATATGCGTCAAGCCCATTATAAACATCGCCGGCAAAAGCATACACAGCCGGACGAGCATTTTTCTTGGTAAAAGGTGTAGTAAATTCTTTGTATCGCTGGTAATTTAAATCGGCTAACTTATCGCTAATGCTCATAAGTTTACCAATTTCTTTTTTGGTTTTTCTTTCAAGCTTTTTATTTAATGTTTCAGCTTCATCAATAAAATGTGGTTTTGTGGCTTTATTTGTAGGTAATTTACTTTCGTAATCTAAAGTCTTTGCTGGAGATACAACTATTTTCATATCGATAATTTTTCTATAAAATTAACTGAAAAAAACACGAATCAAAAGTATTCCATTTTATAAAATCTATGCTCCTATCAACTTTTATGATATAGTTAATTTAACACAATAGTTAATTCTTTAGTAAATTATTAACAAATAATATTCAGTCTTGTGAATAGTTTTAAAACCAAACAACTTTTAAATCAATTTACATGAAAAAACAAGTACTCCTCATCAGCGCAATGATGTTAACGAGTTTACCATTTATGGCTCAAACTCAAATTGGAAAAAAAGCTTCTTTAAACGAAGACGGGACTATTCAAGTTGAAAATATAGCACTACCTATAGAACAAGTGCAAAACAAGCAACAAGCAGATAAATTATTTTCCTTCGGAAGACCTGCAAATCCAACCATTAAAAACTCTAGAGGTGCCACTTTGGCCGATATAGATAATGATGGCGTTGATGAAATTCTCTACGGAATTGACACCACCTTGTACGCACTAGAAGGTGACGGTACTATTCTTTGGGAAAAAACTGTGTTAGGTCCTATTTTACTTCCGCCAACCGTTGTAGATATCACTCAAGACGGAAATCTAGAAATAGTAGTAAATACAGGATACCCAACAACTGTAGGCCGTGTTTACCTTACAGATAATGAAGGTAATGATTTTCCGGGGTGGCCTTTAAATTTTGACGACCACTGGATGATCAATGCTCCTGCCATAGCCGATGTTGACAATAATGGAACCTTTGATATTGTCACTTGTGAACGTGCAGGTAGCGCAGAAGGATATGTACACGCAATTAATATTGACGGAACACCTATTAACAGTAATTGGCCTGTACAAGTTGATGCAACTCCCGCATTTACACCTTCTATAGGAGATGTTGATAATGATGGAAATAACGATGTTGTTATTGCCACATCTTCAACGGGAATGCGTATTTATGATAACCAAGGTCAATTATTTCCAAATTTCCCTTTGAGTGATCCTACCGTGAGATATTCATATCAATCGCCAATTTTGGCAGATTTAGATGGTGATGAAGATTTAGAAATTATAGGAACCAATCATGGTGATGCTCCCGGTTTTTACGTTTTAAATCACGATGCTACCTACTACCCTGGGTGGCCAATCCCATTGGCTGGATGGACTTATTCTCCCCCAACTGTTGTGGATATTGATGGCGATGCTTCTTATGAAATTTTTATGTCTGACCGTAATACTAGCAACGATGGCACTCCGCTAGACGTGGTTTATGGATTAACACCAGATGGAGATAATTTAGATAATTTTCCTATTTCAAAATATGGAGGTACAGAAGGAGTTATGACCGTAGCAGATATTAATGACGATGGAGTTTTAGACATTATATTTCCTAGCACATTGACTGACGCAGAAGGCGATGGTTACATTCATGCGTATTCTACAGACGGAAGTGGTGAATTGGATGGCTTCCCTTTACGTCCTCGTGGTTTTACATTTTTAAACGGTGCGGTATTAGGTGATGTAGATGATGATGGCATGATGGATCTTACCGCAAATTCGTATACTCAAACTTTTGGTCAAGGAGTTGATTCATCATATGTAACTACGTACAATCTAAATGTTCCTTATGATGAAAGTAAAATTAAAAGTAATGGATATAAAGGAAATAACTCTAGAGACGGCCTTTTGGATGGCGACATTATAACCGGAATTGAAGAATTTACCAATGTTTCTATAGAATTGAGTCCAAATCCATCTGACGGAACTTTACAGATGAGACTACCTAAATCTTTACAAAATGCAACAATTACACTTTTTACCCTTGACGGAAAACGTGTTTTTTCTGAACAAAGAAATATTTCAGAAAATGAAATGCTAGCATATGATTTTAAGAAATTAAGCAGCGGACTGTATCTCATAACCATTTCCAGCGGAACTAAAATGTATACCGGTAAATGGATTAAACAATAAGGTAACCACAAAAAAAATCCGAAGTTAATCTTCGGATTTTTTTTATTCAATAACGTGTTTTGAATAATTGCGCCATTTTTCAAGACATTCTTCTATATCTTTAGGTATAGGCGATTCAAATCTTTTTTGCTCACCAGTTACGGGATGTACAAATCCAAGAGTGCGAGCATGCAAAGCTTGTCTTGGCAATACTTTGAAACAATTTTCTACAAACTGTTTGTATTTACTAAATGTGGTTCCTTTTAATATTTTATCTCCACCGTAACGCTCATCATTAAACAAGGTGTGACCTATATGTTTTAAATGAACCCTAATTTGATGGGTTCTTCCGGTTTCTAAGCGGCAAGAAATTAATGTAACATACCCCAACCGTTCTATTACTTCAAAATGTGTGACAGCATGCTTGCTTCTTTCTTCAAGTTCGTCATCTTCAAAAACTGTGTTTTGGAGTCTGTTTTTGGGGTGTCTGCCAATGTTACCCTCAATAGTACCAGATTCTTCTTGTATATTTCCCCAAACAAGGGCTATATATTCACGCTCGGTAGTTTTATTAAAAAATTGCTTAGACAAATGTGCCATCGCTTCTTCCGTTTTAGCGATTACAAGCAATCCGCTAGTATCTTTATCAATTCTATGTACAAGCCCCGGACGGTTGCTACTATTGTTTGGTAAATTATCAAAATGAAACGTAAGTGCATTAATTAATGTACCTGTGTAATTTCCGTGACCGGGATGCACAACCATACCGGCTTTTTTATTTACTACCAGTACCGAATCATCTTCATATACAATATCGATAGGAATATCTTCAGGAACTAATAAGTTTTCATAAGGCGGATGTTCAAAAAGAACAGTAACTACATCACCGGGCTTTACTTTGTAATTTTGTTTTACCGAAGCGTCATTGACGTGAATGTTACCATCTTTTGCAGCTTTTTGTATTTTATTTCGCGTAGCATTTTCAATGCGATTCATTAAAAATTTATCAACTCGAAGTGGTTGTTGACCTTTATCGGCTACATATCGATAATGTTCATATAAATCGTCATTACCTGAATCTTCTGTATTTTCTGAAGCAGTATTATTGCTCATTGGCTTCATTTTCATTTGGTTGTTCTTCCTCGTCATTATCATTTTCCTGTTGTACCCTATTGAGTGATTCATCACCAACAATTAGATCAATAACTGCCGTTTTTTGAATTTTTGTCCCGGGCTCAAGTTTTTCTCCTTTGTATCGCATTTCTTTTACTTGATCACTTATGTCTGGGCGATAACTTACTTTTCCTATTTCAAAGCCCATAGCAAGTAACGTAGGTTCTGCTTGTCTTCGTGTTCTTCCTATTACATCCGGAACTTGTATTTTTCGATATCCTGACGGGTTTAAATACAAATAAATTTTCCGATCTTCTTTTACATATTTTCCAGCTTTCGGAATTTGTTCAATTACTGAAAACTTAGGATAGTCAGGGTTGTAATTTGCAGAATCTAATATTTCATATCGCAAATCAAGCTCACCAAGTTTATCTTCAACTACATCAAGTGAAAGCTTACTTAAGCTAGGAACTTCTATTTTCTGTCCATGATTGGTGGTAGATTTAAGCCACCACATAATCAAAAAACTTAATACAATTAATGCCAAAACAGCTAACAGCAATTGCTTTAAAAATGCTTTGGTAAAGAGGAATCTGAAAAATGTCATAGATTATAAGTTGATACGCAAAAATAACAAACCAAAGTTAGTATCTTTCTGTGGATTAGTGATATTTTTGTTAAACGTTACTTTTAAACATTTGGTATGACAAAAAAACATGTAGCTGTTGCAATGGGCGGTTATTCTAGCGAATTTGAAATTTCATTGCAAAGTGGAGCAATGGTTTGTGAATATTTAGACAAAGAAAAATATCACGCCTATCCTATTCATATATTAGAAGAAGGCTGGTTTTACGTTTCAGAAAACGGCACAAAAGCCCCTATAAATAAAGAAGATTTTAGCTTTGAAAAGGATGGTAAAACTATTAAACCAGATTGTGTTTTTAATTGTATTCACGGTACACCCGGTGAGGATGGTCAACTACAAGCTTACTTACGATTAGTAGGTGTTCCGCAAACCAGCGCCGGTTACTATCAAGCAGCCTTAACCTTTAATAAAAGAGATTGTTTATCTGTATTAAAAGGCTTCGGAATTAACTGCGCCAACTCATATTACGTTAATAAAGGAACTACAATTGATAAGGAAGAAATCATCAAAAAAGTAGGGCTACCTTGCTTTGTAAAACCCAATCGAGCAGGGTCCAGTTTTGGTGTAAGCAAAGTAAAAGAAATGGACGCATTAATTCCTGCCATTGAAAAAGCGTTTCAAGAAGACAATGAAGTATTGATTGAAACCGCTCTAATAGGTCCAGAAGTACAAGTAGGTGTTTATAAACATAAAGGCGAAATCATCGCTTTACCCACCACCGAAATAGTTTCAAAAAATGAGTTTTTTGATTATGAAGCAAAGTACTTAGGAGCCTCAGAAGAAATAACACCGGCTCGAATAAGCGAAAAAGAAACGCAAAAAATACAGGCCGAAGCCAAAAAAATATACCAAGTATTAAATATGAACGGTGTTTCTAGAAGTGATTTTATTATTCAAAAAGGAAAGCCTTATTTTATAGAAACCAATTCAAATCCCGGTTTATCAAAAGAAAGCATTGTCCCTAAGCAAGTACGAGAAACCGGAATGTCTCTTACAGAATTTTTTAGTATTTTGGTAGAAGACACTTTGAATTAAAATTTAAAAAAAAAATCAATATCATGACAAAACGTGCAGTATTTCCAGGTTCTTTTGACCCTATAACACTAGGTCATGTAGATATAATAAAACGTGCGTTACCTCTCTTTGACGAAATCATTATCGCCATAGGCGTCAATGCTCAAAAAAAATATATGTTCTCGCTAGAAGAACGAAAACACTTTATTGAAACAGCTTTTAACGAGTATGAATCTGTACAGGTAAAAACGTATACTGGGCTCACGGCAGATTTTTGCAAGGCAGAAAACGCTCAATTTATATTACGTGGTTTACGTAACACAGCAGATTTTACATATGAACAAACCATAGCGCAAGCCAACGCCAAGGTTATGGATGTTGAAAGCTTGTTTTTATTAGCATCTCCAGCTGTTTCATATATATCATCATCTATAGTTCGCGATATCGCAAGAAACGGTGGCGATTACAGTGCTTTGGTACCTTTTTCTATTTAAGAATATTTAAAAATAAACATAAAAAAAACTCCTTCAAATTTCTGAAGGAGTTTTAAATTTTTAAGAAATCTTCAAACTTATAGCGCAGCCATATGTCTTGAGATCTGAGACTTTAAATTAGAAGCCTTATTCGTGTGAATAATGTTGTTCTTAGCTAATTTATCAATCATAGACATTACCTCAGGAAATAACTTTTCAGCTTCTTTCTTGCTTGATGCTTCTTTAAGCTTTTTAATTGCATTACGTGTCGTTTTGTGTTGGTAACGATTACGTAAGCGCTTTGTTTCGCTATTTCTAATTCTCTTTAAAGCTGACTTGTGATTCGCCATAATTCATTTCTTTAATTTGTAGCCCGTAGGGGAATCGAACCCCTGTTACCAGGATGAAAACCTGGCGTCCTAACCCCTAGACGAACGGGCCAATTGTTTTTCAATTGCGGATGCAAAAATACAACACATTTTCAATTCTGCAAACAGTTTTTAAACTTTTTTAAAAAAAATTAATAAGCCTTTGCAAATAAGACTCTTGCAGAAGAAGGTTTTCCTGTAATAATACAGCTTCCTGCTTCTTTTTTGCCATCCAAAGGTATACAACGTATGGTTGCTTTGGTTTCATTTTTAATTTTTTCTTCAGTTTCAGAAGTACCATCCCAATGTGCTGAGACAAACCCACCTTTATTTTCTATTACTTCTTTAAATTCTTCATAGCTATTTACCTCGGTGGTGTGTTCTGCCCTATAATCAACTGCTTTTTTATAAAGATTCTCTTGAATTTCGGTCATCAAACCTTGTACAGTAGTCACAACCTCATCTTGATTAACAAACTCCTTAGTCAAAGTATCACGCCTTGCTAATTCTACAGTTCCTTTTTCAACATCTTTGGGACCAATAGCTATACGAACAGGCACTCCTTTTAATTCGTATTCATTAAACTTCCACCCTGGTTTGTGCGTATCTCGATTGTCAAATTTTACTCGAATACCTGCTTCACGTAATTGAGCTTGTAATTCTACAGCAACTTTACTTACTGCCTCAAATTGCTCATCATTTCTGTATATAGGAACAATTACCACTTGATCTGGCGCTAATTTGGGCGGTAACACCAAGCCATTATCATCACTATGCGTCATAATTAAAGCTCCCATTAATCGAGTAGAAACGCCCCAGGAAGTTGCCCAAACATATTCTTGTTTTCCTTCTTTTGAAGCAAATTTTACATCAAAAGCTTTTGCAAAGTTTTGACCTAAAAAGTGTGATGTACCAGCTTGTAATGCTTTTCCATCTTGCATTAATGCTTCAATACAATAGGTTTCTAGAGCTCCTGCAAAGCGTTCACTTTCAGTTTTAAGCCCTTTTACAACCGGAACTGCCATGTAATTTTCAACAAAATCTGCATATACATTCATCATTTGTTCTGCCTCTGCAATAGCTTCATCTTTGGTTGCGTGAGCGGTATGTCCTTCTTGCCATAAAAATTCTGCAGTGCGTAAAAAAAGACGTGTACGCATTTCCCACCGCACTACGTTAGCCCATTGATTTACCAAAATAGGTAAATCACGATACGACTGCACCCACTTTCTATAGGTATCCCAAATAATAGTTTCAGAAGTAGGACGAACAATTAATTCTTCTTCCAGTTTAGCTTCAGGATCTACAACAATACCATTACCATCTTCATCATTTTTTAAACGATAATGAGTCACTACAGCACATTCTTTGGCAAAACCATCCACATGACTTGCTTCTTTACTGAAATAAGATTTTGGAATAAAAAGTGGAAAATATGCATTTTGATGCCCAGTTTCTTTAAACATTCTATCCAACTCAGCTTGCATTTTTTCCCAAATTCCGAAACCGTAAGGTTTGATTACCATACAACCTCGAACGCCTGAGTTTTCAGCAAGGTCTGCCTTGATAACCAACTCATTATACCATTTTGAATAATCTTCAGCTCTTTTTGTTAAGTTCTTTGCCATATACGGTAGTTTGGCACAGCATTTGTGCCTGTAGTGTTAAATAATTAGTTGTTTTCGTTTATCTCGACAAAACTAGTTATTTTTAAGATGTTCAACAATTAAAATAAATAGCAGTTATGCAACCAATATATACCACAAAAAAATTTCACCTCCCGTATTTCTTCATGGGATTTGTAGCTCTTTTACTCACTTCTTGCGGAACATACAACACAGGATATTCAGATAGTGATGGAATTTACGATTCTAATCAAGATGCTGTTGCTGTTGAAGAAGAAACCAGTAGTGAAAGAGGGAATTATTACAAACAATACTTTAATACCAAGGCAAACGAACTTCAAGACATTCCTGAAGACGAAGATTTGGTTTTTACAGATATTGAAGCCTATACCACATCAGAATACCTAGATGATGAAGGAAATATCGTTATCGAGGAAAGAGGTTCTTATGAAGATGGATATGGACCTTGGGGTAGTAATTCTGAAGAAGTTACAGTAAATATTTATAATAACAGTGGATTTAACTTTGGCTATTGGAATAGTCCTTATTGGGGTTACAATAGTTTTTGGGGGTATCCATACAGCTTTTATAGCCCTTATTGGTCATGGAGCATAGGCTGGGGACATCCTTTCTACGGTTATTACGGTTGGGGCTACCCATTCCACTACGGCTATGGTGGCTATTTCCCATACTACTATAACCACCATTATGCTTACGGAGGTTATTACGGAAACCATTATTATGATGGCGTTTCTTATAACCGAGGCAGAAGAAATACAGATTATGGAAGAACTGTTAATTCTCGCGGTAGATCAAATGTTGATAGCAGAACAGACAGAAGCCGAACTTCCTATTCAAGATCTGAACTTAGAAGACGTGTTGAAGCTAGAAACAATGCACGGTCTAAAAGATCATCTGTGCGAAGAAACAGCACTTTTAGCAGGTCAAATAACAACTCAGTAAGAAGAAGTAATACTCAATCGGTACGTAGAAGCAACTCTAATTCTAGAAGAACACGATCTTACTCGCCTTCATCTAGAAGTTCTAGAAATTCATCCAGCAACTTTAATAGTTCAAGAAGATCAAGTTCTTCGAGTTCAGGAAGTAGACGAAGCAGCGGCGGAAGCAGCAGCCGAGGTGGCGGACGCGGATAAATCAAACAACAAACAAAAAATTACATTGCTATGAAAAGAGTTTTTTTCTTCCTCATACTAGCCCTTTCTATGGGCACACTGTACGCCCAAGGAATAGTTGATGGCCTACGATATTCTCAAGACAATATAACTGGTACTGCTAGATTTAACGCTCTAAGTGGAGCATTTGGAGCCCTAGGTGGTGACTTATCAGCAATGGCTATTAATCCGGCTGGTAGTGCTGTTTTTTTACGTAATGAAGCCAGCGTTTCTGCTCGTTTTTTAGATCGTGAAAATGAAGCGTCTTACTTCGGTACCCTTACCGGAAGTCTCGAAAACGACATCAACCTTAATCAAGCCGGAGGAGTGTTTGTTTTTGACAACGCAGACGAAAACTCTCTTTGGAAAAAATTTACATTGGGTGTTGGGTATAACAACAATCAAAGTTTTGACAATGAACTTTTTATAGCCGGAAACGGAAACACATCTATATCAAACTTCTTTCTTCAGCAAGCACAAGGTATTCCTTTAAACTCATTGCAACTACAGGGTAATGAAACCATTTCAGATTTGTACAGCTTTTTAGGACAAAATCAAGGAGTTGCTGCTCAAAATGCATTTTTAGGATATCAAGGATTTATATTTGACCCGGTTGATCCAGAAAATTCAAATAACACACAATATACTTCAAACGTAGGTTCTGGTAATTTTAATCAAGAATATACTTTTTTAAGTGAAGGTTACAGCGGAAAATACACCTTAAATTTAGCTACTCAATTTACAGATGATTATTACTTCGGAATTAATCTAAACTCTCACGTAATTGATTATCAACAAAGCACTTTTTTATACGAAACCAATAACAACCAAGGTAGTACGGTAAATCAAATTGGATTTCAAAACAACCTTTCGGTGTTAGGTTCTGGATTTTCAGCTCAGCTAGGTGGTATCGCCAAAGTTGCAGATTACCTACGCTTAGGGCTTACGTATGACACACCAACTTGGTATACTATTTCAGAAGAAACTTCACAATATCTTGAAACGCAACGTACCATTGAAGGTCAAACAAATACGGCAATAATTGATCCGCGAATTTTAAATATTTATGAAGATTACACCCTTCGCACTCCCGGAAAAGTAACGGCCAGTGCTGCTTATATTTTTGGTAAAGACGGTTTAATTAGCTTTAATTATTCGTACAAGGATTTTTCTGAAATCACTTTTAAGCCTACTTCAGACCCTAGTTTTTCTGCATTAAATTCAAATATCAACAACACACTTACCGCAGCATCTACATACCGTATTGGCGGGGAATATCGTATTGAAAATTTGAGCTTACGCGCAGGGTATCGTTTTGAAGAAAGCCCCTATAAAAATAAAGAAATAGTTGATGACTTAACCAGTTTTTCACTGGGTACAGGCTACAACTTTGGATCGTATTATTTTGATTTCTCATACAGCTGGATTGAACAAGATAGACAACAACAACTGTACAATGTGGGCTTAACAGATCGTGCTGCGGTAAACACTACAGATAGTTCACTTGTATTTACATTTGGATTAAAATTATAATACTTTTTCTAAGCGAAAACTCACCTTAAACTTTCTATTATTTCGTAAAATTTCAAGGTTAATTCTTTTTCCTTCTTCTGAAGAGAAAAGCGTATTGAGTTCTTGTAATTTGTACTTATGAATAGGTCTACCATTATATTTGGTTATTTCATCACCTTTTAAAATACCAGATTTTTCAGCTACTGAATTTTTTCTAATTTCGGCTACAACGTACCTGGGAACTAAAAAAATTTCGGTTTTTGAATAGATATTAAATGCTTTGTATCCGGTTGAACTTTTTAATTCGCTAAACCTTGAGCCTACCGTAGCTGTACGTTCTTCAAGTGATTGTTTTTCTGTGTACACATCAACTCCATCATGCTCAATTGTCAATCCACTCATATTATAATGAAAAGGATCTGAAAAATATCTGTTTGGCTTAAGCATTACTTTTTTGTTGGGGTAATCCATGGTTACGGTAAAACGTTTTAAGAAATCACCGCCCAGGCTTCCGTCGCGTTCAATATAAAGTTCTAGATTTTCAGTAGCTTCTTTATTAGGAAAAGCTACATTGACAGATTCAAGTTCAAAAGTTTCTGCTCGTACCGATTGAAGACGGGATCGCTTTCCATAAATATGACCGCTTAAGCCAAGTCCTAAAAAATCTTCAAAATAATTTTTTGGGTTTTCTTTTAAATACCCCTGTGGTTTAAACAACCATACAGCATCACTAGAACCACTATCGAGCAATAGGGTAACTTCTTTATTTTGGTTTTCAGACTTTACTACTACATCAACGTAAGGTTTGTCTTTATAAAATTTCAGATCTAACACCTCACACCTTCTACATTTCTTATATGAATATTGACTTGGTTTGTAAAATTTTATTTTTTTTGAAGTATAACTTGTTTTGACAATAAAACTTTCAAAAAAATCTAGCCCTATAATACCATTTATGGGCACTCCCATTCTAGGCGAAAGGTTTAAGGAGTTTTCAAAAATCACATAAATTGTATGATTTTTACTGATAGCGTTGCCTATTTTTATTTCGTTATTTTCACTCTTCAAACCTCTTAAAAAACCGCCTTCTCCCAATCCTCTAATGTTGACTGGTTTTGTTTCTTTTAGTTCAACAGAATCTTGTTTGGCTAGACTGAATATTATCGTAGATTTAACACCGGTATCAAGTAAAAAAGAAAGAGGTGTTCCATTTACTTCTACAGGAATAATTACCAGGTTATTGATTAAGTCAAAAGACACTTTATCTCTTTTATCACCTTCAGGAAGCGCAAAACTTCCTTGTGAAAAAACATTCACCTTACTACCCAGAAGAATGCTTGTCCATACTACAATTAAGAATATGTTTTTTAGTACTTTCAAACTGTATTAAGATAAAAAAAATTAATGAAAGAAACCCCATTTGGGTATGTAATTATAAATATATTTCAGACCTTTGTTGGCTAAAACTTCAAGCTATGCCTAAAGTATCTGTAAAAGGGCAAAACATGCCCGAATCTCCTATTAGAAAATTAGTTCCTTTTGCTGAAAAGGCCTATAAAGCAAATAAAAAGGTTTATCACTTAAATATTGGACAGCCAGACATTAAAACTCCACAAGTTGCGATGGATGCTGTAAGTTTACACCACTTAGATATTTTGGCATATACTCGCTCTGAAGGGTCTGAGGGTTATCGAAAAAAGATAGCAAACTATTATCAAGACCAGGACATTCCTGTAAATCACGATGAAATTATTGTAACTACAGGTGGTAGTGAGGCTTTATTATTTGCAATGGGAAGTATTGCAGATGTGGGTGATGAAATTATAATCCCTGAACCTTTTTACGCAAATTACAATGGCTTTGCCACTGCTTCTGGTGTATCTATTGTTCCGGTTATTTCAAAGATAGAAAACAACTTTGCCCTACCTCCTATTTCAGAATTTGAAAAGCTAATCACACCCAAAACCAAAGCAATATTAATTTGCAATCCGGGAAATCCGACCGGGTATTTATATTCAAAAGAAGAAATACAAAAATTAGCTGCTATTGTAAAAAAACACGATTTATTTTTGGTAGCAGACGAGGTATACCGTGAGTTTGTGTATGGAGATGAAAAACACTATTCTATTCTTCAAGAAGAAAGCCTAACTGAAAACGGAATTATTATCGATTCTGTATCAAAACGCTACAGTATGTGTGGTGCTCGCATTGGCTGTTTAGTTACAAAAAACAAGCAAGTATTAAGTACTGCTTTAAAATTTGCACAAGCACGATTAAGTCCACCAACATTTGCTCAAATTGCTAGTGAAGCTGCATTAAAAACTCCTCAAAGCTATTTTGATGAAGTTACCAAAGAATACAAAGAACGTCGTGATTTATTGGTTGAAAAACTACGTGAAATTCCAGGCGTTAAAGTAGGTGAACCTAAAGGAGCTTTTTACTGTATAGCAGAGTTACCTGTTAAAGACAGCGATGTGTTTGCGCAATGGTTACTTGAAGAGTTTGATGTAGATGGTGAGACGATAATGGTAGCTCCAGCTGCTGGATTCTACTCTACACCCGGAGTAGGTAAAAACCAAGTGCGTATTGCGTATGTTCTTAAAAAAGAAAGTCTTTTAAAAGCTGTAAACATATTAAAGATTGCTCTTGAACAATACCCAAACAATTAATGCAGATTGAAGAAAATAAATCACTTAAAGATTATAACACTTTTGGCATAGCTTGTTCTGCTAGATATTTTGTTGAAATTACTTCAATAGAAGAATTAAAAGAAATACTAGCTAACCAAAATTATACTGAAAGATTTATTCTAGGAGGCGGCAGTAACATGCTGCTTACCAAAGACATTGATGCCCTTGTAATACATGTAAACTTAAAAGGGATTAAAATTATTTCTGAAACAGATACCCATGTCACCTTACAAGCTATGGCCGGTGAAAATTGGCACGAATTTGTACAATTTTGTATTCAAGAAAATTATGGTGGAATAGAAAATCTTTCTTTAATCCCCGGCAATGTAGGCACTGCTCCCATTCAAAATATTGGTGCATATGGTGTAGAATTAAAAGATGTATTTGTGTCTTGCAATACGGTAGAAATTGCTTCTACAAAAGAACAGGAGTTTACTAAAAAAGACTGCAACTTTGGCTATCGAAATTCTATTTTTAAAAACGAAGCAAAAGGAAAGTACATCATAACATCTGTTACGTTTCAGCTTACAAAAACAAACCATAATTTGAATACAGATTATGGTGCTATACAGCAAAATTTATCTGAAAAAAACATTGAAAATCCTAGTATTTCAGATATTTCTGAAGCGGTTATAGCCATTAGGCAATCAAAGCTTCCTGATCCTAAAAAACTAGGAAACAGCGGCAGCTTTTTTAAAAACCCCATTGTTGGTTCAGAAAAGTTTAAACAATTTAAAATCGATAACCCAGACGCTCCGTATTACCAATTATCACCTAGTGAATACAAGATTCCTGCGGGTTGGCTGATAGAACAAGCCGGTTTTAAAGGCAAACGTTATGATGATGCTGGAGTTCATAAAAACCAAGCTTTGGTTTTAGTAAACTACGGCAATGCTTCTGGTAACGATATCTGGCAGCTGGCCTTAACAATTCAACAGAAAGTTAAAGACCAATTTGGTATTTTTATTGAGCCTGAGGTAAACGTTTTTTAATCAACAAAAAGTACTTTGTCTAATACGTGAACAACACCGTTAGAGCCATTGATATCACTTTTACCTACAAGAGCTTTATTTCCGTTTTCATCTTCAATCATAATATCCATTCCACTTTTAACGACAGTTAAAGTTTTTCCTCCCAACGTTTTTAAAGTATTTGAACCTCCTTTACCTTTTTGCAACAAAGCAGAAGAAGCTATATCTCCTTCAACCATATGGTTTTTGAGCAGTGTACTTAAGGCTTCTTTATTTTTTACATTTAAAAGATTTTTTTTCTTTTCAGCAGGGATGCTGTCAAACGCTGCATTTGAAGGAGCAAAAATTGTATATGGTCCTTCATTTTTTGACAACATTTCAGTAAGACCCGTAGTCACCAATGCACTCGCATAATTCTTAGTTTCACCTGTTACCATTAGCTTTGACATAACACTATTAAGTCGTTCCTTTTCTTCAACAGTCAATTCTTTTTTAACTTGCTGAACTTTTTGTGGAGCTTCTTTTATAATTTCATCTTCAACTTTTATAGTTTCCTTTTTATCATTTTTACAAGCAATAAAGCTGCTAAACACTAAAACAGAAAAAAATAATTGGGTAACACGTTTCATACGTTAATTTTTAATGGATTTTAACGCTAAAATTAACTAAAATCCCACCACATCACCAAGAAAGATTGTATTTTTGCACTATAAAATATAGTTATGGGAATTTTACTTATTACAGTTCTATTGTTGTTATTGGCTTTTGCCGGTATTGCCATAAAAATATGGGGTAAAAAAGACGGCAAATTTGCCGGTACCTGCGCAAGTCAAAATCCATTCTTAAATAAAGAGGGCGAAGCTTGTGGTTTCTGCGGAAAGTCGCCAGATCAATTTGAAAATTGTTCTGAAACGTCACACAAATAATTTAAATTGATTTTCTTACAAACGTTTCAAGAACCCTAAATCGTTTATAGCCTATGGTGCTACTTTACGCGCTCATTGTAGTGGTTTTAATCAATTGTGGGTATTTCTTTCTTTTTTCTAAGTTTTCATTTTTTACTTTTCCTGAAATTACTTCAGAAAAAAACTATCCGGTTTCTCTTATTGTTTGTGCAAAAAACGAAGCTGAAAATCTTCAAAAACACATTCCGCTTTGGTTAAACCAAAACCATCCAGATTATGAATTAATCCTAATTGATGATGCGTCAATCGATGATACATTGGAGGTTATGGAATCGTTTCAGAATGAGTATCCACAAATACAGATTGTTAAAGTAAAAAACAACGAGGCATTTTGGGCAAATAAAAAATATGCACTTACCTTAGGTCTTAAACGTGCAAAAAATCAGCGTTTGTTATTTACCGATGCCGATTGCAAACCCGCTTCAAATGAGTGGCTAAGTACTATGACGGCTGAGTTTTCAGAAGAAAAACAATTAATTTTAGGTTATGGTGCGTATCAAAAAGGCAGAGGGTTACTTAATCGATTAATTCGTTTTGAGACGTTAATGACAGCGCTTCAGTATTTTTCATATGCAAAAGCAAAAATACCTTACATGGGCGTAGGTAGAAATTTGGCCTACACTGCAAAATTATATTATGACAATAAAGGGTTTATGTCACATATAAAAGTTCCATCTGGCGATGATGATCTTTTTGTAAATGAAGCTGCAACCCCCAATAATACTGCAATTTGTGTTTCTGAAAAAGCCTTTACCTACTCAATACCTAAAACAACCTGGAACGAATGGTGGCGTCAAAAAAAGAGACACATTACCACTGCAAAATTGTACAAACCGCTTCACAAGTTTTTATTGGTACTATATTATTTATCGACAATTTCTTTTTGGGTATTAGCTGTGTTAACGCTTATTTTTTCAAGCTGGAAACTTGCTTTACCTATTGTTATTTTTCGCTTTTTAATTGAATATATAGTTGTAGGAAAAGCTGCAAACAAACTTGGTGAAAAAGACCTAATTCCATTCATTCCTTTTTTTGAACTGTTTTTAGTATGCTATCAAATGAGTATCTTTATTTCAAATAGCAGAACAAAACAAAGTAGGTGGAAGTAAGCAAACCTGAAATTATCAATTACATACAAAAAGCTAAAAATGGCAAGCAAAGTGCTTTCAAGTTTTTGCTAGATACATATTGGAACACTGTTTTTGGATTTCAACTAAAACGTGTAAAAAATGAATATGAAGCCGAAGATATTTCAATAGAAACCTTTGCAAAAGCTTTTGATAAAATTAAAACTTTTGATGAAAAGTATGAATTTGCCACTTGGTTGATAGCCATTTCAAAAAACATACAAATAGACAAGAGCCGAAAAAAAAACGCTTCATTATATAGTAATACCACCAATACTTCAGAAGAACATATTCAGAAAATTGCAGACCATTCCCCCACTCCCGAAGACAAACTAATTACTGAGCAAAACCTTGCAGAACTTCTGCGATACATCAAGCAATTAAAACCACATTATCAAGAAGTTATAAATCTACGGTATTTTCAAGAGATGAGTTATAACGCCATTGCCAAAGCTGTTAATGAACCTCTCAATAATGTAAAAGTAAGACTACTAAGAGCCAAAAAATTACTAGCAGAAATCATTACAGAAAATACATAGCTACCTCTTTTTTTTAAGCTTCAATAGGCATAAAACGAATACTTGTATTTTAACCCTTATAAATCAAAAAACAGGTTTATTTATTTATATCTTTGTCATGCTATGGAAACACAAACACTAGAACGAAAAAAAACCACACCAAAACCAAAATGGTTACGGGTAAAATTACCTACTGGAAAAAAGTATACCGAGTTAAGAGGTCTAGTTGACAAATATGATTTACACACCATATGCACCTCCGGAAGCTGCCCAAATATGGGAGAATGTTGGACCGAAGGCACAGCTACTTTTATGATATTGGGTAATGTTTGTACACGCTCTTGTGGGTTTTGCGGTGTAAAAACCGGTAGACCAGAAACCATCGATTGGGATGAACCTGAAAAAGTAGGTCGTTCAATTAAGCTGATGGATATAAAACACGCGGTTATCACCTCTGTAGATAGAGACGATTTAAAAGATATGGGGTCTATCATTTGGGCCGAAACTGTAAAGGCCATACGTAGAATGAACCCAAATACTACATTAGAAACTCTTATTCCAGATTTTCAAGGCGTTACTCGCAATATAGACAGAATCATTGCTGTAAAACCTGAAGTTGTATCTCACAACATGGAAACCGTAAAGCGATTAACTCGCGAAGTACGTATTCAAGCAAAATACGAGCGTAGCCTAGAAGTTTTAAATTACCTTAAACAACAAGGCATCAATCGTACTAAAAGCGGAATTATGTTAGGATTGGGTGAAAAAGAAGACGAGGTTATTGAAACTTTAAGTGACTTACGCTCTGTAGGACTAGATATTGTAACCATTGGACAATATCTTCAACCCTCAAAAAAACACTTACCGGTTAAAGAATTTATCACACCAGAACAGTTTAAAAAATATGAAGAAATAGGTCTTGAGATGGGTTTCCGTCACGTAGAAAGCGGTGCGTTGGTTCGTTCTTCATATAAAGCACAAAAGCATTTAACGTAATCTTTTTTTAAGTATGGCAGAAAAGATTAAAGTGGGTATAAACGGCTTTGGACGTATAGGTCGCAACCTTTTTAGATTGCTACTTGATCACCCTCATATAGAAGTTATTGCTATTAATGATTTAGCAGATGCCAAAACTCTTTCCCATTTACTCAAGTATGACAGCATTCACGGTGTGCTACAGAAAGACGTTAGTTATTCTGAAAATAGCATTATTATAAACAATAGTTCATTTCGGTTTTCTTCAGAAAAAAGCATAGAAGACATTAATTGGACAGGTGTTGATATTGTAATTGAAAGCACTGGAAAATTCAAACTTAGAGAACAGCTTGAAAAACATATTAAAGAAGGTGTAAAAAAAGTAATTTTATCGGTTCCGCCGATAGAGGATGATATTAAAACCGTAGTTCTTGGTATTAATGATGGTATTTTGGATGAAGATGATACAATCATTTCAAATGCTTCTTGTACCACAAATAATGCTGCTCCTATGCTTAAGATTGTTCACGATCTTTGCGAAATTGAACAAGCTTACATTACTACCATCCACTCCTACACAACAGACCAAAGCCTTCATGATCAACCTCATAGAGATTTACGTAGAGCACGTGGTGCTGCACAATCTATTGTTCCTACTACTACCGGAGCTGCAAAAGCTTTGACCAAGATATTTCCAGATTTGGCTTCAGTGATTGGCGGATGTGGGATTCGGGTTCCTGTACCTAATGGATCATTAACAGATATCACCATCAATGTAAAAAACAAAACCAATATTGAAGCTGTAAATGCTGCTTTTAAGGAAGCTTCAGAAACTAGTTTAAAAAACATTTTACAATACACCGAAGACCCCATTGTATCTATTGATATCGTAGGAAATCCTCACAGCTGTATTTTTGATGCCGGAATGACCTCGGTAATTGGCGGTAAAATGGTAAAAATAATTGGCTGGTATGACAATGAACGTGGGTATTCATCAAGAATAGTTGATTTAATCTTACAAGTTTCGGGGAAATAACTATATTTATCGTCAAAGTACATATACTAAATGCATAGGGCTTTATTTACATATAAACCTGTATCAATCTTCTTAGCTTTCTTTTTTACATTTTGTGGCGTACTAGCCCAAGACCGTAAAATTGATACTATTGCGTTAATTAAAAAAGATAGAGAAAAGGCTATCAATGCAATTTTTAAGCAAGATTTTGAAACAGCAATTTTAAGCCTTAATGAAGCAAACCAACTAGCGCTCAACTCAAATAATACTCTTTTAAAATCTGATATACGCTTTCATATTGCAGAGCTTCATTACTACCTGCAAAATTTTCAAAAAGCTTCTGAAGAAATTAATAAATCAATCACTCTTATCAATTCACTTGATATCGAGAAAGATTCAGAATTGGCAAAATCATTTGCTCTTAAAGGGCTTATTCTCGTTAAAACAGGTGATTTTCAAAATTCAGAAAAGTTTTTAAAAGATGCGTATAAAATTTATATACAACAAAATGACGAAGCTGGTCAAAGCCAAGTTATTCTAGGCTTAGGATTATTAGAACTTCAGAAAAAGAATTACAACTCGGCCATAAATTATTTTGACGCAGCCATTCCGTTATTAAAAAAGTACGAGTTTACCTATCAAGAAGCTGAAGCTCACTTAAGAAAAGCAGACGCCTTTTTGAACATTGCAGATGGATCTCAAGCTTCAAACTTAAGAACAGCAAAAACTTCACTTGAAAAAGCGCTATCAATTATTGATACCAATTCGTTTTCAAAATTAAAAGCAGATAGTTACCGTGTTATTTCATATATCGCACTTAAAGAAAATGATTTTAAAAAATCTGAACGCAACCTAGAACTTTACGAAACTGAAAGCGAAGCTTTATACAAAACGTATATGGATGCGGTTTCAAAAGGTGTTGACTTAGAGTCAAACATTGGTGATTTAAATGAAATTATTGCCACACAAAAGGATGATCTTGATAAAAAGAAAAAGTCTATCAAGTTTACTCAAATGACAACGGGATTAAGTATTGCTTTAATTGTAATTCTTTCCTTGTTAACACTTTCACTGTATAAAAACAATAACTTAAGAGCCAAAGCAAACGACCTTTTAAAAGATAAAAATACAGAGCTGCAATTGGCCAAAGAAAAGGCAGAGAAAGCTTCATTGGCTAAAGCACAATTTTTATCTACTATTACTCACGAGCTAAGAACACCGTTGTATGCCGTTACCGGTTTAACGCATCTATTACTTGAGGAAGACCCAAAAGATCACCAAAGAGAGCATCTAAATTCATTAAAGTTTTCAGGAGAATATTTGCTGTCTTTAATTAATAATATTTTAGATTTAAATAAACTTGAAGCCAATAAAGTTGAACTAGAGCGTACTACTTTCAGCCTTAAAAAACGAATTAATGATGTACTCATTGCTTTACGAAAAACAGCAGATGACAAGAATAACAAACTTCATTTAGAGTTTGATGAAAATATCCCTAATAAACTAGTAGGAGATCCATTAAAGCTGTCTCAAATTTTAATTAATCTGATTGGTAATTCTTTGAAGTTTACTCAAAATGGCGATGTTACGGTTCGTGTGCAAAACTTAGAACAAAAAACCAATAAAGTTCTTCTACACTTTGAGATTGAGGACAACGGCGTGGGTATTTCAAGAAAAAAGCAAAAAAGTATTTTTGAAACCTTTTCTCAAGGATCACTTCAAATTAATAGAAAATTTGGAGGTACCGGCCTTGGGCTTTCTATCGTTAAAAACTTACTTGAATTGATGAATAGCAAAATTAATTTAGAAAGTCAGCTAGGAAAAGGGTCAAAATTTTGGTTTAATTTAACGCTTTCGGTATCTGAAGAATATCAAGAAGATGAAAATGCCAATAAAGTTGCTTATGAAATTGACTATGAAGTACTAGAAAACAAATCTGTTTTGGTAGTTGAAGACAACAAAATCAACCAGATGATTACCAAAAAGATTCTTGAAAAAAACCATATGAAATGTATGGTAGCAGACAATGGTATGGATGCCATTAAACTGGTAAAAGACAACAGTTTTGATATCATTTTAATGGATATTCATATGCCGGGCATAAGCGGTATTGAAGCCACCCAAAAGATTAGAGATTTTAATAAGCAAATTCCAATAATTGCATTAACAGCTGTTACTGTTGACGAAAATCTGGATGATTTTTACAGAGCCGGATTTAATGATATTATCCCAAAACCATTTAAAACTGAAGAATTTTTCGAGAAAATTTACCGCACAATTGATAATAAAAAAATGCCAATTGAAAACAGTTAACTCTTTCTTTTAAAAGCAACCCGTTGCAAGATTGCTTCCTTAAAAAAAGGACCTTGGTCATTCTTTATTTTGGTGGTAATAGGTAAATAATAAAAGGCAAACTTGTCTAGTTTTGTTTTAAGCCGCATAAAATCCTTTTCAGTAGTTAAAATTAGTTCTTCCTTTTTTAAGGTTTCAATTTCTGAAGTTGAAAAACTATGGTGATCTGAAAATTTTTTATGAGAAAACTGAAAATTATTATTCTTCAAAAAATCAAGTAAAGGCTGAGGGTTTGCTATTCCAGTAACCAAAGTAAATTTTTTGTTTGAAAGATAATCTAAAGGCAGTGACTCCTTTTTACCAATAATTGTATCATCATAACCAATAGACGAAAAATAGATTTTTTGATGGTTTTGTAAGGGCATTACATATTCTATTTTTTGCAGCTTGGCATATGGTACAGTGTCAGGACATTTTGTAACCACGATAATATCGGCTCGCTTTATACCTTTTCTTGGTTCGCGTAAATTACCGGTTGGCAACATAAAGTCATTTATAAATAAATCATGGTAAGGAGTGAGTACTATATTGGTATCTGCTTTCACTTTTCTATGCTGAAAAGCATCGTCAAGTAATAGCACTTCAGCTTTTTTCTGAAGCTGCTCAATCCCGGTTCTTCTATCTGCACACACAGCTACCGTCACGTGAGGAAATTTATTTTTAAACTGAAGCGGTTCATCTCCTGTTTGTTCGGCGGTATGCGTTTGTAATACTTCTAAATATCCAGAGGTTTTTCGTTTATACCCACGACTCAACACAGCAATTTTATAATCTTCTTGAAGGGTTTCAATTAAATATTCAATCATGGGAGACTTTCCGGTCCCTCCTACTGAGAGGTTTCCTACACAAATAATAGGAATTGAATATTCACTACTTTTTAAATAGTTGTTATCGTATAAAAAATTTCTAAAACCTGTAATCCATCCGTATATAACAGCAAAAGGAAATAAAAATTTTCGGAGTATTTTCATATTACGAAAGTACTAATTCCCACACATATGTAATGACATTGAATTTAAATTTACAAATCTTGTATGAAAGTAAACGGCTTGCATAGTGTAAAACAGTTGAAACTCCTATCTTTACGGTAAAATTTTGCACTTTATGAAAGTAAAAGACGTCATTCAATTATTAGATGAATTTGCTCCCCTATCCTATGCCGAAGATTTTGACAACACAGGATTACTAGTTGGCGATGCACAAGCAACCGTTTCAGGCATTTTGGTCACCTTAGACACGCTAGAAGCTGTAGTAGATGAAGCTATTTCAGAAAACTGCAATATGATTGTTAGTTTTCACCCCATAATTTTTTCTGGCCTAAAAAAACTAACCGGAAAAACGTACGTAGAGCGTGTAGTTCAAAAAGCCATTAAACATGACATTAATATTTTTGCTATTCATACTGCTCTAGACAACGCCTGGAATGGGGTTAACGCAATGATTTGCAAAAAGCTAAACCTTACAAATAGAAAAATTTTAATTGAAAAAGAAGCTTCAATAAAAAAACTACTCACATTTGTTCCTGTAGATAATGCACCAACCGTGAGAGAAGCTTTATTTAATGCAGGTGCCGGTGAGATAGGTAATTACAGCAATTGCAGTTTTACACTAGAAGGTAAAGGAAGTTTTAATGGCAATGAAGATAGCAACCCCACAATAGGTACTAAAGGAGAAACCCATTTTGAAAAAGAAATGCAAATTGGCGTTACCTATCACAAACACAAAGAAAATAGGATACTACAAGCGCTTTTTGAAGCGCACCCCTATGAAGAAGTGGCCTATGAAATATCAACCCTTGATAACAAAAATCAACAGTTGGGTATGGGGATGATTGGCGAACTCTCTTCGGAAATTTCTGAAGAAGAATTTTTAAAATTTATAAAAAAAACGATGCAAACCGGATGTGTAAGGCATTCAAAATTGCAAAATAAAAAAATAAAAAAAGTAGCCGTACTTGGAGGAAGCGGAAGCTTTGCAATTAAAGCTGCAAAGGCTGCTGGAGCAGATGCTTACGTAACTGCAGATTTAAAATATCATGACTTTTTTACAGCAGAAAACGATATTTTATTATGCGATATTGGTCACTATGAAAGTGAACAATACACAAAAGAGCTTTTAGTTTCTTTCCTTACAAAAAAAATTAGTAATTTTGCAATCGTTTTATCACAAATAAACACCAATCCTATTAGCTATTTTTAATTTATGGCAAAAAAAACAGAAACCACTGTAGAAGAAAAGTTAAGAGCACTGTACGACTTACAATTGATTGACTCTAGAATCGATGAGATTCGTAATGTGCGTGGAGAATTACCTTTAGAAGTTGAAGATTTGGAAGATGAAGTAGCCGGTATGAATACCCGTCTTGACAAGTTAAACACAGATCTAGAAGTGCTTGAAAACAATATCAAAGAAAAGAAAAATGGTATTGAAGAATCAAAGGCTCTTATTAAAAAATACTCTTCACAACAAGACAATGTACGTAACAACCGTGAGTACAATTCTTTAAGCAAGGAGATTGAGTTTCAAGAATTAGAAATTCAATTATCTGAAAAGCACATTAAAGAATTTAAAGCTCAAATTGAGCAGAAAAAAGAAGTGATTGAGGAAACCAAATCACGTTTAAAGGATCGTGAAGATCACTTAAAACATAAGCAAGGTGAGCTTGATGAAATTCTTTCAGAAACTGAAAAAGAGGAAAAAGCTCTTATAAAAGAATCTGAAAAATTTGAGAAAAAGATTGAAGAACGCCTAGTAAAAGCTTATAAGAGAATTCGCGGAAACGTTAAAAACGGTCTTGCTGTAGTGCAAGTTGAGCGAGGTGCTTCTGGTGGTTCTTTCTTTACAATCCCTCCACAAGTACAAATGGAAATCGCTGCCAGAAAAAAGATAATCACTGATGAACACAGTGGACGTATTTTGGTAGATCCTGCTCTGGCACAAGAGGAAAAAGAAAAGATGGAAAAGCTTTTTGAAAAAGTTTCATAAATAGCTTTTAAAAAACTATAACAAAGCCTTCACAAATCGTGAGGGCTTTTTTTAGTACTTTTCTGAAAGGAATTTTTAAACAATTCGACAGATTTCAAAAAACTAAAGTACTATGAACAAGCTATTCTTCCTTTTATTTTCCTCTCTAATTGTTTCACTTCCTGTTTCTTGCCAATCTAATGATAAAAACAAAGAAGCTGAAGCGGTTGCACAAAAGACACAACAACCAGTTACGGTTCCTTCTGAAAATGGATTGGAACGCGCCTACTTTGCAAGTGGTTGCTTTTGGTGCGTAGAAGCTATTTATGAAAGCGTAAAAGGAGTAGACGAAGCCATTTCTGGGTATAGTGGCGGTCATACAAAAAACCCAACCTATGAATCTAGTAACACGGGCACAACAGGACACGCCGAAGCAGTAGAGATTATTTATAACCCAAATGTAGTTTCTTTTAAGACATTGGTAGATGTGTATTTTGGATCTCAAAATATTACTCAAGTAAATGGACAAGGTCCAGACCGCGGATCACAATATAGAAGTATTATTTTTTATCAAAATGATGAGCAAAAGCAAATAATTGATACTAAAATTGCAGCGCTAGAAAAAGAAGTTGGTAAAGGTAACGTAGCCGCGCAGGTACTTCCTTTTCAGAAATTCTGGAAAGCCGAAGCATATCATCAAGATTATGAGAAAAATAATCCTAACAACCCGTACATTCAAAACGTTTCTATACCTAGGTTAAATAAGTTTAAGGCAAAGTTTCCTGATATTTTAAAAACCGATAAAGAGACACATTAAAGAAAAGTATTCCAAGAACTTAAAAAAGGAACCCTTTAAGGCGTTCCTTTTTTTATTGCTTTTATTTCAAATACTAAGGGGTACAATTTTGAAGTCATTTCAAACATAGCATTGCTGTTCTGCTTCAAATTAGGAAAAATATCATAAGGAGAACTATCGTGTTCTTTCAAAAATTCAATTTGCAATCCCGCATCACAAAGCGAAGTAACAACTTCTCCCAAACTATGATTCCATCCATACTCTTTACTTATAATAGTTGAATCTGTATCGGCATATGTACCTTGATACTCTTCGTAAATAGCTTCTTTTTGATGATAAGCATAGGCTAACTCTGGAGGGTTTTTGAGATAATCAAACATCCACGCAATTGGGTGAAATTCTACCATATAAAAAACACCTCCCGGTTTTAATCGCTCGCTTATCATCTTTGCCCAAGGTTTTAAATCTGGAAGCCAGCCAATAACTCCATAACTTGTAAAAACAATATCAAACGTTTCGGAAATAAATTTTGAAGTGTCTAAAACATTACAACATACAAAGGTTGCTTTTTCATTAAGTTCATTAGATAATTGTTTTGCCAACCTAATTGCGTTTTCTGAAATATCAACTCCTGTACAATTTGCGCCTAACCTGCTCCAGCTTAACGTATCTTGACCAAAATGACATTGAAGATGTAGGAGTGACTTTCCGGCTACATTACCTAGCGCTTCAATTTCATATGAATTGAGTGACGATTTACCCTCCTTAAAAGCTTGAAGATCATAAAATTTACTTTTAGCATGTACATCTACCTTTTTATCCCAGGTTTGCTTATTTATCTGAAAAGCTTTATTAGTATCCACGTAATTATTTTTTATTTAAAAGTACTAAATATTCTAGATTAAGTTTTTGTTTAATTTTAACATATTTTAATTAAACAAAAATTAATTTTAAAAGATGAAATACTTTTCAGAAGAAGATTTACAACAATTGGAAAAATTGTTCCGTATAAATTTAATTAACAGTTGCACAGGATACAAATCGGCCAACCTACTTGCTACAAAATCTAAAGACGGAATTGAAAACGTAGCTATTTTTAGTAGCGTGATTCATTTGGGAAGCAATCCGCCCTTACTGGGTTTTATTTTAAGGCCAACCACCGTAGCTAGAAACACCTACGACAACCTTAAAAAAACACATGTTTTTACAGTAAATCATGTACATAAAGATAATATTGAGGACGCACATCACACTTCGGCAAAATATGGTGGTGAAATTTCTGAATTTGACAAAACAAATCTCAATGCCGAATATAAAAATGGGTTTTATGCTCCATTTGTAAAAGGTGCAAATATTCAAATAGGATGTTCTTTTAAAAACGAATATTTTATTAAAGAAAATGATTGTTTATTAATTATAGGTGCTATAAAACATTTATATATAAAAGATGATGCGCTACAAGATGATGGATTTATTTCATTAGAAAAAACACATTCAGTTGCCATAAACGGATTGGATGGATATACCTTACCAAATTTGTTGGCACGATTTGAATACGCCAGACCTAAAGAATAAAATGCCTCATAAAAAAGAACATTTACCTACAAAAATATGCCCTGTTTGTAACAGACCTTTTACGTGGCGAAAGAAATGGGAACGTGATTGGCAACACGTAAAGTATTGTAGCAAACGATGTAAAAAACAAAAAAATGAAAAATAGTTTAGTTTGGTTTACAAATAACCTGCGTGTATTTGACAATAAGGTATTAAAAGAAGCTTGTGACCAAGCAGATACTATGTATGCTATATATTGTTTTGACCCTAGACAATTTGCCGAAACACAATTTGGATTTAAAAAAACAGGTGTTTTTAGAGCACAATTTTTAATTGAATCTGTACAAAATCTTTCAGAAAATCTTAAGCGGTTAAACATTCCGCTTTATATAAAGTTTGCTAAACCTGAAGAGCAAATACCGAAACTTTGTCAAAAACATAATATTACTCACGTATACCATCAAAATGAATGGACGCAAGAAGAAAAAAAGTGTATTAAAAACGTTTCAAAAGCCATCCCCAATACAGTTAATCTAGTAGGTTATTATGATCAATTTTTATTTCATCCTGAAGACATTCCATATAATTCAATATCAGATATTTCAGATGTTTTTACTGCTTTCAGAAAAAAATGCGAAAAACATAGTTTAATACATCAACCACTAGAAAAGCCTGAAAAATATAGTGACAAAAATTGGTTTAATACGCAAACAAAGACACCAACAATTGAAGAGCTGGGCTTAAAACCTAAAAAGAAAAACCCGCAAACAGCTTTTCCTTTTTCAGGAGGAGAGAAAGCCGCATGGGGCCGTTTGCAAAACTATTTTTGGGAAACAAAAAACCTTTCACAATACAAGCACACAAGAAACGGATTGATAGGCAAAAATTACAGTTCAAAATTTTCTGCTTGGCTGTCAAATGGCTCTCTATCACCTCGCGCTATTTATTCTGAAGTAAAAAAATATGAATCTAAAGTTGAAAAAAATCAAGATACCTATTGGTTGATTTTTGAATTAATTTGGAGAGATTACTTCAAGTTTATTTCACTCAAATACGGAAATGCTATTTTTAAACAAGGAGGCATATTACATAAAGAATACAGCTGGAAAAAAGACAGTGCAATTATTTCAAACTGGATAGAAGGTGTTACAAAATATGATTTTGTCAATGCCAATATGAAAGAAATTGCTGCTACAGGATTTATGAGTAACCGCGGACGCCAAAATGTGGCAAGTTATTTTGCTAAAGAAATGAAACAAGACTGGCGTGTGGGAGCAAGTTATTTTGAAAGTATGCTAATAGATTATGATGTACACAGTAACTGGGGAAACTGGATGTATAATTCTGGCGTGGGGAACGACCCTAGAGATAGAAAGTTCAATATAGAAAGTCAAGCAGAGCGATATGATAAAGATAAAAAATACAGAGATTTATGGCTGAAAAAAAGGTAAAAACACTTCGGTTAATTTTAGGCGATCAATTAAACTATAAGCATTCGTGGTACAAAAACACAGATAAAAATTGTCTTTATTTTATTGCCGAGATGGAACAAGAAACCAATTACGTTCCACATCATATTCAAAAAGTAGTGGCGTTTTTTCAAAGTATGCGAAATTTTTCAGATTGGCTTAGAGATAACGATCACAAAGTTGTGTATTATAAGCTTGATGGTAAAAACAATGCTCAAGATTTAACAAAAAACCTCAACCATATAATTGAAAGTCACGATATCAAAAAGTTTGAATATCAACTTCCTGATGAATACAGACTTGATGAGCAGTTGCAAAAATTTTGCAATTCACTTACCATAGATTATGAAACGTGTACCACAGAACATTTTTATACAGAGCGAAATGAACTAGCAGAATTTTATGAAGGAAAAAAGGAAATGACTATGGAGTATTTTTACCGTCATATGCGCAAGAAGCACGATATTATGATGGTAAACGACAAAGATCCTGAAGGTGGCAAATGGAATTTTGATAAAAGTAACCGAAAAAAATGGAAAGGCTCACCTACAATTCCGCATGAAAAAGGGTTCAGAAAGGATGTTTCAGATATTGTTTCACTTCTGAAAAAAAGAAATATTAAAACCATTGGCACTATTGACGATAAAAATTTTAATTGGCCTACCAGCCGTAAAGACTGCTTGACGGTTCTTTCTTATTTCTGTTCAAATTTATTACAGCATTTTGGAGATTATCAAGATGCTATGCATACAGATGAGTATTATTTATTTCATTCAAGACTGTCGTTTGCAATGAATAGTAAAATGCTCTCGCCCAAAGAGGTAGTTGATAAGGTGATTTCGTATTGGCAAGATCATAAAAAAGATATAGATATTTCGCAAGTAGAAGGATTTGTGCGTCAAATTTTGGGTTGGAGAGAATATATGAGAGGAATCTATTGGAAAGAAATGCCGGGTTATAGACGCAGCAATAAACTTGACAACCAAAATAAGCTCCCCGATTTTTATTGGACCGGAGACACCAAGATGAATTGTTTAAGTCATGCCATAAAACAAAGCTTAAATCAAGCCTACGCACATCATATACAACGATTGATGATTACCGGTAATTTTGCATTGCTTATGCAGTGTCACCCAGATGAAGTAGATGAATGGTATTTGGGCATTTACATAGATGCCATCGAGTGGGTTGAAATCACTAACACAAGAGGTATGTCACAATTTGCAGATGGTGGCATTGTAGCTACAAAACCCTATGTATCTAGTGGTAATTACATTAATAAAATGAGCAATTATTGTAAAGATTGTCATTATTCTGTTTCAAATAAAACGGAAGAAAACGCCTGTCCATTTAATAGCTTATATTGGAATTTTCTTGATGACAAAAAAGACCATTTTAAGAATAATCAACGTATGAATATGATGATGAATTTACTTGATAAAAAATCTGCTGAAGAACTTTCAGCACTAAAAAAGAGAGCTGCCGATATTATAAAAAACCCTTCAAATTTTTAGATTAGTTATTAATTTTATAATTAATTTGTTAAATAAATGAATTTTAGAAGCAATTAACAATCAAAGTTAAACACAGGTTAAAGTATATATTGCCTATTCAATTTTGTTGTAGCTTTAATTCAACTTAACAAATAAAACTTATATTATGAGAGACTTAATTTGGCTTATTGTAGTAATATTAATTATTGGATGGCTAGTTGGATACATAGGATTTCCAGATGCTGTTGGTAGCTTAATACACATTTTACTAGTACTAGCAGTAATTGGAATTTTATACCGTCTTGCCACCGGCAGAAGACCATAAATTAAACACCAACCTTTAAAACTAAAATTATGAAAAAAATCTTTTTATTAGTATTCGTTGCAGGATTATTAAGTACCGGCTTTGTAAGTTGCCGTGAAAATAAATCAATAGGAGATGAAGTTGAAGATGTTGCAGATGACGTTGAAGATGCAGTAGATTAATTTTTGAAATCTCCTACAAGTAAAACTCTCTTTTTTGTGATAGAAAAAGAGAGTTTTATGTTTTTAAGCATTTGCTACCAAACTTTTATATTCTGGATGTCTTTTTATATAGCCAGACACAAAAGGACATAAGGACACCAGTTTCATGTCCTTCTCTTTTATAAGATGTAAAACTTTTTTTACCATAGCAGAAGCAATCCCTTTGCCTTCAAATTCTTTAGGAACTTCAGTATGTAATATATACAACTTGTTATCTTTCTTTTTATAATCCATTATTGCCATTTTATCTTGTATCTCTACTTCAAAACGGCTTTTATCTGTATTATCATTCAATTCTATTTCCATACCTTATTTTTTTCTTAAAGATAATGATTTATAAAGCGTTCTTTATCAATTTCTGTACTTTTACCAAAATAATTAATGTGATGAAAAAAACACTTTTACTTCTTGTAATTTCTGTAACATTTTTTGCCTGTAACGATTCAAAAAAGGATGAAAAAACTATTTCTTCCGAAGGAAAAACAGAAAGCAAACCTCTTGAAAATGCAACTACAGCAGAAAAGATTGCTTATGCCAATGGATATGACAACTGGAAAAATGTATCTGAAATTAACTTTACCTTTAATGTAGATCGAGGCGAACAGCACTTTGAAAGATCGTGGACCTGGAAGCCTAATGAAAATATGGTTAAAATGATTTCTCAAAAAGATACTGTTACGTATAATAGGTCTAAAGTTGATAGTACTACTCAAAAGGCTGACGCTGCGTTTATAAACGATAAATTTTGGCTTTTAGCACCGTTTAATCTAGTATGGGATACGGGTACTACATTTTCAGAAAAAAAGAACGTAATCGCTCCTATTTCAAAAGATACCCTTAACCAACTTACAGTTGTATATGGTAATGATGGAGGTTACACACCGGGTGATGCCTATGACTTTTTCTATGATGAAAACCATAAAATTAAAGAATGGAATTTTAGAAAAGGAAATGATTCAGTACCAACTATGACAACTACTTGGGAAAAGTATGAAAATCACAAAGGTCTTGAAATAGCTACTACTCATAAAGATAGCACGGGTGGTTTTAAGCTATATTTCAGTAATATTTCTGTAAAAAATTAATTTACTCTTTAAGCAATCGTTGAGTAAGAACAATATTCTCATTAGTATCTTGGAGACTCACAAGATACATACCTTGTTGTAAGGCCGAAACATTAATTTGTGATGCGTTATTTTTACTGAAATCTGAAAGTTGAGATAAAATAAGTCTTCCTTGTAAATCATACACTAACACTCTTAAGGATTGTTTGCTTTCAAACATAACCGTAATCATGTCTGAAGCAGGGTTAGGATAAACAACTCCTTTTGTTGCTAGTCCTTTTGTAAAATAGTCTTCAGCAAAAGAAAAGGCATGTTTACCTAACTTTTCACCTATTATTCTTCCGGGAATATCGTCTATTGGAGGGTGAATTCCTCCCCATATTCTAGACAAGCTACATTGGTCTGATGCATCTCTATAGGTTGCCCACTGTAACTCTATATCTATACTTGGGCCATTTTCAAATACTAAAAACTCATTTTTCTTAGCATCAAATGTACCCATCCCTCCCGGAAAGAAGGGATCTCCGGTTAGCAAGGTTAAAATTTCTGCAGCTGCTCTAGAGAAGGTTGAATGACCAGAAACATAGCCTGCAAAAGGAGGTGTAACAAAAGACGGGCGTTGATAAGGAAACCATTCTTCGGCCAACATCCACCCTACTCCGGCTACGTCTTCATTAGGATCTACAATCTCTCCAGGACCTTTCCAAGCGTATAATTTGATTTTATGAAGGTTTTCATTAAATGCACCGGCAAGCGGATCGCCTTCTTGAACCAATTCAATATAATTATCTATCAATGGAATACCGTGTGGATTGTATCTTGGTAATTCAGGGTTGCTTGATTGCCCTTGATCACTCATATATCGAATTGAACTTACAGGTCTTACATAATCATAATACCCTTTTATTCCCCAGGCTGTAACGGCTACATCGTGCATGGCTCCGCCCAAAATAAAATAAGATTTCACATCCCACTCTAATTCAGATAGCGGCTGTCCTTCTCCTTTAAATTTTTTAATTAATTCAGGTTGATCACTTACATAGTTTAAAATGGTAAACCAGTGACCGGGAGGCGTCTCACTATCGGGTCCGTCTGCCCAAAATTCTGCCAACACGCGAGCATAATCTCCTCTTGGCACTAACTGTTCTTGATAGGGCTCTCCTGTAGCAGGGTTTAAAGTATGCCCTTTTCCGGGATCACCTCCATTATTATAGTCATAAAAAGTTTTGTATTCTTCAAAAGTTGAAGGAAAATCTTGACTATCAAAGTTACCAATGCTACTTGGAGATATATCGATCATTACGTTATCTGCCGGATCTAAATGTGAGCTCCACACAGAAACCATAGCAAAACTCCATTTGTAAGGATCATCAATACCTAAGTAATTTTGCATATACCAAGGGTCCCCGGGATCATAATAACAGTTATAATCAAACTCTGGAGTGGTATAGGTTTGCTTTTCTTCTTCGGATAACGAAAACGGAACAACAGCTCCCCATTCAGGTCCCAAAAAGGGAGGTTGTCCTCCGGGTATAGTGTTTCCGCTTTGGTCTACCCAATTTTCAACTTTTAATGGTTGCCAATGATTAGGATGTTCAAGCGTAGGATTACCTACCAAATCAAGGTTTAATGGTTCATTTAATGGTGTGTAAACTCTATTTTCATAATCATTAGCTTCATTTGATCCATCTTGTAATCCAAACTGTATCAACTGCTGTGCAATATAATTACCTAAAGCAGCCGGATTTCCGTTACTATAATCTGTGGCAGTATAGTTGGTATCATAATTCAATTGATTCATTAATTCATTGATTGATTCAACTATATCTTCATTACCTGGAGAGTTTTTAAAACGGTGTAACATTAATCTATACACCGCATAACTAATTGCTTTATTTTTAGCTTCTGAAACTGCCTCAGAGGTAGAAAAGCCAGTAAACTCGCACTTAAAACCATCAATAGAATTTCCTAAAAAATAAGGCGCGGCATTAGTATCAAAAACAGCCCAAGCATCATACATAGCCACAGAGGTGTGAAATAAATTTCGAGCGTGAATGGTTGGTCTTGCAAAGTCATTTCGTATACCGTGTAATACCTCTTCATTCCACTTACGAGCAATAGATTGTGCTATTGAAGCTGTAGAAATACTAAGTATACAGAAAGCGAGTACTAATCTTTTCATAGTAGCATCAAAAGTACAAAACCTCACTTAATCAAAGCGTTAAAATTTATTCTTGAAGGATAAATACATTTCAATAAGAAACCATATTAAATTACTATTTTTGTTAGAAGCCGAAACCAACTGTTTATGAACTACCAGAATTCTTTTGAATTTGCTCAAAAAAAAGATACTGAAGACAGCCTATCTTCTTTCAGAAATAAATTTCACATTCCTACAGACTCTAGCAGTAATGAATTAATTTACCTATGCGGAAACAGCTTAGGGTTACAACCCAAAACAACTTCAAAATATATTGAAGAAGAATTAAACGATTGGGCAACACTAGGCGTTGAAGGCCACACCGAAGGCAAACACCCTTGGCTACCCTACCACGAGTTTTTGTCACAAAGTATGGCAAAAATTGTTGGAGCAAAACCCAGTGAGGTGGTGATGATGAACACACTTACCACCAACCTTCATTTAATGATGGTTTCATTTTATCAACCCACAGCAAAAAAATATAAAATTGTTATAGAAGCCGATGCTTTTCCCAGCGACAAATACGCTATGGAAAGTCAATTAAGGTTTCACGGGTTTGATGAAAAAGAAGGACTTATTCTCTGGAAGCCTAGAGAAGGTGAAGAGTTATGCCGGTTTGAAGATTTAGAAACAATTTTAAGTGAGCAAGGTAATGAAATCGCGTTATTAATGATTGGCAGTACAAACTACTATAGTGGTCAAGCCTATCCTTTAAAAAAAATCACTCAATTAGGCCATAAACACAATTGTAAAGTAGGGTTTGACTTGGCACACGGAGCCGGAAACATTCAGCCTAATTTGCATGACACCGGAGCCGATTTTGCTGTTTGGTGTAGCTATAAATACCTAAATAGCGGCCCCGGAAGTTTAGGCGGTTGTTTTGTACATGAGCGCCACGCAAACAATAAAGACTTAAAACGTTTTACCGGTTGGTGGGGCCATAACAAAGAAACGCGCTTTAATATGCGAAAAGAATTTGACGCTCTACCTGGCGCCGAAGGATGGCAATTAAGTAATCCTCCAATCTTATCTATGGCAGCAATTAGAGCCTCTTTAGATGTTTTTGAAGAAGCCGGTTTTGAAAATATTCGGGAAAAATCATTACAACTCACAGGTTTTTTAGAATTTCTTCTAGACGAAATGCATAACGAAAGTATTTCTGTTATTACTCCAAGAAACCCTGAAGAACGTGGCTGTCAATTATCCATTCAAGTAAAAAATGCCGATAAAAATTTACATACCAAGTTAACCGAAGCCGGTGTAATTAGCGATTGGCGAGAACCTGACGTTATTCGTATTGCCCCTGCCCCACTTTACAACAGCTTTAGCGATGTGTTCCAATTTGTTCAAAAGCTGAAACAAGTAGTAACCAATTAATGTCGAGCAGCAAACCTCACCTTTATGAATACAAATGAAAACATATTAGTAATTGGCGCAGGACTCTGCGGAAGCCTACTCACATTACGTTTAGCACAACGTGGCTATCAAGTAACTTTGGTTGAAAAAAGGCCAGACCTACGCAAAGTCACTCAAGATGCAGGTCGCTCAATCAATTTGGCTTTAAGTAATCGAGGACTTCGTGGTTTGCGTCTAGCCGGTATTGAAGAAGATGCAAAAAAACTATGTATCCCAATGAATGGCCGTATGATTCACGATAGACAAGGCAACACCTTTTTAAGCAAATACAGCGGACGTACAAACGAATACATCAATTCTGTTTCTAGACCAGGGTTAAATAAACTTTTATTAAATGCCGCAGAGGCAATGCCCAATGTAAAATTGATTTTTAATCACGGTTGTAAAACTGTTGACTTACCCAATGCTTCGGCAACATTTAAAAATTATGAAACTAACCAAGAAGTAACTTTAACTGGTGATGTATTGTTAGGAACTGATGGTGCCGGATCTGCTGTACGAAAAAGTATGTTTCTGCATAAAAAGTTTTTGTTCAGTTTTTCGCAAGAGTGGTTAACTCACGGCTATAAAGAACTGGAGATTCCTTCTGCAAAAGATGGAGGTTATCGCACCTACACCAATGCATTGCATATTTGGCCTCGAGGTGAAGATATGCTTATCGCCTTACCAAATCTAGACGGAAGCTTCACGGTAACATTATTTCTTCGGTATAAAAACAGCAATTATTGTTTTGAAAACTTAGACACACCAGAGCGAGTTACTGAATATTTCAAAAAAGAATTTCCAGACGCGCTAGAGTTAATGCCAAATCTAGCCGAAGAGTTTTTCAATAATCCTACGGGACCATTAGGCACTATCAAATGCTCACCTTGGAGCACCTACGGAAAAACATTGATACTTGGTGACGCTGCTCACGCGATTGTTCCGTTTTATGGACAAGGAATGAATGCATCATTTGAAGATGTTGTTGTATTTGATGAAATTTTAAATCGCTTTGAAGGCAAAAATGATGAAAAAACCGACTGGGAGACTGTCTTTTCAGAATATGAAGCCAACCGGAAAAAAGACACTGATGCTATTGCAGATCTAGCAGTAGACAACTTCCATGAAATGAAAGAGCACACTGCGAGTCCTTTATTTCAGAAAAAAAGAAAGTTAGAAACTGCTTTTGAAGCCGAATTTCCAGAGGAATATTACAGTAAATATTCTTTGGTTACTTTTAATGAGCATATAACATATGAGGAAGCCTTACGGAAAGGACGAGCACAAGATAAAGCTATACTTAATTTAATTGACGATGGCAAATTGCCAGATTCGTTATCGCTTCAGGAAAAATTGAAATTGGTAAAACGAGAAACAAAAGAAATCATGCACGATGATTCTGTTGTAAAAAATTTAAAATAAAGATGAGTAAATCAAGTAGACTAGTCGATGGTAAAGCCACTCCTAGAGGAGCATATCCACATGTAAAACGTGTAGGTGATTTTATATTTATAAGTGGAACAAGCTCAAGATTGCCAGATAACACCATCGCAGGTGCTAATAAGGTAGATGAAATGGGCAGTATGGAGTTTGATATAAGGCAACAAACACGGGCAGTTCTTGAGAATATACAAGATTACTTAGCCACAGAAGGAGCCACTCTAGAAGATGTTGTTGATGTAACCACATTTTTGGTAAATATGAATGATTTTGCCGGTTATAATGAGGTATACGCAGAGTTTTTTAAAAAAGAAACCGGACCTGCGAGAACAACCGTTGCAGTGCATCAATTGCCACACCCACATTTAATGGTTGAGATTAAAGCGATGGCTTATAAACCAAAAAAGTGAGGTTAAAACTTTTAATGAGTACTAATAGAAGTAATATTCAATTCACTACGTTTTCTATAATCAGATACTTTAAGGATGTGATTTTTAATGTAATCCTGATTTATATCCTGTTTGAAATTTACCTCTATTTAAATACTGTTCATAATCCTGTAGTACTTATTTTCGGTATTTTAATATCATTGGTTTTGCTTTTAAATAGCACTATTGAAATTAATCTTTACAAAACTTGTTTAGTAATTAAAAGAGTCTATTTTTTCAGATTATTTAGTCACAAAACTAGATTTAATCTTAGTGAAATAAATGAATTAACATTTGAAGGGAATTTCTCTAAAAAATCAGATCTTATAGAAGATATACTAAGTTTTATCATTTTTCCTTTAGGTGCTAAAAACACTCTTAAGATACATACCAAAAGAAAGACGTATCAATATAGAGTGTATATTTATAAAGAAAAACTTCGTAAAATAGCAGAAATGGTAAACACGAAATAGTTTTAAAACTCTCATTAACACTTATATAATATGAAAAAAATAGCACATATCTTTTTAGTTTTGGCAATATGTATAGGGACATCTCAACTTGTTTTTTCACAATCTTTTGAAGTCTCAAAAAAGCCATTTTCAATAGGCGAATCACTTACGTTTCAATCCAAAGTTTTAAATGAAGAACGAATTTTAAATATCTATTTACCACAAAATTTTTCCGAAGAGAAAGAATATCCGGTTATTTATTTATTAGATGGCTCTGCCGATGAAGATTTTATTCACATCTCCGGTTTGGTGCAGTTTGGTTCTTTTTCATGGATAAATATGGTTCCTGAAACTATTGTAGTAGGTGTAGCCAATGTAAGCCGAAATAGAGATTTTACCTATCCTTCAACAGACAAAGAATACGTAGAGAAATATCCTGAAACTGGTCATTCAGAAAAATTTATAGAATTTATTGAAAATGAACTGCAACCTCTAATAGAAAAACAATACCCTGTAACTTCAGAAAAAACATTAATTGGACAATCGTTGGGCGGCTTGTTGGCTACAGAAATACTTTTTAAAAAACCAGATTTATTTAAAAATTACATAATTGTTAGTCCAAGTCTATGGTATGATTTTGAATCTTTATTAAAAAAAGAACCAAAAGCATATACCTCCCAAAAATCAATTTATGTAGCTGTAGGTGAAGAAGGCGACGTAATGAAACGCGTAGCAAAAGAACTGTACAAAAAGCTTGAAAAAAACAAAAGGAGCAATACACAGGTTTATTTTCATTTTTTAAAAGAACAAGATCACGGCGATGCGCTGCACTTAGCTGTATACAATGCTTTTGAAAAGATTTTTGCTAGCAAACAAAACATTACCGATTAAAATAAAACGCCATTGCTATGGAACAAATAGTAAATTATATTGACGGAGCTTTCACCCAGCCACTTTCTAAATCTTGGCTAGATAATTACAACCCATCTACTGGTGAAGTATATTCCAAAATAGCAAATTCAAATGCGCAAGATATTGCAAAAGCTTATGAAGCTGCCGAAAAAGCATTCCCATCTTGGAGCAATACCACTATTGATGAACGTAGCCGAATTCTTTTAAAAATAGCCTCTTTAATAGAAACCAACTTGGTAGACCTGGCAGAAGCCGAAGCAAAAGATAACGGAAAACCTCTTAGCTTGGCAATGACAATTGATATTCCCAGAGCAGCATCAAATTTTAGGTTTTTTGCTCAAGCCATAACTCAATTTGCGAGTGAAGCTCACGAAAGTGTTGGACTTAACAGTATGAATTTTACCTTACGACATCCAATAGGTGTTGTAGGATGCATTTCACCTTGGAATCTCCCTTTATATTTATTCACTTGGAAAATTGCACCCGCTATTGCAGCAGGAAATACCGTTGTAGCAAAACCTAGTGAAGTAACACCAATGACCGCTTCTTTATTAGGTAAAATTATTTCTGAAGCCGGATTACCCAAAGGTGTTTTAAATATTGTTCACGGCACAGGATCTTCTGCAGGACAGGCGATTATAGAACACCCAAATATTAAAGCTATTTCATTTACCGGCGGCACTAAAACCGGCGAACATATTGCCCGAACAGCTGCACCGATGTTTAAAAAATTATCGTTAGAATTAGGCGGAAAAAACCCAAACCTCATCTTTGCAGATTGTGATTATGAAACGATGTTAGAGACGACCGTAAAATCTTCATTTGCCAATCAAGGTCAAATTTGTTTATGTGGAAGTCGGATTTTTGTAGAAGAATCTATGTATGAGCAATTCAAAAAAGATTTTATTGAAAAAGTATCGCAACTCAAAGTTGGTGACCCGTTTAATGCCGAAACAAATTTAGGAGCAATTGTTTCACAACCACACTTAGAGAAAATACAATCATATATTAAAATTGCTGAAAAAGAAGGCGGAAAAATACTATTTGGAGGTAAAAGAGTTACAGTAGCAAACCTAGAAAAAGGTTATTATTTGCAACCAACTGTTATAGAAGTGCAAGACAATCAATGCCGTGTAAATCAAGAAGAGATATTTGGTCCTGTAGTTACTATAATGCCATTTAAAACCGAAGCCGAAGCACTAAAAATGGCTAATGGCGTACAATATGGATTATCAGCTACACTTTGGACCAACAACCTTGACCGAACGATGCGATTGTCTAAACAAATACAATCTGGAATTGTTTGGGTAAATACGTGGCTTAATCGCGATTTACGCACCCCTTTTGGCGGTATGAAAAATAGCGGTGTAGGTCGTGAAGGTGGTTTTGAAGCACTTCGATTTTTTACCGAGCCTAAGAATGTTTGTATTAAATATAACAATCAATAAGAGAGCTATAGGTCTTCATCTGCACCATAAACCAAGTTAATAAAATCCTCTTTTGGAATAGCACCAAAGTAAGCTTCAATATCTACATTTTTTAGTATACTTTCTATATCACTTTTTTCGTAACGGGCTCCGATGAAAAGTTCTTCCAGTTTTTCAACAGGTTCTCTTCCGAAGAAATCACCAAATATCTTAAAGTTTTGAATGTGTCCTTTTTCAACAAAAATGCGAATATCCAATGTTCCGGCTGCAAATCTACGTTCTCGTTGTATATTAAATTTTGGTGAGCTCCCGTAATTCCATTCCCAAGTATCATATTTTTCTTCTTTCAATTTATGAACTCCTTCCCATTCTTCTTTTGAAAGACGATAGGTTTCAAAGTCATCTCGCTCTTCAAACAAGCCTTCAAGAATTTTGGAACGAAACGTTTCTATATCCATTTTTTCCTCCATAAATTCTGAAATATTAGCCACCCGACTTCGTACCGATTTGTGCCCTTTACTTTCTATTTTACTCATTTTAACCTGTAATGCTTTGGCTACTTCACTCAAATCACTATCCAGTAACAAAGTGCCGTGACTTACCATTCTTTTGCCAGTTGAAAATTGTGCATTGCCAGAAATTTTTTTATCATTTGCAACTACATCATTTCTACCTTTCATTTCAGCAGGAACGCCCATACTATTAAGCACTTTTACTACAGGCGCTGTCACTTTTTTAAAGTTGTTTAAGCTTTTGATATCGTGATCGGTTATAAAACTAAAATTTAAATTTCCGAAGTCATGATAGACTGCGCCACCCCCAGAAACTCGACGCACTACTTTTAGGTTTTGCTCCTCTACATATTCATGATTAATTTCTTCCAAGGTGTTTTGATTTCTGCCAATTATAATGGAAGGTTCATTAATGTAAAAAAGTAGATAATCATTGTCAAAATTGAAGTTTCTAACAATATACTCTTCTAATGCCAAATTGAGATGCGGATTGGTAACCCCTTCATTTTCAATAAAAATCATAGCGCTGTTTTTTATAAAATTGAAAAATCAAGTTACTTAAATTTTATGAAACGATGCGGTATTCTAGAAATAGTCTTTGGTCTGTATGCTTCCCATAAAATCATAGTATATTTACCAGACAAAGTATATAACTTACTTAAAATACACTTTATGAATTTAAATTTAAACTTTAAAACAGCGTTGGTTTGTGGCGGTAGTGCCGGGATAGGAAAAGCATCGGCTATGGAATTGGCTTCTTTGGGTACTAGTGTCACTCTAGTAGCTAGAAATGAAGAAAAACTGAAAGATGTAGTCTCGCAGTTACCTACCGGCGATGGCCAACGACACGACTATATTGTGGCAGATTTTTCAAACCCTGAAACATTAAAAAAGGAAATTGAAGCTGCTACTAAAGATACTGTTTATCATATTTTAATTAATAACACAGGTGGTCCCAAGGGCGGTCCTATTTTTTCTGCTGAAACTGAAGAATTTACCCAAGCATTTTCACAGCACGTGGTTTGTAATCAAATTTTGGTACAAGCGGTAGTCCCGGGAATGAAAAAAGTAGGCTACGGTCGTATTATCAATATTATTTCAACTTCGGTAAAACAGCCTATTGAAGGTCTTGGAGTAAGCAACACCATACGCGGTGCAGTTGCCAACTGGAGTAAAACATTGGCAGGTGAATTAGGAGGCTATGGCATTACTGTAAACAATGTATTACCAGGCTTTACAGCTACAGACCGATTGGATTCTATCATTTCAAATGCTGCAAAAAAATATGATAAAACCGAAGAAGAAGCTGCTCAATTTATGAAAAGTATAGTGCCAGCAGCTCGTTTTGCACAACCTGAAGAAACAGCCTATGCAGTTGCTTTTTTAGCTAGTGAAGCAGCTAGTTATATCAACGGAGTAAATTTACCGGTTGATGGTGGCAGAACAAAATCACTGTAAAATTTTTGTACCTTTAAAATTAAGTTTTTAACCTAAAAGATCTTTTCCGGGAATGAATAAGAAACGAAAATTACGCATAAACGGTCATTCACACTTACTTCCATATCCTGAAGAAATACCAAAGTTTATGAAAGACAAAGGTATTTTTTGGGTTGATAAAGACCGAAAGTTTATGCTTCAGAAAGATTGGAGCCGCCCAGTAACTGATTCTAGTTTCTTTTTAAACGAAAAACTGGAATGGATGGAACGTTACAAGATTGATCATGCTGTTGTATTAAATCTTTCTCAATTATACGGAAACGGTCTGCGTGTTGAAGAAATGAAACAAGCCCTTCGGTTTCAAAATGATTTTAATGCAAAAGTGCAACACGATAACCCATCAAAGTTTACGTGTGGTTTTGTCGTGCATCCGGGATTTGTAAGAGGAGCTCTTTGGGAAATAGAACGCTGTGTTGAAGAGTTAGGATTACAACTTTTATGTTTACCTACTCACTACATGGATACCATAGGGACCTGGCGTTGTATTTTTGATGAAGAAAACGAACCTATTTTTGAATTGGCAAGCAAATACAACCTAGCAGTTGAAATTCATCCTTATGATGGTGAAAAATTTATCAAACTAGAAAACACGGCTTGGCGATTTCACCTTATCTGGATGCTGGCACAATGTGCTGATGCATATCATTTTTTAACCTTAAATGGTTATGCAGATAAATATCCAAACATGCGTACATGTTTTGCTCACGGTGGGCAATTGGCTCAAATAAATTTAGGGCGACGCATACAAGGTTTTGATGGGCGCCCAGACTTGTTTGAAGGAAAAGTACACCCTAGAAAAGCCGTTGGACATAAAAATATCTTTTTTGACACCTTGGTACACGATACCGGCTCTTTAAAGTTATTAGTTGAAAACCAAAATCCTAAACAAGTATTGATGGGGCTTGATGACCCGTATCCTCTAGGTGAAATGGAAAGTGCCGTACAATCTTCCTATCCAGGTAAAATTTTAGATCTGGCAAAAGAACGTAACATTTTAACCCAAGATGAATGTGATGCCATTTGGGAAGATAATGTAATACAATGGCTGTGCGGCGATGATGAAACAGCAAAAGAAAAATTAGTAAACAGAATATTAAGCTAATGGACTTTCTTCCAGAAAAAATAAACACCTACGCAGAAAATCATTCACAACCTGAACCCGAACTTTTACAAAAATTAAATAGGGAAACGTGGCAAAAAGTATTGGCTCCGCGAATGTTAAGTGGTCATTTACAAGGACGTGTATTAAGCATGCTATCTAAGCTAATTAATCCTAAATACATTTTAGAGATAGGAACCTACACAGGATACTCTGCTTTATGTTTAGCCGAAGGAATGCAGAAAGAAGGAGAATTGCACACTATTGATATTAATGAAGAACTACACGATTTTCAGCGTAACTATTTTGATGCTTCCGGTTTTGGAGAGCAGATAATTCAACACACCGGAAATGCGTTGGAACTAATCCCTAAGCTTTCAAAAACGTTTGATCTGGTCTTTATAGATGCCGATAAAAGTAATTACCCAAAATACCTTGATATCATCCTTCCGAAGTTGAAAAGCGGATCTGTTATTTTAAGTGATAATGTTTTGTGGAGTGGTAAAGTTGTTGAACCTTTAAAAAAGAATGATGAAGACACAAAAGCACTTTTAAATTACAATAAGGTATTAAATGAGCATCCAAAACTAGAAACCGTCTTGCTTCCTATTAGGGACGGACTTACAGTTACTAGAGTTACATAAAAAAAGGGTTCAGAGTTGTTCTGAACCCTTTTTATTTAAAATCTAATTCTTATTGTACAGCTTGTAAGGCATCTATATTTCCATATCCCTTTGTACTATCTTTATTGGGATAAAACTCAGAACTTTGTCGCATTTTATTCAACACTTGATTTCTGCTCCAACTTGGATGTCTTGCCCAAACTAAAGCTGCGATTCCGGCTGTGGTTGCAGTAGCAACAGACGATCCTCCTACATAAGCGGTATCGCCATTGTAAAACCCTAGAACAGTTCCGGTGCGGTTTACATCATTTGCACGTTGCATTACAATTGTAAACTCTATTTCATTACCATCGTGACAAGTAGCACATTGCTCATACGTTCCATCGTCTGTTATACCGGTTACAGCGACTGTTTCACTCATACTAGCAGGAAAAATAACTGGATACCAATTTGTAAAATCTAAAGAAGTACCTCCTGCTGCAAAAATTAATTTCCCTTTGCTATGTGCATATCGAACAGCATCTTTAATATTTTCAATAGACCAAGGGTATCCTATAGACATTGAAATGATTTTAACATCATTTCTATCTGCCAATTGTCTCAAGGCATCTTTTACACCTTTGCGTTCGTGGTAGTCGTTTAATACCACATCTTCAGTAGCTCTGTAGGCTATTAAATTTGAATTATACGCTACCCCAACCGGTAAGTTATCGTTATTTCTTGGCGAAGCAATTGTTGCTCCCATACTCGTACCATGACCACATTTATCGTGGGGACCATCATAATTTGAACTCCACCACCATGAAGAATCGATAAATGTACCATACTTTTGAATTGTTCTTCCTGAGCTGTAGCCATCATTAAAATTTGAACCCAATAAGGATTGACTTTGAGATACTCCGGTATCAATTAAACCAACTGTAACATTGGCTCCGGTACTGTAACTCCATGCTTGTTCAATATTATGTTCATCATACGTCCAGCTCACTAACGATCCCGGTGCAATGGTACGGTAATCATTACTATTTAATGATTGACCATCTTTATTGCAGCCTTTTGACGATCTAGTTTGCGGGTATTGTTCGCTATAAAAAAAAGAATACGCATTTGGCTCCATATACCGTATATCATCTCTTTTTCTTAAAGCTGAAATGGTAGTTATAGAGTTTACCTGAACGTCAATAACATTTAACACGTCATCGTCTTCAAAAAGGGTTTCTTTTCGAGTTCCTTCTTCGATTGACATAATTTCCGAAACAATTGAGTTTTTTGAGTTGGTAAGTCTAGCATTTTTTTGAGTACTGAAACTTTCGCCTTGGTTTCCGTATCCAATGGTTAAAACGTCGCCTCCGTGTACTGTTGCGCTCCACAATACTTGATCTGTTGTATTTTTCCAACTAAAATCACCTGTACGGCGCAACTCTTCATCAATAATAGCATTGATTTGGGGGATGGTTAATAATTCTTGGGAAATTTCAGAAGACAAATTGGTTTCTTGAGTTTCTTCTGAAAGGGGATTGTCTTTGGTACAGCTTGTAATAACTATAGTAAACACAGCAAGTACCGCGAGTTGTAATTTTCTCATAGGTTTGATGATTTGGTTAATAAAACATCAAGATACAAAAAAATAATATGTAGAAAATCAAGCTTTTAGGTTAAATCACTAACACTTAACTTGTCATGCTTCAAGGCTAGTTTACATAATTTATAAAATAGGAAAGCAAAAACAGTACCTACCAAGGCTCCTACAAAAATATCGCTAGGGTAATGTACTCCTACATAAATTCTACTTGTAACAAATATGAGTGGCCATAAAAAGAAAAGATAAACCCATTTGGTTTTTTCTCTTAACACCAATACCATAAAGGTTGTTATTGAAAAACTTGATGATGCGTGACCAGAGAAAAAACTATAGTTTGATGGTTTTTGTAAAATGCGAATTATTTCGGAAAGAGATTCTACGTTATTGGGGCGCAGTCTTTCAAAATAGTTTTTAACTTCTCCTGTAACAAAAATAGTAATCCCAAAAGTTAGCAATAGAAAAAAAAAGATGGCTCCTCCTCTTTTCCATTTGAAATAGTAAAAAATTAAAAAAGTAAAAAGTAAAAAAAGTGGCGTCCAGGTTTCTATTTGTGTGACGGTGATCCAGAAATCATCAAATTGTTTAATTCCTAAAGAATTGAGAAAAACAAATAATTCTCTATCCCATTCTTTCAGTATTTCAAACATTAACGTCTGCGTTTAATGGGACCGGTTACTTCTTCTACATCTTCTTTTACTTTGTCAATTTCTTCACGGACATCTTTAGTGATATCCACATCAATGCCTTGCTTTTCGGCGCTTTTAGTTATTTCAGACTTGATATCGTTTGTTGCGTCTTTAAGTTGGCGCATACCTTTTCCAAGTCCACGGGCTATTTCGGGTACTTTATCTGCCCCAAAAACCAGTAGAATAATAAATAGTATGAAGGCTATTTCAGTACCACTTATAAATAAATATATTGTTTGTAGAAACATACTACAAATATAAAGAAGATATTGCTGTTATATTAAAAAGCCTCGTTAAAGTAACGAGGCTTTTTAAAAAATTTGTTTTTTTAGTCTTGTTCAGTCTTTTGTTTGAACTTATCAAACTCGCCTAACTTTTTACGTTTTGGCCAACTGTTATTTTCTGTATCTATATCTGCTGTTTCTTCATCTGGATCTACCATAATTTTGGTTATCTCTTTGTCTGAAGCTATTACCTTTCCTACTTCTTTGTCATTTTTTCTCCAAATTTGAGCAGGGTATTTAACACGCTCGGTACTACCGTCGCTATAAGTAAACTCTGCAATAATAGGCATTGGGATACCTCCTGGTTTTTCAAAAGTTATTTCGTAAAAGTAGTTAGGCTTTTTAAGGTTAGCTCTTTCTTCAGCAGAAAGATTATCCATTATGTATTCTTGAAGTGTTGAAACATCGTCAAGTGATGCGTTTTTCATACTTTCTTCATAGTCTTCACTTCCTTCTTCTACCATATAAACTAATGGTGGAAGATCACTTTCTGTCATACCACGTGCTTCCATCATTTCACGCACTTGTGAATTCATTTTTGAAGTTACATAAAAACGTTTTACTTCTTTAACACCTATATCTGTATATTCTGTACTGTAAAACCAAGCTCTCCAAAACCAATCAAGGTCTACTGCAGATGCATCTTCCATAGTTCTGAAAAAGTCTTCAGGAGTTGGGTGTTTAAACATCCAACGGTTTGCGTATACTTTGAATGCATAGTCAAACAACTCTCTACCCATAATAGTTTCGCGAAGAATGTTTAAACCGGTTGCTGGTTTTGCATATGCATTAGCACCAAAACTGTAGGTATTTAACCCTTTGGTCATAATAGGTGCAATGTAATCTTGATCGCCTGCCATGTAGTTTACAATGTTTTTAGCAGGTCCTCTTCGTGAAGGATATTTTTTATTTGGTGCAATTGCATCTGGATACCACTCACCAAAATCTTGTTCGGCAACGTATTGTACAAAAGTGTTAAGTCCTTCGTCCATCCACGTCCATTGACGCTCATCACTGTTTACAATCATTGGGAAGTAGTTATGACCTACCTCGTGAATAATTACTGAAATCATTCCATACTTGGTACGCTCACTGTAATTTCCATTTTCATCTGGACGTCCATAATTCCAGCATATCATTGGGTATTCCATCCCTTGATTTTTGGCATGTACTGAAATTGCTTTTGGGTATGGATAATCAAAAGTCATTCTAGAGTAAGACTTTAATGTACTTGCAACAGCTTTTGTAGAAAATTCTTCCCAAAGTGGGTTACCTTCTGGCGGATACATAGATACAGCCATTACATCTTTACCGTTGTTTTGCTTTACTGCCATCATATCCCAGATATAACGTCTAGAGGTAGCAAAAGCGTAATCACGTACATTTTCTGCTTTAAACTTCCACGTTTTTGTGTTTTTTGAGAATCCTTTTGAAGCCTTCTCTGCTTCCTCTTGTGTTACGATCAAGACCGGTTTATCATATGATTTTTTTGCTTTTTCATAACGGTTCATCATTGTTTTTGAAAAAACATCTTTTCTGTTTTGAAGTGTTCCGGTAGCATCTAGAACGTGATCTGCAGGAACAGTAATACTTACTTCAAAATCACCAAATGGCAATGCAAATTCATCACGCCCCCAGAATTGGCTATTTTGCCATCCTTCTACATCATTATAAACTGCCATTCTTGGGTAAAATTGAGCTATTACATATCCTTTGTTACCATCATTAAATACTTCATACCCACTACGTGCTCTATCAATAGTATGATCTGGAATGTTGTACCACCACTTTATTGAAAAAGTAAATTCTTCACCTGGTTCAAGATTTTTTGGCATTTCAACTCGCATCATCGTTCTGTTAATAGTATGCGGAAGATTTCTACCTTTTTCGTCTTTAACGGCTTCTATTTTAAATCCTCCATCAAATCCAGCTCCCATATGTTTTTGCACAAAAGACCCGGCCATATCTGCAGGAGCAGCTCCACTTGGCTCAATAAGTGGCGACTTTGAATCTTTAGCACGCACATTTTGATCCAACTGAACCCATAGATATTCTAATTCGTCCGGAGAATTATTGGTGTAGGTAATTGTTTCATTTCCTGAAATACGTTGCGTTTCATCATCTAAAACAATATCCATCACATAATCAGCTTGTTGCTGATAATATCTTGGTCCTGGCGCTCCACTCGCACTTCGGTATTGGTTGGGAGTTGAAAACTCTTCATAAAGCTGCTTAAAGCGATTGTTATTTGTGTGACCCGGTTTGCGTTCTTCACTGGTTGAATCATCTTGACCGTAGCTTATTCCTGCTGAGAGAAACAAGAGGACCAAGGAAGCGTATTTTACTAATTTCATAATAAAGATTTCTGGTTTTAAAAAGATTCTAAATTTAGTTTTCTTATGCTGAATGAATATTTATTTAATCGAAGTTTAACATATCTTTAGGATTATCTTTATCCAAAATGAGACTTCTTCTTAAATTAGGTGTTTTAATATGTATAATATTTTGTTGTTCTTCAAATAAATCCATCAATATTTCGTCTTTAACTTCAATTGACTTTAATTTTTTGACTCCGGTAATCTCAATGTATGCATTTACAACATCAATATCATAATCTCTACCCAAGTAATTTAACTTGGCAGGTTTTCCATTAATGTTTATTTGTAACTTTTGAAGAATGTATTTTTTAAGAAATGCAGCATCACGTTTTGTCTCTTTTGTGGTAGCTATAGAGATAGAAGAGTCATATCTTTTTTGAAGCACGTCTTCTATATCATCAATAAAGATTTTTGTTATTATTTGTAAGGATTGTTTTTGCGGAACATATTCAATATTTGTGGTACTCACATAGAATTTATGATCAGCAGAAGACGCTGTCATTAAAGGGAGTACAACAATAAGAAGTGCAATTTTTAAAAACTTCATATATACAATTGTTTTGATAGGACGTAAATTGACTGAATATGTTACACAAATTATTCCTTTTTTTCAAATTCGGTTATTTGTAACCGTTTTGCATATTCGGGACCCTTTTCATCAAAAACTGCAAGTACTTTTACATAGTTTTTACTTTCAAAAAAAGATTGAATAGAGCTAGTCTCTGTACAAAACAACAGAAAATCATACAGTCGCTCTTCGGGAATTTGATAAGCATCAACAAAAAAAGACACGGAGTAATAATTGATTATACTTGCAATTGTATTATTTTCGGCTTCCCATTTTCTTTGTGTTTTTAATTTTTTATAATACCCACTTATGTATTTATAGAGTCCTTCTACATCGAGCGAAAGTGGTGTAATCACTTGTCCTACCAATTTGGGGATTTTTTCTTCTTGTTCTCCTTTAAAACCCGGTATTCCAACATCGTCAAAATCTATTTGTTTTTCAGTTTTGATAGTTTTTAAATCGGTTTCAAGATTTCCGGTTAAATTAGGGCCTAAGTAAACCTCATCAAGTTCATTGACTAACGTTTCTAATGCAAGAATCAAAATTCCTTTTTCTACTATTTCAGAAGAAATGGTAATCTTTTTTGGAATATAATGCACCGAAGAAAAAAGTAACGTATCCTGTTCTTTAACAGCAATAGAAAAATTACCGTGCACACCGCTCACTGTATTGATGCGCGAGGACAAATTCATTATGTGAATACCTTCTACCTCAGCCTTGTTTGTAATAGTTCCTTGTATTTGGGTGCGCTGTGAAAGTGCTTCACCAAAGGTTATTATCGCTAAAAATAAAAGAAGTATTTTATTTGTTTTCACGCTGTTCTTTATACAATTGACTTTGTCTAAACATATACTCAAGCAGCTTTAATTCATTTTGAGATTGTAACAAATCAGTTGTCAAACCGCTGTCTTCAACAAAATGTAAAAAATCATCTGCTTTGTTTTCTGAAATATTAAATGTCTCAAATATATAGGCATTACTGAATCGTTGTCTAAGGGCTGTGGATAGCTGTATCGAGTTTTTTACATAAGCTTCAGTAGTTTGCTTTTCTTTCCCTTTAAAAATGAGCTTAAGGATGTTTTTAATATTTAAGCCATTTTTCATTCCTTCACTATTGATTGCTTGTTCTGCAGCATTACCATCTACTTTTGTAAGTGCATCTGCTGAAAAATTATATTTAAAGTTTAACGCTTCGTATGACAAATCCATTGTTGGATTTATGGTATACGTTTTCACTCTATTCACATCTGCTACAATATTTCCTGAAAGATCATACGGTCTTACAATCACCTCTTCTAGTTGGTTTACTGCAGGATTAAGATAAATATTCATTGTTTCACTTTCAATAACTCCTTTATCTACAATAATGGTAAAACTTTGAAATTGTAATGCGGTAACCAAAACTCGGTCGTTAATTCCTACTTGCAATTGAAACTCCCCTTCTTTATCTGTGACCGTTCCTTTTTGTGTGGTAGAATTATAAATATTTATTCCTTCAATATCATCTCCTTTTGGTGCAGACACCACACCCGTAACAAGCGTTCGTTCAATATCTTGCGCCAGTAAAGTGAACGGAAGTAATACTAGTAATAGGGCGATATAACGTCTCATGGTTAGTTAAATTACAATATAAAGACGCAATCGTTTAAGTAACGTTTGTTAAATTTATCCTATATTTTTAATATTGAAATATGAAAAACTTTATTGCAGCTAGCACTTCAACAATATACAACGGCGCCTATTTAGATTATTTAAGCGAAGCATTAACTGAGCTTTTTTCTGAAACAGATGAGATACTTTTTATACCCTATGCCAGACCGGGCGGCATCTCACACGATGAATACACTCAAAAAGCTTCTGAAGCATTTAAAAAGATAAATAAAAAAGTTGTAGGCATTCATACGTTTAAAAATCCTGAAACTGCAATTAAAAATGCAAAAGGAATATTTACCGGAGGTGGTAATACGTTTGTTTTGGTTACAGCTTTGTACAAAAACCAAATTATGCAATCGCTGCGAGAAGTGATTTTTAATGGCACTCCTTATCTTGGCACTAGCGCAGGAAGTAATATATGCGGAGTAACTATGTGTACAACAAATGATATGCCTATTGTTTATCCGCCATCGTTTAAAACCCTAGGTGTTCTACCTTTTAATATCAACCCACATTACTTAGATCCAGATCCTTCTAGCAAACATATGGGAGAAACCCGAGAAACACGCATTAAAGAGTTTCACACTCAAAACACCATTCCGGTGGTAGGATTAAGAGAAGGTAGCTGGTTGCGCGTCAAAGGAAGCTCTATTGTTTTAAAAGGAGAATTAAAAGCTAGAGTTTTTAAAAAAGATAAAGATCCCGAAGAAATTGACACCGAAACATCATTAAGCCAACTTACACTATAATCTTATAGCTCTTTTACAAAATGATAGCCTTTGGCTACAAATCCTTGATTATAATAAAATTTATGTGACGGAAAATTGTGAACGTAGGTGTTTAACTCCATCCAATTGCATCCTTTTTTGGTTACGTGGTTTGCAATAAAATCAATTAATTTTTTGCCTATTCCTTTACTTTGAAAGTTTTCATCAATATACACGTGATCTAGTTCAACATTTTTACCGGCATAATGCCTCGTTTGGTACCACAAACCACATATACCTATCAACGTTTCTGAATAATAAATACCTAGACACTCATAATTCTCGGTAGCCATACTCAAAACCCTTTCTTTTAAAACTGGTTCTGGCACACTATTTTCCTCCAGTTTTTGCAACAGCGGAATGATTACTAAAATTTCAGAAGCTGGAATTATACCAAAACGAAGTTCCATAAGTTTTATATTAATTGTACTTTTAAACAAACCTCTAAAATACCAAATGAACCGAAAAGATTTTATAAAAAACTCATTTCTTTCCCTAAGCGCTATTTCTCTATTGCCACTTGTATCATTTACCAACCAAGAAACCTTTACAATTGATCAACTTATAGGTAAAGGAAACCCAGACATTACTGGCAACAGCTATAGATCTACTATGCATAAAGAAGCCAAGAATGCTTTTTTAAAAATGAAACAAGCCGCTTCAAAAGAAAATATTACTATTGAAATTGTCTCTGCCTACCGAAGTTTTGAACGCCAAAAGCAGATTTTTGAAGGAAAATACAATCGGTTTACAAAGCAAGGCTTATCACCAAGTGAAGCCATTGAAAAAATTATTGAATATTCAACCATACCTGGAACCTCAAGACACCACTGGGGGACAGACATTGACATTATAGACGCAAATGCTCCCAGGCCAGAACACGTGTTGCAAGAAGAACACTTTCATGGCAAGGGGCCATTTTGTAGACTAAAAGAGTGGCTCAATGAATACGCCAACTCTTTCAACTTTTATGAAGTGTACACCAATAATGCAAATAGGAATGGTTTTAAATATGAACCTTGGCACTTTAGCTACGCGCCGGTTTCTATACCCATGTTAACAGCGTATAAAAAGCTAAATCTTCAACAAATACTTCAAAATGAACAAATAGAAGGAAGTGATTTTTTCACAGAAGAGTTTATAAAAAAATATCGTGCAGAACATATTCTTGACATAAATCCAGATTTACTTTTGTAACTTAGTGTATTAAATTTCAGTAAAATGGCTTCAAGACGCAGTTGGAAAATTAGAATTTTTATAGGATTGGCTATTGTCGCTTTTGCCTTTTTTAAAAAATGTGCTAATACACAAGAAAACCCTTACACCGGAAAAGAACAAACTATTTCAATGTCTACTGAAAAAGAAATTGCTATAGGTTTACAAAGTGCTCCCCAAATGATCAATCAATACGGAGGCATGCATCCAGATCAGAATCAACAACGCTACATTGATGCAATTGGTGCAAAATTGGTTACTAACAGTTTGGCAAAAGACACACCGTATCAATATGAGTTTCATTTACTAGCAGATAATGAAACCATAAATGCTTTTGCACTTCCTGGTGGACAAATTTTTATCACCCAAGCACTATTTTCAAAACTTACTTCTGAAGATCAATTGGCCGGTATACTGGGGCATGAAATAGGTCATGTATTAGGCAGACACTCTGCAGAACGCATAGCTGAAACTGAATTTTGGCAAACTATTTCACAAGGAGCATCGGTAGGCGCAGATGCCGGAGAGCTTGTTGCCGGTATTGGTCAAAATGTACTACTAGGCAATGGCCGTGACGATGAACTGGAGAGCGATGAACTTGGTGTTAAATTTATGATGGATGCGGGTTACAACCCCTACGAAATGATTGAAGTTATGAAGATTTTAAAAGCTGCAGCAGGTCCCAATCGCTTACCAGAATTTAAAAGCACACATCCAGACCCAGACAATCGCATTGAAAAAATCAAGCAAGCGATTGAAAAATTTGGAGGGTAATTTCTTTAAATTTCAATTTACAGAGCTTTCAATTTTGGGTAAGTTTATATATTGCAAAAAAATTTCACTATTTCATGTTTATAAGCAATGTCCCAAACATTATAAAAGAGTATCGCCCAGAACTTAACGGGTTGAGAGCTTTAGCAGTAATTCTTGTTTTACTTTTTCATTTAGACATTTCTTGGATGCAAGGTGGCTTTTTGGGTGTTGATGTATTTTTGGTTGTATCGGGCTACTTTATAAGTAAAAACATTTTGTATGGATTACAAAATAACTCTTTTACATTCAAGAAGTTTTACACAAAGCGACTAAGAAGACTTTTTCCAGCCCTTATTTTTACACTCATTCTTGTAGTAATTGCAGGTTACTTTTTTTTCACACCTTCAAGTTATGAGCGACTGGGAAAATCTGCTATTTTTGCTTCCTTTTCACTGTCCAATTTCTTCTTTTGGAGTGAAGCAGGTTATTTTAATCTAGAATCGACCTACAAACCGCTATTGCACATGTGGTCTTTATCTTTGGAAGAGCAGTTTTATCTGTTTTGGCCACTATTGCTAGTTGTTTTATACAAGTTTAAAAAACAATACCTTCATTTTTTTATACTAGTAATTGCTATAATTTCTATTGTTTTAGGTGAAATATATATTGCAAACAATCCAAGTGCTGTATTTTTCTTAATACCCTTCAGAATGTTTGAATTTTTATTAGGTGCAAGTTGTATTTGGCTTGAAAAGTATTTTTTTAACAGAAAAACCTACATCCTTGAAAGCCTATTTTTCATAGGGCTAGTACTCATTGTTTACTCTTCTGTCAAATTTGATCATTTTACCAGAATGCCGGGTGTTCTTTCACTAGTTCCTTGTGTAGGTACTATGTTTATTATTGTTGCAGGAAAAGCGCCTAAACTAAGCTGGGTTTTAAAAAACAACGTTGTAGAAACCATCGGAAAAGCTTCTTACTCCATTTATCTTATTCATTGGCCAATCATTGTTTATTATAAATATTGGACTCTTTCTGACTTATCACTCTCCAATCAAATTAGTATTGGTCTTTCTTCAATTGTAGCTGGCCTTTTAATGTGGCATTTTATTGAAAACACCTTTAGGTATAGAAAAAGTAAGAAATCAAAGATTGACCCTATTTGGTTTACCGTACCCACACTTATACTTGTAATTTCATCATTCTCATTATTTATTTGGAAAAGTGAAGGAGTTACTTCAAGGTTTACTGATGAACTATACATGACCAAAGCTGAAATTTTAGAAAACAGGAAAATGTATTTTGATGAATACAAAGAAAACCAAGATTTACTAAAAGGCAAACCAAATAGTGGGCATGTAATGGTATTAGGCAACTCACACTCAGTAGATTTAATTTTTGCTTTGAGACAAAACGGTTTTAATTCAAAAATCACTTCTTTAAAAAGTTTGGGGAAATGCTATAACTTTGGTCAATCTTATGATGAAAATGCAGCTAAAGACTGTAAAGCACTGTTATCAAAAAATCTAAATAACAAAAATTGGAACAAGGTTGATGCCATCTTCCTACATGATAATTGGCCAAAATTAGAAGTAGACGGCTTAAAAGAAATCATTGAAAAAATAAGAAATATTTCAAATGCTCCTATCTATGTATTTGGTCCAAAAATGACCTATGTAAAACAAATACCTGAAATTGTAAGATTAAGCAACTCCATTTCACCAAAAATAATTAATAAGAAAGCAGAAGAATTTTCAAGAAAAGATTTTAAACTGCGATTAAACAATAATCTTAAAAAAGAACTATCAAAACCTTTCTATAGGAAATTAAACGTCTCATTTATTGATATCTTAGCCTTACAAGGTGGAGAAAATCCTCAAAAGTTTGAGATAGTTTCTAGTGATGATTTAAAGTTTCTGTATTTTGACAATTCTCACTTTACAAAAAAAGGTTCAAAAAAACTTGGTAAAAAACTTAAAGACAAACATCCTAGCTTATTCGACATTAAAAATTTAAAGTAAAACAACTAGATTCTACCCCTATTTGCTCTAGACACAATCTTCATTTTCAGTACCTTTGTTTTTTAGTAATATTTGAAAAAATATCACACTGTACAAATGAACAAAAAAGTCCTTTTACTCATCCTTGACGGATGGGGAGTAACACAAGACCCGGCTGTTTCTGCCATTGCACAAGCCAATACTCCTTATATTGACTCACTATATAACAAGTACCCCAATGCTCAGTTAATAACTCACGGTATGAATGTAGGCTTGCCAGATGGCCAAATGGGAAATAGTGAAGTAGGCCACATGAATCTAGGAGCCGGTCGCATTGTATATCAAGATTTGGCAAAAATTAATTTAGCAGTTAAAAACAACACCCTAAAAGATGAGCCTGTTTTAAGTGAAGCGTTTAACTATGCATTACAAAACAATAAAAAAGTTCATTTTATTGGCCTAGTATCAAACGGAGGTGTTCATTCACATATCAATCATTTAAAAGGACTATTGACTGCCGCTCACCAAAAAGGACTTAATGATATCTTTGTGCACGCCTTTACCGATGGCCGTGATGTTGACCCAAAATCTGGTGCAGGACATATTGAAGACCTGCAAAATCATTTAAAAACCACCAATGCAAAGCTAGCTTCAATTATTGGCAGGTATTTTGCAATGGATCGTGATAAAAGGTGGGAACGTGTGAAAAAAGCGTATGATCTGTTAGTCTTCGGAAAAGGAAAAAAATCAACCAACGCACTTGAAAGTATTCAACAAAGTTATTCTGAAAATATAACCGATGAATTTTTAGAACCTATTGTACTTACTGAAAACGAAAAACCAATTGCAACTATTGACAAGGATGATGTGGTATTATTCTTTAATTTCAGAACAGACAGAGGAAGGCAACTTACCGAAGCGCTAACTCAAGAAGATTTTCCAGATTATTCTATGAAAAAAATACCCTTGAAGTTTGTAACGATGACCAATTATGACGAGTCATTTAAAAACATAGAAGTAATTTATAACAAAGAAAACATTCAAGAAACGCTGGGTGAAGTTTTGGAAAAGAATAAAAAAACGCAAATACGTATTGCTGAAACTGAAAAATATCCGCACGTAACATTTTTCTTTTCCGGAGGAAGAGAAGAACCTTTTGAGGGCGAAAAAAGAATATTATGTCCTTCACCAAAAGTAGCCACTTATGATCTACAGCCAGAGATGAGTGCTTATGAAATACGTGACAAAATCATTCCTGAAATCAATTCAAAATCTGCAGATTTTATTTGCTTAAACTTTGCCAATCCAGATATGGTTGGTCACACCGGCGTTTTTGATGCTGCTGTAAAAGCTTGTGAGACAGTTGATAATTGTTCAAGAGGCATTATTGAAGCCGCGCTAGCAAATGATTACACAACCGTAGTCTTGGCAGATCACGGAAACAGTGAAAAAATGAGAAATGAGGACGGATCACCAAACACAGCTCACACAATCAATCCAGTACCAGTAATTATTGTAGACAATAACATAACACACGTTAAAAACGGAATTTTGGGTGATATTGCACCTACTATTTTGCACTTAATGGGTATTACTAAACCAGAATCTATGACTCAAGATTCATTAATTTAAAAACTATGAAAAAAACACTTTTTGTATTATTGGCAGTAACAGTATTTGCTTGCGGATCACCAAAACAGAAAAAGACAGAATCTACTTCAGAAAAAAACAACGTTGAGAAAACCAAACCTGAAACAATTAATAAAGAAGTTCCAGATGAAGAAAACGGCGGAACCATGTTATTAGGGAAAATAAACAAACAAGGTCTCACAAAAGAACCTTATGCAGATTGGTTTCAAGCAAATCAAGATTTTCACAAACTAGACACTGCAACCGTCGAGAAAATAAAACCACTATTGAACGATGTTAAAATAACAGCTTTTATGGGTACTTGGTGTTCTGACAGCCAACGAGAAATACCTGCATTTTATAAAATTTTAGATCAAGCAAACTATGATTATAGCAAGTTAAAACTGTATGCTATGAACACTCAAAAGTTAACAGACGAAGGGTATGAAAACAGCCTTGATATTAATTATGTTCCTACTCTAATTTTTTATAAAAACGGAAAAGAAATAGGTCGTTTTGTAGAACACGCACAAGAAACTCTTGAAAAAGACATATATGCAATTTTAAGTGGTGCAGATTACAAGCACTCCTATCAAGAATAAGTGCTACAATATTTGTATTTTTGCCGTTTATAAATTGTTATAATGACGGATCGCTTGACCATAGCAGTAGATTTTGATGGAACAATAGTTGAAGATCAATATCCGAAAATTGGAAAACCAAAATTATTTGCGTTTGAAACATTACGGAAACTGCAAGAAAACGGACATCGATTGATCCTCTGGACGTACAGAAACGGAAAGACCTTAGACGATGCCGTAGCTTTTTGTAAACAAAACGGAATTCAGTTTTATGCAGTAAATAAAAGCTTTCCGGAGGAAAAATTTGATCCCACCTATAGTCGTAAAATTAACGCTGATGTCTTTATTGATGACCGAAACATTGGCGGTCTTTTAGAATGGGGGCAAGTCTATCAACAACTTATAGGCGAAGAGAAAAAAATTACACAAACCAAAAAAAAGAAAAAAGGATGGTTTCCTTTTTAAAGAAAAAGATGATAATACCTAAGAGCAACGAAGAAATAGAGTTAATGAGAGAGTCGGCACTTATTGTTTCAAAAACATTAGGTATGCTCGCTAAAGAAGTAAAACCGGGTGTCACCTCACTTCAGCTTGATAAATTGGCAGAAGAATTTATAAGAGACCATGGAGCCGAACCCGGATTTTTAGGTATGTATGACTTTCCTAACAGTTTATGCATGAGCCCAAATGCAGAAGTGGTTCACGGTATACCAAATGATGTTCCTTTACAAGAAGGCGATATTATATCTATTGATTGTGGTGCGTTAAAAAATGACTTTTATGGAGACCATGCGTATACTTTTGAAGTGGGTGAAGTAACTCCTGAAGTAAAAAAACTCTTGAAGGTTACTAAAGAATCTTTATATGTTGGTATTCGTGAATTTAAAAAAGGAAATCGTGTAGGCGATGTAGGTTATGCTATTCAAAAATACTGTGAAGATCACGGGTATGGCGTAGTACGAGAGCTTGTAGGGCACGGCATAGGCAGAACCATGCACGAAGATCCTGAAATGCCAAATTATGGTCGTAGAGGTCGTGGTAAAAAATTTATTGAAGGTATGACCGTTGCTATTGAACCTATGATTAACTTAGGAACACGTCGCATTGAACAATTAAAAGACGGTTGGACCATTTTAACAGCAGATCGAAAACCAAGCGCCCACTTTGAGCATGATGTAGCATTGATTAACGGTAAACCCGAATTGCTTTCTACTTTCGCTTATATTTATGAAGCTTTAGGTATTACAAGTGATGAAGAAGATGAATTTCGGCAAAAAGAGCTGATTTTGTAAGCTTTTCTAACCATGCAAAAGGTTTCTGCTTTTTTTCTTAATTTATTTCCAAGGCCATTATTAATTAGGTTAAGTTATGTAATACGACCTTTTGTAGCTTTTTTTTTAAGAGGAACTAATTACAAAGACCCAATTGACGGAAAATCATACCGAAAATTTTTACCCTACGGTTATGAAAATGTACGTGAAAATGTCTTAGCCCCAGGAACTTTATCGCTAGAAAGACATAGACTGTGCTGGCTTTATTTAAAAAATGAAACTTCTTTTTTTTCTTCAGAATTAAAAGTACTTCATTTTGCTCCTGAACAAGCTTTTCACAAGCGATTCAAGAACTTGAAAAATCTTTCTTACACAACTACCGATCTTAATTCACCAATAGCCGATGTAAAAGCTGACATTTGCGACTTACCATTTTCTGATAGTGAATTTGACTTTATAATTTGCAATCACGTATTAGAGCACATACCTGATGACACTACGGCAATGAAAGAACTCTACCGTGTCTTGGCTCCTGGTGGAATTGCTATTTTACAAGTTCCGCTAGAGAATGACAGAGCTACCACTTTTGAAGACGATAGCATTACAGACCCTAAGGAACGTGCCAAAATATTTGGTCAATATGATCACGTTCGTATTTACGGGATGGATTATTTTGAAAAATTGGCTTCGGTTGGTTTTTCAGTTGAAGCGGTAGATTATACGACTACTTTTTCAGAGGAAGAAATTTCTACCTATCGTTTGGCAAAAGGAGAACTGCTCCCTGTTTGTAGAAAAAATTAATTATTAGTTTTTACTTTCATTCCTTCAGTTACATATTCTTTTTGTTGATTTAAAGAATCTGTGTAAGTAAGATAGGCTTCTACTTGTGGTAGTTTCTGTAAAACTGCTTTAGATTTTTCCAATCCCAGCGCCATAAAAGACGTTGCGTACGCATCTGCTTCGGCACAGGTGGGAGCCAAAACTGTAGCACTTGTTACATCGCTTTGTTCTGCTTTTCCGGATAATGGATTGATGGTGTGAACGTATTTATTTCCGGTAAGGGAATCAATTCTAAATTTTCTATAATTACCAGATGAAGCCATCGCTTGGTTGGTAAGTGTAATAGTTTCAGAATAACTTCTATCATCAAGTTCTGAAGTAACTTTTTCTATACCAACGAGCCATAATTGTTCTTTGGTTAAGTTTTTTCCTTTTGCCAAAATCTCACCTCCCAATTCTATTAAATAATGCTCCACTCCATTGTTACTTAAATAAGCACCTATTAGATCAATACCATATCCTTTTGCTATGGCGTTAAAGTCAAAATAAATTTGAGGATTGGTTTTTACTATTTTATTTTCTGAAGTAAGTTGTACTTTATCAAATCCTACAAATTGCATTAATGAATCTAGTGTAGTACTGTCTATTTTTTTTATGGGTTTTACATCACCAAAACCATAAGCATTACGAAGCACTCCAATTGTGGGATCAAAGTAACCGTCTGTTTGCTTATGAATTTTGTTTGACAGCAAAAAAACATCTTTAAAAGTTGTATCTACAGTAATTGTTGAATCACCGTTATTTATTTTTGAAATATCACTATCTGCCATATAGGTACTTACAGACCGATTTACAGCGTTGACAATAGAATCTATGCCTTTTTGTACATCCATAGTATTTTTTGAAAAATACTTAATGTGGTATGTGGTACCAAAGGCTTGTCCTTCAATATAATGTTCTTCTTCTGTAATTTTTGAACAAGATATAAATAGAACAATGGAAGCTAAGGTTAAATATTTCATACTATTTTTTGTAAACCATTATATACAAGTGTGTACTCCTCATTTTTGATTACAGGTTTGGCATAATCTGTTCCGTGACCTAGTCCTACTCCTGCATAATAAGTTATTGCATCAAATTTTTCTGCATGAACTTTTATGGTCTGCATAAAGACAGGATCATACGTATTGGCATCTTCAGGATAAGATACTGCTCGTACTATTACAAAGTGTAATTCTTTATTTTTTAAAGCTACAAACTGTGGATCCTTTTTCAGTTTAGAATTAACTCCTAAAAACTCAAAACCTTTCTCTTCTAGGTCTTTACCTACAATATTCATAGCGAGGTTATGTAATTCTTGTTCTGTAAGTTCTATACTCATAGTACAAAAATAGGAAGTATTTACCTATAAAAAGAAACCGTTTCATTTTTTTCTGAAACGGTTTCTTTTATACAAGTGTTTTATTTACTCTATTTTTTTATAATTCTTTTTGTGAGCGTACCATCAGTTGTTGATATTCTCATAAAATAAACCGCCGATGTAAGAGAAGAGACATCTAGTTGTACTTCATTTTTACTTTTTACAGGCTGAGTTAATACAGTTCTTCCTCTGATGTCTGTAATAGCTATGTCTTTAATTTCTACTTGTGACGAAACGATATTAATTACGTTTTGAGCAGGATTTGGATATACAGACACACTGTCTATAGATGCATTAACAATATCTAGAGTAGAATTTTTATAGTAGAGAGTAAAGCGGTTTTGATAGACTCCAGAATCACTTACAAACGTATAATCATCTTCAGATAAATTGGTGATTTTTCCATTCTGATTATCTACTAAATAAACGGTTGCTTCAGAAATTGCTGCACCGTCAATATCTTGAATGCTTATTGTGTAATTTTGACTTTCTTTTATTTGAGTGGCAAAACTCAATGAAACTTTATCCTCTACATCAAAAGGTTTTCTACCTTGAATAACCAGTTGTTCACCGGTTTCTAATTCAGAATATAATGAAACAGGTGTTGCTAAGCGTTTCACTTCAACTTCAGAATCAAATTGATCTGTTGTTATTGCAGTATATCCTATCAAAGTTGTGCTTCCTAATTGATAACTCTCATTTAATATATTTAACCAAATGCGTTCTCTCTGAATCTCACTGTTACGGTAAGTATCATTATTGTCTACTAAACGCATACTATTATTAAAAGTAACTATACCGGCGCTACTGGGTTTGACAGCAAATCCTTGCCCTGAAGCAATATACTGTGTTGGAGTTACACCTCCATTTGCAGCTTGAACACCACCTAAAGTCTCACTAAAGATTGAAATATCACCCATACTATAATTATCTTGATTGTATCCAGGATAATTGGTTGGCGGCGTTACATGTTCCCAAAAATACATCTCATTAATCATGGTATTTTCGTCAAAAAACAGTTCAGCATCTATCGCTGAGGCATATGGATTTCCTAATATATTTGGACTTGTAAGTTGTGTTCCATTATACACCAAGCTAAAAGTAATCTCACCATTAGTAAGGGTACCTTGGTCAAATTCAAAGTTATAACTTGCCGGACTCCCTATGGTTGGTGTTGTTTGCGGCATCATTAAATAGCCTTCACCTACATTCATATTTCCTGAATATTGTTGCCAGTTGTCACCGTTATCGTCTGCAAAATTATTAATCCCCGGAAACGCGGCTTCTACATCTGGATTTGGGATAAAATTACTTGTAATGTGATTTCTAAACTGAATTGGGTCTCCAAAGGCATTTTTATTTTCTGAACTCATTGGGCTTGAAACAATCATAAAGCCTCTATTACCAATACTAGGACTTGTTTTTTCTATGGTAATTGTTCCATTTTTGGTCACTGTAGCATTATCATCTACTTGTACCAAACTTCCTTCGTGCTTGACTATCAAACTACCATTAACAATTATATCACCTTGAACTTTCACATAATCTCCAGCTGAAATAGTTAACGTACTACCCGCTTCAATTGTCATAGAACAGGCTTCTATACTTCCGTTTGATGAAGTATTGTAGTTATCACTTATAATGGCTTCTCCAGAAATTGTTGGACTATTATTATTCCAGCTACCAGAAACATATTCGGTAATTGTACCACAACTACTAAATTGTGAGGTAAACATCCCTCTTCCATATGTAGCTGCGAGAATGGTATTATCTGCTTCTTTAAAATCAAAAGACATTACTTTTACATCTTGCATGCCGTTTTGAGACTGTAGCCAATTGGGGTTGGTATCATTCCAGTTATTTGTTTTCCAAACTCCCAGAGCAGTACCAATAATTACTTCATCATTATTTAAAGGGTTTTGTAGTATACATTTTACGGGCATATCTGGTAAATCACCTTCTTTGCTTACCCAATTATTACCGCCATCTTCAGTATACCAGACGCTGGTTACACCATAATTGTGAAAGGTAACCATGATATCATTTTCAGTAGCACCGTACCGAATATCTGACACCGCTCCTACTTGCCCAGGCATTGAAATGTCGGTCCAAGTGGGTGTTGCATTTGCATTATCCAATCTAATAATTTTACCTAAAGCCGTACCCACTAGCATTCGATTGTTAACAAAAGGAGAAGCAACAAAGAAAGTAGGTATGGTATTAAGCATTGAATTGGTTAAGGTAGTTCTTGTTACTGCAGGTACAGATGGATCGATAGCATATCTATAAATGCGGTATGTACTTCCATTTGTTGCATTTGTAAATAAAATATTTGTATCACTATCTAAGCCACATTGATTAACAAAATCACCGGTATTATCACTATTCGGGAAATTACCAACATATACTCCTTCTATGGTTATATATCTGTAATTATTATAAATATAAGAAGATATCATATATTGATCATCTTGATCAATAAATGCCCAGCATCCGTCTCCTCCGGTTACTTCTGTTGTTGAGTTTTGCCCTTCGTTAGCATTTAGAGCAAGCTGTGAGCCGTTGTCTTGTGATCCAGCTAATAATATTTCTGAAGAAATATTTTGATTAATAGCTCCCTTATAAAATTGGGTTACATTGTATCCATTATTTCTTGCTTCGGTTGTGCCTCCTCCGTTATTACTATAATAAACACCTCCGTCATTTCCGAAGATAACTCTATTTGAAGCGCCTGGTGCAAAAGCAATTCCATGTTGATCTGCATGAACTTCTTGATAACCAAAACCACCATACCAATGTGAAAATTGATTCCAAGAATTGCCTGAGTTTGTTGATTTAAACAAGTCAATTCCTCCAACATATACGGTATCATCATTTGAAGGATCAACAGCAATCATTAAATCATAAAAACTTTGTCCGCGAGTAAAATCGCTAGGGTCAATGTTGGTATCTGCATCATTAGGCTGAGTAAGTGACGTAGGAGCTGAAGCAAAGCCATTGGTCGTTCGAAAGATTTTTACTGGATTTGAAGAGCTAGATCTGTCTTCGGCCAATACATATATTTTTCCACTTGTTTGTTGTGAGCAAGCCAATTCAACACGACCTTGTGTACCTAAGTTTCGTACATTAGTCCAATTGTTTCCATCATTTCTAAATACAAAACCACCTCCGTGACCATAGGCGTTGCGTCGGGTTCCCATCCAAAGGTTTCCATCGGCGTCCATATTAAAGTCATTTGGTGAATAGGGGCTTCCTTCAGCAGTAGTAAAAATAGGATCTGTTAATCTTGAAAAATTAATTCCGTCTGTACTTTTGTAAATACCTATTGTATTTAACCCGTGCCAGTCCCAGCCATCGGGTCCCGGTACAACTTCTTCTCGATAAATTGTTGATCCAGCACCAAAATACACTTCGGTTTGATTGGTAACGGGATTGTTCCAGGCTATGATATCTTGTATATAAGCAAAACTATCTTCTACGGTTGGGCCAATATTAGTTAAAAGTTCTATCCAAGTATCACCTCCGTCGGTAGATTTATAAATACCGTTCCCAATAACATCGCCGCCGGTATAAACCTCTCCAGTACCTAAATACATAATATCTGTATTATTTGGATCTACCGTTATAGACATTACAGATAAATTACCCGGTACACTTTCTACCCGTTGCCATTGAGACGCGGCACTTGTAATATCATTGTTTATCCATAAGCCACCGCTAACACCTCCAGCAAAAACTTTTGTTGTACTTCCGGGAGCAAATAGTAATTCGTGTGTTCTACCTCCTACATTGTTTGGTCCTCTTTCTACCCAGCTATTTGATGGATCCCCGGGTGACAATCGCATAGAAGGGGTTGATTTTAATTTTTTTTGAAGCTCATAAAGCTTCTCAGGAGTTGGTCTTAAGAGGTTTGGATTACTTGTATATAAGTATTCTTGTTCAAAAAACTTATTTGGCGGAAGACCTCTTTCAGCACGTTGTGTTTTTGATAATTTTGTGGTCTCACGAAAAGGATGATTTACAAGGCAGTCTGAATATTTATTTGAAAGTTGTTCTTCTTCCGAAAAGATTAAATCATTAAATGTAGTATTTGAATTGATCAAAAGCCATCCAATCAACAAACTTACTAGTGTGAAGAGAGAATATATAAGAACATTGTAGACTCGCTTTTCTTTTGGGGTAGAGTTTAGGTTCATTTTGTTAATTTGTTAAATTTTTCTTAATACATCAAATATAACTTTTTAATTTAAATTGTATTGTCTAGCATCTATAAATCAAACCTATACAAACAAAAAAAGCCACCTAAATAGGTGGCTTTTTTTAAATTGTGTTGAAGAATTATCCTCCAAAATCGTCAAAACGAATATTTTCATCTGGGATTCCAAAATCTTCTCCCATTTTTTGAACAGCTTGGTTCATTAATGGAGGTCCACAGAAATATAGTTCTATTTCTTCAGGTTCTTCATGATGATTTAAGTAATTATCGATTACTACTTGGTGAATAAATCCTACGAAGCCATCACCTTCTTCATCATTAATATCCTTCTTTTCTTTCCAGTTGTCTTCTTCTAATGGTTCAGAAAGTGCTAAGTAGAATTTAAAGTTATCAAATTCTCTCTCTAGCTCGCGGAAATGTTCTAAGTAGAATAATTCTCTTTTTGAACGACCTCCATACCAATAGGTTACTTTACGACCGGTTTTTAAGGTTTTAAATAAGTGGTATAAGTGTGAACGCATTGGCGCCATTCCGGCTCCACCACCAACGTATAGCATTTCAGCTTCAGAATGATTGATAAAAAACTCTCCAAACGGACCTGAAATAGTTACTTTATCACCTTTTTTTGCATTAAATATGAAAGATGATGCTATACCAGGATTTACATTCATCCATTGGTTTTTATCGCGATCCCATGGCGGAGTTGCAACACGAACGTTCAACATAATTTCGCGTCCTTCTGCTGGATAAGAAGCCATAGAATACGCTCTTTCTACGGTTTCGTCATTCTTCATTACTAATGGCCAAAGACCAAACTTATCCCACTCTGCTTTAAATTTGTCAGGATCATCATGCTCTTCAGGGTGAGCAGTAATATCCATATCTTCAAACTTTACTTCACACGGCGGAATTTCAATTTGAATATATCCTCCTGCTTTGTAATTCATATCTTCAGGAATCTCTACTACAAATTCTTTAATAAAAGATGCAACGTTATAATTACGTACAACTGTAGCTTCCCATTTTTTAATTCCGAAGACTTCTTCAGGAATATGAATATTCATATCCTGCTTTACTTTTACTTGACAAGAAAGACGGGCTCCTTCTTTAAGTTCTTTACGTGTAAAGTGAGGTGTTTCTGTAGGCAAGGCTTCTCCTCCTCCTTCTAGTACGTGGCACTCACATTGAATACACGTTCCTCCTCCACCACAAGCTGAAGGAAGAAATATTTTTTTTCCTCCAAGAGTAGATAACAATGTACCCCCAGATTCTACTTCAATTTTCTTTTCATCGTTAATAGTAATGGTAACGGGACCTGATGGTGACAACTTTTGTTTGGTAAAAAGTAAAAGTGCAACCAAAAGCAGGACCAATACCAAGAATGCAACAACGGTTGCAATAATAACTCCTAATGTACTTGCGGCTAAAAACATATTAATTATTTGTTAGTAGGGTTGAAACTTCGGGTGTTTCAGCTGATTCTTTATTTTTTTCTACTTGTACTCCTAAATTTTCAGGGTTTTCATCTAGCGATGGCTTTTCTTCGCTTCCTCCGGTTAACATTCCTCCAAAACTCATAAAACCAATAGCCATTAAACCGGTAATGATAAATGTAATACCCAAACCTCTTAATGGTGCAGGCACATTTGAATACCGTATTTTTTCTCTAATTGCTGCAATTGCAAGAATAGCTAAAAACCATCCTATACCAGAGCTAAATCCATAATTAAGTGCTAGACCAAAACTTTCAATATCTCTTGACTGCATAAATAATGAACCTCCTAAAATGGCACAGTTTACTGCAATAAGAGGTAAGAAAATACCCAGTGAGTTATATAATGAAGGTGAAAATTTTTCTACTACAATCTCAACTAATTGAACCATCGTTGCAATAGTTGCGATGAATAATATAAATGAAAGGAAACTTAAATCATAATCTGCATATTCAGGGCCTAACCATTTTAATGCACCCTCTTGCAAAATGTATTGATCTAACAACCAGTTAAGCGGAACTGTTACAGTTAATACAAAAATTACTGCGGCTCCAAGCCCAACGGCTGTACTTACTTTTTTTGATACAGCCAGGTAAGAACACATACCTAAAAAGTATGCGAATACCATATTATCAACAAAAATTGATTTAAAAAATAATTCTAAATGCTCCATATTTTTATCGTGTTAAGTATTGAATGTTTAGTGATTAACCAACTCTTCAGTACTTATTAATTTTCTTCAATTAAATCTTTATTTCTGCTACGTTGAACCCAAATGATAATTCCTACCACGATTAATGCCATTGGAGGAAGTACCATAAATCCGTTATTTTCATAACCTATAGCATACAAACCAGTTTTTGTAACAGGGTTACCTAGTACAGGAAAACCGAATAACGTACCTGATCCAAGTAATTCACGGAAAAAACCAACAATAATAAGTATTACACCATATCCTGCGGCATTACCTATACCGTCAAGGAATGAACGCCAAGGCCCATTACCTAATGCATAGGCTTCAAAACGCCCCATAATAATACAGTTGGTAATAATTAATCCAATGAATACTGAAAGTTCTTTACTCAACTCATATGCAAAAGCCTTTAATACTTGGTCAACAATAATTACCAAGGTAGCTACAACAATAAGTTGAACAATAATTCTAATCTTTGAAGGAATGATGTTTCGCATTAAAGAAATCACAACATTACCTACTCCCATAACAAACAGTACCGAAATAGCCATTACAATTGAAGGCTTTAGTTGGGCTGTAATTGCCAAGGCTGAACATATCCCTAATACCTGAATAGTAATCGGGTTATTGTCCGCCAATGGGTCAAATATAAGTTTACTGTCTTTTTTTGATAAAAGTCCCATATTTTGAGTTTCTTAAGTTTTTTTAAGTGCGTTAATTAGTTTTGCAATGATTTAAAATAAGGTACATATAATCTTACGTCCTTTCTCAACATTGCAGCAACACCATCACCGGTAATTGTTGCTCCAGCTAAGGCATCTACTTCATTATCTTCAGTATCAGTGTTTGTAGGATCGTTATTACTTTTTGAAACTTCAATTCCTTTAAACGCATCACCGTCTAAGAAGCTTTCGCCGGTAAAATCATCCATAAAATAACGCTGTTTTATTTCAGCACCTAGACCGGGTGTTTCACCTTTATGATCATAATACACACCTTGAATTGTCATTGATTTGTCAACTGCAACAAAGCCCCAAATAGCATCCCAAAGACCTTTTCCACGCACCGGAATTACATATAACTCCTTACCGTCTTTTTCACCAACGAATAATGGAAGTCTTCTACTATAATCAGGGTTTTTAGCTTTTGTTTCTTCTTTCTTTAAATCTATTAGGTATGCTTCGTCATCTTCAGTAACATCACCACCTTGAATTACTAATTGTTTAGTAATATACGTGTTGAATTGTTCTTCTACTTTATCTGTAGGAACAAATGTTACATCGTTAGGTCCTTCATTTTCGTTAACACCCATAGCATAGAGGATGTTTTGCTGTTTCTCAAAACGTTCGTTTTCCTTAATTTTTGGCTTTAACCCACTGGCAAAACCTGCTAGGATAGAACCTACCACAATCACCATTATGATAGCAAAAATGATAGTATAACTATTTTTATCTGTATTAATCGCCATTGCTTATGCGGTTTTAACTTTTAAACGTTTTCTTCGTTTTTTAATATTTCCTTGTATCACGTAGTGATCAATAGTTGGAGCAAAAACATTCATTAATAAAATTGCCAACATTACTCCTTCTGGATAGGCAGGGTTAAATACTCTAATTAATATAGAAATAAACCCTATTAAAAATCCGTAAATCCACTTACCTCTATTGGTTTGCGATGCGGTAACAGGATCTGTAGCCATATATACTGCACCAAAAGCAAAACCTCCAATAATAAGATGGTGCCAAAACTCGGTATTCATTAAGCCATAAAACTTACTTGTATCCTCTATCCACTCTGCTGAAACTACTCCATTGAAAATTAATCCCATTACAAGAGCTCCCAAAACAGTTGAAAGCATAATTCGCCAGCTTCCTATCTTAGTAAAAATTAAGAAAAGTGCGCCAAGTAAAATTAAAAGCGTAGATGTTTCACCTACTGAACCTGGTATAAAACCAAAGAACATATCTGCTACACTGTAACTTATTTCTTGTCCTTGTGCTAAGCTTCCTAAAATTGTTTCACCTGATATTGCATCTGGCTTCCCGGCAGTTTCTACTGCACCGTGAACCCATACTTTATCACCACTCATCCAAGTAGGATATGCAAAGAATAGGAAAGCACGTATGGTTAAGGCAGGATTTAAAATATTCATACCTGTACCTCCAAACACCTCTTTACCAATAACTACACCAAAGACTACTGCTACTACAAGCATCCATAACGGAATATCAATTGGTACAATTAAAGGTACTAGCATCCCTGTTACTAAATATCCTTCTTCTACTTCGTGACCTTTAATAACAGCAAATAAAAATTCTACTGCAAGCCCTACTCCATAGGATACAATTACTAAAGGAAGTACCTTCCATAAACCAACAACAAAGTTGGTCCAGTTCCAAAACTCACCACTAAAAAAGCCCATAGCCTGTGTGATTTCTGGGTCTGTTTGTAAATTGGTTTGGTAACCAGCGTTAAACATTCCAAATAGTAAGCATGGAATTAAGGCCATGATTACTGTATTCATCGTACGTTTTAAGTCGTCTGCAGCTCTTACGTGTCCGCCAGAGTGCGTTGTTTCATTTGGCAAGTATAAAAAAGTATGTAGCGCGTTAAATGCAGGCGCCATCTTTTTACCTTTATACTTTTCTTTAAGCGTATGTAATTTTTGCTTCAATCCCATAGCGTTATCCTATTTCTTTAATCATTTGATCCAAACCATTGCGAATAATTTGCTGGTGTGGTTGTTTTGACACACAAATAAACTCTGTCAATGCAAAGTCTTCTGGTGCTACTTCATACATTCCTAAAGCTTCCATTTGGTCTAAGTCTTGCACCATACAAGCTTTTAACATCTGTAATGGATACATATCTAAAGGAAACACTTCTTCATAGTTTCCTGTTACCACAAATGCTCTATGCTCTCCATTTGTATTGGTGTCTAGTTCATATTTTTTCTTCGGAAATAACCATGAAAAAGTCAATGCTCTTGATGGAGATATCTTATCAAAAACTGGTTTATTCCAGCCAAAGAATTCATAATCATCTCCTTCAGGTATTACAGACACTGTATTGTTATAATATCCTAGATGTCCTTTTGGTGAAATTTTAGTTCCGGTAAGCACATTTCCGCTAATTACACGAACATTTTCTTCTTCTAGACCTGAGTCATATACAAAAGTTGACACCTCAGCGCCAATTTTAGTTCGGTAATATTTTGGATTTTTTACTGAAGATCCTGCCAAGGCAACAATGCGTTCAGCATTAAATTTACCAGTTAAAAGCAATTCACCAATTACTACCAAGTCTTGAGCTGAAACCGTCCAAACAGTCTCTCCTTTATTTACAGGATCAATTTTTGCAATTTGAGTTCCTACATTCCCTGAAGGATGCGGACCAGAAACTTTGTGTAGTTGAATGTCTTTTAAATCATCAAAAGGCGACGTTCCGTTTTTACCAACACTTACATGAACAGCTCCTTCTGTCAATTTACTTAAAGCTGTAACGGCTGCTTGTAGCTCAGACTCCTTACCTTGCAAAGTAAAGTCATAATCTGCAGCTAAAGGCGCACTAGCATAAGCCGAAATAAAAATTGATTTGGGTGCTTCATTAGCATCTGCGATAATATCGTAAGGACGCTGTTTAATAAAAGGCCAGCAACCGCTTTCTAACAATCTCTTTTTGATTGTTGATGCATCTGCGGAATTTAAATCTGTTTTCCCAAAATCTTTAAAAACATCTTCTTGATCTGCTTCAATAACAATACGAGTAATCACTCGTTTAGCACCTCTTTCAATTGCTGTTAATGTTCCGCTTACTGGCGAAACAACTTTGATGTCTTTATTGTCTTTTGAATAAAAAACAGTATCTCCGGCTTTTAATTTTCCACCTTCTTTGAGTACCATTTTTGGGGTAACAAGATGAAAATCTGACGGTCTAATAGCAAAGGTCCTTGAGCGCGGCGCATTAGAAAGAGTTTTGTCCGCCTCTCCTTTTAAACGAATGTCAAGACCTTTTTTAATCTTAATGTCTTTGGACATAGGATAGTTGTGTTACATTTATCTTTATTCCCGAGCCACAATTAGGGCTAAAATTTCGGGTTTGCAAATTTATAAATTTATAACCTCTTCTCACAACAAATAACTATAATTTTCTTCAGAAAGAAAGCAAAGCATTTTTAAACCGCTCTTAGGTATAAAATTTGATTATCTTTAACCAAATTTACTTTCTATATGTTTCAAAGATTAATTTTAAGTATTTTACTAGCCTGCACACCTATTTTGGGGTTTTCTCAATTAACAGAAATACCGGCGCCAGATTACATAAAAACCATACAATTTAAAGGTCAAACAGCACAAAGTCAATTACCTATTATAAGACTTGGTGAAAGACTTCAGCTTTCATTTGATGCTTTAAACGGAGAGGAAGCAGATTTTTATTACACTATTACTCACCATAATTTTGACTGGTCTGAAAGTGATCTTTCAAAAAGTGAATATTTAAATGGTTTTGACGATGTACGCATAGAAACGTATGAAAACTCTTTGAATACACTTCAGATATTTTCACATTATACCCTTACAATACCCAACAGAGAAACGAGAGCAATCACCAAAAGTGGAAATTACCTACTACGTATTTTTGACAACGACGGCAACCCGGTTTTTTCAAGAAAATTTATGGTGGTTGAAGAAATTGCAGGCGTAACTGTTGAAATTAAACGCTCTCGTGATTTAAATTTTATTAAAGAAAAACAAGCAGTACAATTTACAATCAATTCACCTTCACTCCTATTAATTAACCCAAAGCAAACTGTAAACACTCTTGTAATGCAAAACAGCAACCTAAAAAATGCCATTACAGACCTTAAACCACAATACACAATTGGCAATGAATTAATCTATAGGTATGACAAAGAGGCTTCTTTTTGGGGCGGTAATGAGTTTTTAGCTTTTGACAATAAAGATGTACGAGCTGCCGGAAATAACATACAACGTATTGGCGTGAGCGATGTGTATGAAAATTACTTATATACAGACATAGGAAGGTATGACAGACCGTATACATACAACCCAGATATCAATGGAAATTTCGTGATACGGAATATCAACGCCAATAATCAAGACATTGAAGCAGAATACGTGCGAATTCATTTTAACCTTCAGTATTTTGAAGATATAGGTGATAAGGAAATTCATCTCTACGGAAATTTTAATAATTGGACTATTGACGGCTCAACCTACATGAAATATGATCCACAAAGCGATACATACCGAAATTCACGTTTATTTAAACAAGGCTTTTACAACTATAAATATGTATTGGTAGATCGTGACGGCTCTATTGAGCCGGGAGCAATAAGCGGTAATTTTTGGCAGACCGAAAATGAGTATACCGTTTTGGTTTACTTTAGAGATCTTGGAGCCCGTTATGACCGCATTATCGGGATGGGCCGAGCAACTTCAACCAACATTAACAACAATTAAATAAATCAATTCACCTTTGCGATATGAGTAAAAACCTTCCTATATCGTCAAGCAGCCGAAAATCAAGAAAGTATCGCGGCGCTGAATGTCTTAATTGCGGACAACCGCTAGATTTAAGCGACAAATTTTGCCCGTATTGCTCACAACTCAACAGTACCAAACAACTAACATTTACCGATTTTTTTGCCGAATTCATAAATAGTATTGTGAGCTATGATTCTAGGATGCGGTATACAATAAGAGATTTATTATTAAAACCCGGTGTAGCCACTCGCAACTACATTAAAGGTCAACGCTTAAAATACGCCAATCCGTTTCGGTTTTATTTGAGTGTATCTATAATCTACTTTCTTCTTCAAGGTTTCATTGCTTTTTTTTCACCTTCTGATGAAACCTTTTTCAAAATGAATAAAGAAGATACCACCGAAGTAAACGAAGCAGTTGACGAAGGGGTTTATGCTTTATCAAAAAACGGGAAACCACATAGTAAAGAACCTATACTTAAAGATACAGTCGCGCAAACAGAAGTAAAAGATAGCACCTCAACTCAACTAACCGATGGTGAAATAGCATATATTTCAGAAAAAGATCTTGACACCTTATCATGGACAAAACGTACTATTAGTAGGTTTGAGCTTTACCGAGACTTTTACAAAAAAAATGATATAAAAAGTGCGTCAATAGCGCTAGATAGCCTTAACCACAACAACAGTGTGTACAACAGATGGCTGTATAATAAAAATAATGCGTTGGAGCGAGTAATTGACAATCCCAAAGCATTTGCAGACTATTTAATGAAGAAGATTCCTTTTTTCATATTCTTTTTTACACCTTTTTACGCATTGTTTTTTTGGTTAATTTATTCAAAGAAAAAATTTAATTATCTATCCCATATAATCTTTATTTTTCACGTTTTTAGTTTTCTTTTTTTAGCATCAATTATTTGCTTACTGCCAGATGCCTTTTTTAAAAACGATTTCTTTCAAGGCATTTTGCTTTTCTTAATTGGTCCTTTTTATTTTTATAAAGCACTGCGCAATTTTTACAAACAGAGTCGTTTTATAACACTTATAAAATTTGTACTTTTAAATATTGTATTTTGGATAGGAGCAACCATTACAGCTACCCTATTCTTTTTTATTACTGCAGCGGTTTATTAAAGTATGGTTCAACAAGTAACAAAAGGTATTAAAATTTCGGTTAGACCCAAGTTTGAAGGAACATTGGTAAATAGGCACCAAGAAAGCTACACCTTTTCTTATACCATTACTATTGAAAACCAAAGCAACGAGACAGTACAACTGTTAACAAGGTATTGGAAAATTAAAGATGCATTAAAACGAACCGAAATTGTAAAAGGTGAAGGTGTGGTAGGTGTAAAACCATTACTTTCTCCAGGCGACAAACACACCTACAGCAGTGGCTGTTTATTAAAAGCTCCTTTTGGCAGTATGCAAGGTCATTATACGCTTATTAACCACGTAACAAACAAAACCTTTAAAGTAACAATACCTACATTTAAGCTTCACGCCGCATTTGCAGTAAATTAACTTAAGAATGAAGTGTGTGTAACCTGATTAGTTTGTAAATCCTCATAACGCATTTCAATTCCTTCCATTTTTTTAATTTGCGTAATACTTTTAGTTTTTACAAAACCTCGATCCATTACAATATCTGTTTCTGTATTGCCTTCTCCGGCTGTTTTATGAAATCGCAATAAATCTGAAGTATCGGGTTTTAAATTTTCAAATAAAAAACTAGAAAACCATTTTTCACGCTTTTGTTTCATTTCTGAAGTATACAACAATGATGATGACCAAATTTGCGGAGCCAGTGGTTTTTCGGTAAAGTGAATTGTGTGTTCATCCCAAACCAACTCAAAAATTCGCAAATGATTTTCCCAATCTATCATCACAACAGTAAAAGGTTCTATTCCCGCAAAGTCATATTTATTTATTTCAGAAATAGCATCCTTGGCTGTCAATAAATCAATCACAAGTATACCACGACTCATTCTATACTCATCTTTGCGCTCGTGAGCTGTAAAACCGCCGTTTAACAAACAAACTAGTCTTTTTTTATCACTTACACCAATCCAAGTACCGCCGGCTAATTCATCTTTTGGAAATAATAATTTAGTACCACCTTCTTGGTAACGTTTGGGTTCAATAGTATTACGACCAGGAGCTTCATCTCTATTTGAAGTTAAAATAAAGCCATCATTTTCAATAGGAATAAATGTAAGTGTACACATAATGATAAGTATGTCTATTAAGTTCAGAAAAAATTACAAAAAATAAAACAAGTACCCATTGATAAAATGATAATTCAAATCTAAAAAAGGGCTTCAGTCTCAGCTTCTAATACCGAATAACTTAACAACCCCATAACACAAATTCTCCATCCAAAATGACTACCTTTGCAACCTTTAAATATGAACACTAAAAAACAGATAAACCTATGGGAAAAGGATTTTTTGATGTTCCGGTAGCAGAAAACGAACCAGTTTTAAGCTACGCTCCCGGAACTCCAGAACGAGAAGAAGTTTTAAAAGCATATAAAGAGCTATACAACAGCACAGTAGACGTGCCTCTATATATTAACGGAAAACACATTGAAACTGGAGATACTGCTACTATGGCTCCTCCTCACGATCACAAACATGCATTAGGTGTGTATCATAAAGCCGAAAAAAAGCATATTGAAGATGCTATTGCAGGATCGCTTGAGGCTAGAAAAAAATGGGCTGCTATGCCCTGGGATAATCGCGCTGCTATTTTTCTACGTGCTGCAGAACTGATTGCCGGACCGTACCGAGCAAAAATCAATGCAGCAACTATGCTAGCTCAATCAAAAAATATTTACCAAGCTGAAATCGACTCGGCCTGTGAATTGATAGATTTTTTACGTTTCAACGTACAATATATGAGCGAAATATACTCAGAGCAACCTGAGTCTACTTCGGCAGCTTGGAACCGTCTAGAATACCGCCCTCTTGAAGGATTTGTCTATGCAATTACTCCTTTCAATTTTACAGCCATTGCCGGAAACCTTCCCGCAAGTGCTGCATTAATGGGTAACGTAGCTATCTGGAAACCTAGTGACAGCCAAGTTTACTCAGCAAAAGTTGTTCTTGATGTATTTAAAGAAGCTGGAGTTCCTGATGGTGTAATTAACATGGTGATGGGTGATCCAGAAATGATCACAGATACTATTTTAGCAAGTCCAGATTTCAGTGGATTACACTTCACCGGTTCTACAACTGTATTCAAAAACATTTGGCAACAAATAGGAAACAACATCCACAATTATAAATCATACCCACGTATTGTTGGAGAAACTGGTGGTAAAGATTTTATAATTGCTCATAAAACCTCAAACCCAAAGCAAGTAGCAACAGCTATTTCAAGAGGTGCTTTTGAGTTTCAGGGTCAAAAATGTAGTGCTGCCAGTCGTTGCTACATTCCGAAGAGCATTTGGGAAGATGTAAAAAAATACGTTCAAGAAGATGTAAAGTCTTTTAAAATGGGCTCTCCGGAAAATATGGAAAATTTTATCACCGCTGTCATTCACGAGGCTGCTTTTGACAAATTGGCTGGTTATATTGATCAAGCTAAAAAAGATGATAACGCTGAAATTATTGCGGGTGGAGAGTATGATAAAAGTGAAGGCTATTTTATTCAGCCTACGGTAATTAAAACTGAAGATCCAAAATACACTACAATGTGTACCGAGCTTTTCGGTCCAGTAGTAACTATTTATGTTTATGAAGATGACAAATGGGAAGAAACGCTTCACCTTGTTGACGAAACAAGTGAGTACGCTTTAACCGGAGCTGTGTTTAGCGAAGATCGTTACGCTCTTCAACAAGGAGTTGAAATTCTTGAAAATGCTGCCGGAAACTTCTACTTAAACGATAAACCAACAGGAGCTGTTGTAGGTCATCAGCCTTTTGGCGGAGCAAGAGCAAGTGGAACCAATGACAAAGCTGGTAGTAAATTAAACTTATACAGATGGATTTCGCCACGTATGGTTAAAGAAACGTTTGTTTCACCAACAGATTATAGATATCCGTTTATGGGTTAATTAACAGTAACCACAAACAAAAAAAAGCCCGAAAGAAATCTTTCGGGCTTTTTTACTATTAACTAACACTTAAATTTTTATTCAAATTCTTTTTCTATACCAACATCAGCATATTGAGCATTTTTTGCTGTATTGTTAGCATCAACAATCATTACTACCAAACTTAAATTATCTTTTACATACTCTCCGGGAATAGAAGTTGAAAGAGTTTTATTATAGGTTTCAAAAGCAGAGGTTACAGGTATTTCATCACCAAGAACATTGGTCATTGAAACACGTAACACCTCGTTGTGTTCAAAATCTGGAATAGGGTCTCCTAAACCATAAAACGGGCTGCTTTCATTTTCATTATAATAGTTTGTTTGGTCATATAAAATTCCGTTTTCAAGTAGATAAACTACTATTTTATCTCCTTCAACAGAGCCATTTTCATACATTACGTTGGTATTTACAACCAAATTATTACCACTTAATGTTGATTTTATTGAGATACTAACATTGGTATCTTCTCCTGCTATAGATGTAACATCGGTAAGAGGATGTGGGTTAGCCCAATTAATACTTCTATTAATTCTGGCTTGTGGCAGACCACCTACTTCATATTCATCAATTAATATCTGAATATCATCAAAGTGCATAGGGTCTGGACTGCTACTTGATGTTTTATGAATAGCTACAACGGCAATATCATCTGTTGCTTCGTGAGCATCTTCTATCGCAGCCGCAACTCGCGGACAATATCCACACCAAGTTCCGGTATAATCCTCTATAACAACTTTACGTTTTGGTATAAATACTTCAAAAGTTTTTGTTTCGGTCTCAAATGTTTCTCCAGATATCATATATGATGCGTACACCTCAAAATTACCTATATCTGCAGAAGAAAATGTATTTCCGGCTATTTCGGTATCGTTGACATAAATAGTAGATTCAGAAGTAACATCTTCTCCATCTGGATCAACTATAGTGAATTCTACTTCTTGATTTCTAAAAACTTTATTTTTGTTGATTAACAATACGCGTCCGTCTGCATCTATTACATTGAAGTTTAAAACATTACTTGCTGCACCTAAATAGTTTGCAGTACCTACACAAATCTACTTTTTGATAATGACGCAAACTTAGTTTCAATTTCAGAAATATTAGACCAATGTGAGGGCACTTCTTTTACACCTGAGATAGAGGTTAGAAATTTTGGTAATGACCCAATAACATCATTAGATATTGAATATTCAGTTAATGGCGGCGCTGTTGAAACCTATACTTTCACAGGAAATGTTGCTTCATATCAAGCTGCAACTATTACACTACCGGCAATTTCATACACATCTCAAAGCACAAACACCTTAAACGTAAGTCTTGCTAATGATGAAAACAATGCCAATAACGATTCTAGTATCAACTTTGATCAAACTACAGTAGAATCTGTAGCCAATGTATTTGTAGAAATTAACACAGACCAATATGGTAGTGAAGTTTTCTTTGAAATAACTGATAATAACGGAAGTGTAGTAGAAAGCGGAAGACCGTTTGGCAACAACCAAACATACGTTTTAGATTTTATCTTAGATGCAGGATGTTACAATTTCCATATTATTGACACATATGGAGACGGTGGTGGCGCCGTGCGAGTATATGACGGTGAAGGAACTATAATTTTTGAAACAAACGGAAGCTACGGTTCGGGCGCTAGAGGAGGTTTCTCGTCAAACGGAACTTTAAACATTGACGAGAACAATGTAAGTAAATTAGCCATATATCCTAATCCAGCAAGCGATATTTTAAACATTCAAAATGCTGAAAACTCAACTATTCAAATATTTGATATTACAGGAAAATTATTAATATCTCGAAGCAATATTTCAAACAATGCACAAATAGATGTTGCAAGTCTTACAACAGGAACTTATTTTGTGAAAATTGCTAACGGAAATAAATTTCAGACACAAAAATTAATTATTGCTCAATAAGCAATAAAACACTCCTCAATACTAAGAAAGCCCCGGTTTTAACAAAAGCCGGGGTTCTGTTTATTATAGATTTATGTATTTTGAAAGTTGTTTAAAATTCCTTTGCTATGAAATATTCCTTAAAAAACCAACGTATTGTTTTTGATGATCATTATAAAATTCTGAAAGCAGAAACAGCATATGATACCTTTTCTGGTTCAACAATAAAAACCGAAAGACTAGCTTTTCACAGAGGTGATTCTGTTGGTATTATATTGTTTGAAAAAGATACACAAAGCATCTTGCTCACAAAGCAATTTAGATACCCTACTACGCAACACAACGAAGGATGGATTTTGGAGATCCCCGCAGGATCACTTGAGGAAAATGAAAACAGCGCAACCTGTGTAAAACGGGAAGTCTTGGAAGAACTCGGGTATAAAATCAATGATGTAACGTTAATTTCAGAGTTTTACACTTCGCCGGGAGGTTCTACAGAGCGTCTGTACCTTTTTTATGCTGAAGTACTCTCAAACGATAAAACCAGTGAAGGAGGTGGCGTAGCAGACGAGCATGAAGACATACAACTTGTTAAAATTCCAATTTCTGAAATTCCACAAATTCTTTCAGAAAAAATAATTGATGCTAAGTCAATCATTGGTTTACAATGGTTCTTGTTTCAGAAATAAAAAAATTTAACCACCCTACCCTTTGTATTTTAAAGGAAGATGAACCACGCTTTTGGTTTCAAAAAATTCTTCTTCAAAATAATGGGGCAAATTATAAATAGTAGCTTTAGGGAAGTTGGCAAGCTCTTCACTTAAATCGCCGCCTTTTAAATATAAAATACCGTTTTTGAGTTCGTGTTTACTTTTTTTGGCTACTCTACCTTTTACCCAACGCACAAAAGTTTCCATCTGGGCAACTGCTCGGCTTACAATAAAATCATATTGACCGTCAATTTGTTCTACACGATCATTGGTAATTTTTACATTTTGAAGGTTTAATCCTTTTGTAACTTCTTCAACAACTTTTATTTTTTTTCCGATGCTATCTACCAGGTGAAAATTGGTTTCAGGAAAAAGAATTGCCAACGGAATTCCAGGAAAACCACCGCCTGTACCTACATCAAGAATGTTTGCGCCTTTATTAAACTGTTGAACTTTTGCAATTGCCAATGAATGAAGAACGTGACGTAGGTATAATTCATCAATATCTTTACGAGATACTACATTGATTTTTAAATTCCAATCGTGATATAACGCCTCTAGCTTTTCAAATTGATCTTGTTGATTACCTGAAAGTTGAGGAAAGTACTTTAAAATTAAATCCATAATACAAATCTAAATGGCAAAAGTATGATTAATGAGTAAATTTTCTACACTTGCCGAAGGGTATTTGATTAAAGATATGTATTTTTAGCAACTAATTTCTTCTGAAGAAATTCATTAAAAACATATCATAAGTGAACACCCCTCAAGTAAAATTTTCTCGTATAGACTCAGCCAAGTTTTTTAGAACTTTAAACAAACGTGTAAACTCATACTTTAAAGAGAATAACATAAAACGAACAGGAAACTGGAAATTACACCTTAAGTCTGTAATTATGTTTTCACTGTACTTAACTCCTTATTTTTTATTATTAACACTTGATGTACCTACTTGGGCACAAATTTTATTTACTATTATTATGGGAGTTGGTATGGCAGGCGTTGGTATGAACGTGATGCACGATGCCAATCACGGTTCCTACTCTTCAAAAAAATGGATAAACAAACTTATGGGTAGCAGTATGTACATCTTAGCCGGTAATGTTTACAACTGGCAAGTACAGCATAATGTTTTACACCATACATATACCAATATTCATGGCCATGATGAAGATATGGAAGCCGGTCGTGTGATTAGGTTTTCAAAGCACGCAAAATGGAGACGCTTTCATAAGTTTCAACAATACTACAGCGTTTTGCTATACGGTCTACTCACCTTTAATTGGGCGATTACTACAGATTTTAAACAAACCAAACGCTACTTGGCAAAAAAACTAGCATACGGTAAATTACCCAAACCAATCACCCAATGGAGTATTTTAATTATAACTAAGTTAATCTACATGGGAATATGGATTGTAATACCAATCTTGTTTTTTAATATTGCTTGGTGGAAAATCCTAATTGGGTTTTTTATTATGCATTATGTAGCCGGACTTATTTTAAGCATTGTTTTTCAATTGGCTCATATTGTTGAAGATACCGAAATGCCATTACCAGACAAAACTGGTAATATGAAAAACACTTGGGCAATACATCAACTATTTACCACTGTAAATTTTTCAACCAAAAACAAAATTGTAAATTGGTTTACTGGCGGATTAAACCATCAAGTAGAGCATCATATTTTTCCGAATATAAGCCATATTCACTATTCAAAAATTTCTGAAATAGTAAAGCAAACAACAACAGAGTTTAATCTTCCGTATTACGAATATAAAACAACCCGAAGCGCAATTGTAGCTCATTTTAAACACTTGAAAAAAATGGGTCTCAAGCCTTCATTATCCGCATAATTTAATTGTATGAATAAAAGACTTTCTGACCGCGTAAATAAAATGGCCACTTCTGCCACCCTTGCAATGGCAGCAAAAGCTAGAGAACTTAGAGAAGAAGGAAAAGACATTATTGGCCTTAGCCTAGGTGAGCCAGATTTTACTGTACCTGAATTTGTTAAAGATGCAGCCATCAAAGCAATTGAAGACGATTACCACGCTTATACACCTGTTGATGGTTATGGAGAGTTGAAACAAGCTATTATCAAAAAGTTTAAAAGAGATAACAACCTTGATTATACACCTACACAAATTGTTGTTTCAACAGGGGCAAAACAATCTCTTGCAAATATTGCTCAAGTTCTGCTTAATGAAGGAGATGAAGTATTATTGCCGGCTCCTTACTGGGTAAGTTATAGCGATATTGTGAAAGTTGCAGAAGGAGTTCCGGTTGAGATAAAAACCAATATCAATAGTGACTTTAAAGTTACTCCAGAAGCACTAGAAGCCGCTATAACCCCAAAGACAAAAATGATAATGTACAGCTCTCCCTGTAACCCAAGTGGCTCTGTATACAGCAAAGAAGAATTACGTGCGCTAGCAGACGTTCTCGTTAAATATCCAGACATAATTGTTGTTAGTGATGAAATTTATGAACATATAAACTTTACTGGACAGCACGCTTCTATGGCTCAATTTGACGATATGTATGACCGTACCGTCACGGTAAACGGAGTATCAAAAGCATATGCAATGACCGGCTGGCGAATTGGCTTTATAGGCGCTCCAGAATGGATTGCAAAAGCCTGTACCAAAATGCAAGGTCAAGTAACCAGTGGTACCAATTGTATTGCTCAACGCGCTACAATTACAGCCTTAGAAGAATCTCCAGAAAAAATTCAATATATGGTTTCTGCTTTTAAAAGCAGACGAAAACTTATTTTAGACCTTCTTTCTGAAATACCAGGTATGAAAACCAATGAACCAGAAGGTGCTTTCTATGTATTTCCAGATATATCAAGTTTCTTCGGAAAAACTTTACACGGCAAGAAGATTAATAACGCTACCGACTTTTCATTGCTTCTTTTAGAAAAAGCATTAGTAGCAACAGTTACAGGAGAAGCCTTTGGAGACCCAAATTGTATAAGAATATCATATGCAGCTTCAGAAAACGATATAATTGAAGCTTTGAAGCGAATTAAAGAAACTCTTTCTTAACAAAGCTAAACCTATTTTACAATGGCGACAATACTTTTATTGGGCAGCGGTGAGTTAGGCAAAGAATTTACCATTGCCGCACAACGTCTAGGTCAAAAAATTATAGCAGTAGATAGTTATAAAAACGCTCCTGCCATGCAAGTAGCAGATCATTTTGAAATTATAAACATGCTCGACGGTGATGCTCTAGATGCCCTCGTAGAAAAACATAAACCTGACTATATTGTTCCTGAAATTGAAGCCATTCGTACGGAGCGCTTTTATGAATACGAAAAACAAGGCTTCACAGTAGTTCCATCTGCAAAAGCAGCAAATTATACCATGAACCGAAAATCAATCCGTGATTTGGTTTCAAAAGAATTAGGTATAAAAACCGCAGATTATCGTTATGCCACCTCAGCCGAAAGTTTGCAAAAAGCAGTTTCAGAAATAGGAATGCCTTGCGTTGTAAAACCCTTAATGTCTTCAAGCGGAAAAGGACAAAGCACTATTAAAACCGAAGCCGATATAGCAAAAGCTTGGCAATACTCACAAGAAGGCTCACGAGGTGATGTTGCCGAAGTAATTGTAGAGGCATTTGTAAATTTTAATTATGAAATTACTGTGTTAACCGTAACGCAGCGCAATGGAAAAACACTATTCTGTCCGCCAATTGGCCATAGACAAGAGCGAGGAGACTATATGGAAAGTTGGCAACCCGCTGCTATGGAGAGTACTCACTTAAAAACAGCTCAAGATATGGCAGCCAAAGTAACCGAAGCACTTACTGGAGCCGGAATTTGGGGAGTTGAGTTTTTTGTAGCAGATGACGGTGTATATTTTTCTGAATTATCACCAAGACCTCATGACACTGGAATGGTCACTCTTGCTAACACACAGAATTTTAATGAATTTGAACTACATGCCAGAGCTGTTTTAGGACTACCTATACCAGAAGTAACACAAGAACGAATAGGAGCTAATGCTGTAATACTAGCACCTGATTTTTCAGAAAACCCTACTTATGAAGGTCTAGACAAGGTTGCAGCCGAAAGTAAATGTGATTTCAGAATTTTTGGAAAGCCAACATCGCGTCCATATAGAAGAATGGGAATTGTTTTTACATATGACTCGCTTGAAGCTTCTGTTAATGATGCAACTAAAAAAGCAAGAGAGCTCGCCGATAAGGTTTTGGTTAAAGTTTAATTTTACCTATTACGCCAAAAGAAAGGGGTAAGTAAAATTAATACAGTAAATAATTCAAGACGACCTATCAACATTAAAAAAGATGCCCACCATTTTGCAGCCGCTGGAAGCGCCCCAAAATTATTCACAGGACCTAAGTCACCTAAAGCCGGCCCCACATTTCCTAGAGTAGAAGCAGCACCTCCTAGAGCTGTTTTAAAATCTAATCCCAACCAAGAAAACACCAAAACACCCATAATAAAGGAAAGCATATACAAAATAAAGAATCCTAAAATATTATAAACGATAGGTTGACCTACAGCCCTATTGTTATAACGTACCGGTAAAATAGCATTGGGATGTAACGACCTTTTAAATTCTAAAATTCCGTTTTTAATCATTATCAAATGACGCACTATTTTTATTCCTCCTGCTGTAGAACCCGCCGAACCTCCTAAAAACATTAAACCAAAGAAGAAAACCGCTAGAAAAGGAGTCCATAATGTATAATCTGCAGAGACAAACCCGGTAGTTGTTACTATTGCTAAAACCTGAAACAATCCATGTCTCAAAGCACTCTCAAATCTTCCCCAAACCATAGGATGATCTATTGACGAAAGCGAAATATCAGCTTTAAAATAGATTAAAAGTGTTGCTATTACGGTAAAAGATACAATAGCAATGGTATACCACTTAAATTCATCATCTTGCAAAACTTTTGAAAACTTAGTTTTAAAGGCAAAATAACTTAACACAAAGTTGGTACCTGCCAAAAACATAAAGATTATGATAATATATTGTATTATTGGTTGATCGTTCCAATAAGCTACACTTGCGTTTTTGGTAGAAAAACCTCCCGTACTTAATGTACTCAACGAGTGATTAATAGCATCAAAAAAACTCATTCCTGCTAGTTTCAGCAGTAAAGTTTCAATAAGTGTGTATGATACATAAATAACCCATAAGCGCTTAGCTGTATCTGTAATTCTAGGGTGTAATTTATCGCCTCCAGGACCTGGTGCTTCCGCAGAAAACAATTGCATCCCACCAATTCCTAATAAAGGAAGAATAGCAATAGCCAAAACGATTATACCCATCCCTCCTATCCAGTGTGTTATGCTGCGCCAAAATAATACTCCCTCAGGAATACTTTCTATATCACTTAATATTGATGCCCCTGTAGTGGTATACCCACTCATTGTTTCAAAAAAGGCATTGGTTATACTAGGAATAGCACCGGTAAATAAATAAGGCAGTGTACCAAAAATAGACATACACAGCCATCCAAAAGTTACAATAATATAACCTTCTCTCTTTTGAATTTCTTTTCGGTGGTTTTTTGTAACTAGCATAGTTACACTACCAATAGCCAATGTTACAATAGCAGCATTAAACATTTGCAATACAACGCCATCATCATAAATATAACTTACCAGAGCAGATAACAGCATAAACCCCGCATTTACTGCAAGAAGTAAACCGAGCAAGTGAAGTATAAGTTTTAGATTAAGCCTTGAAAAGGATCGCATTAAACAAATAGTTTTTCAACCTTGGCAATTGATTGTGGTAAACAACAAATAACGATACGGTCTCCATTTTTTATTCTGAAATCACCTAAAGCAATGATGCCTTCATTTTCTCTTACTACCCCGCCAATGATTGCAGACCTTGGAAGATCTATATCTTTTATTTTCTTATCACAAACTTTTGAAGAAGGTGTTACAATAAACTCCAACAACTCTGCATTCATGTTGTTAAGCTTGGTCATTGCAACTACTTCACCCTTGCGAACATACCTAAAAATATTATTGGCTGCTAATAATTTTTTATTTATTAATGTATCAATGCCAATAGACTGTGAGAGTTGAAAATAATCCATATTCTCAACAAGAGCGATGGTCTTTTTTACTCCTTTAGATTTTGCCACCAAACACGACATTATATTGGTTTCACTATTTCCTGTTACAGAAATAAAAGCATCCATTTCATTTATAGATTCTTCTTGAAGTAAATCTACATTTCTGCCATCACCATTAATAACCAAGCAACTAGGAATATCATCTGCAATATCAAATGCTTTATCCTTATTGCTCTCAATCAATTTTACCTTAAAGCTATTTTTACATAAATCTCTTGCGGTTTTATAGCCTATTTTACTTCCGCCCAAGATCATTACATTTTTAATTTCCTGCTTTACTTTTCCTGTTAATTGATATATTTCATCAACTCCTTTTTCAGTAGTTGTAAAATAGACTTGGTCTCCTTCTTTAAACTGAGTATCCCCTCGTGGTATAAGGGTATATTGTGTACCAAAACGTTGAATTGCCAGCGGAACATATTTTAAATCTGAATATTTTTGCCCCACTTCCTTTACTGTTCTACCCACAAAAACAGCTGTTCTAGGCAGGTTTAAACCAATCATGGTAAGTGCTCCTTCTTCAAATTCATAGGTATCATTAAATGCACTTTGGTTTAATAATAAAGCGATTTCGCTAGCGGCAAGTGACTCAGGAGAAATAAGTTCGTCGATACCAAAGCGTGTAAATCCAACCTCTTCTTTTTTATCAATAAACTCGGTATTTGAAATACGCGCTACAGTTCGCTTTGCTCCTAATTGTTTTGCTAAAACACAAACGGTAATATTGGTAGTCTCACTAGATGTTACAGCGATAACTAAATCTGTAGAATCTACTTTTGAATCCTTTAAAACCGAAATAGAAGTTGCATCTCCTTTAACCACTCGAATATCCAAATGCGTATCTGCATAGGCTATAGATTCTTTATTAGTATCAATAAGTGTTATATCCTGAGACTCGAAGGAAAGCAGCTTAGCTAAATGAAATCCCACTTCGCCGGCACCAGCAATAATAATCTTCATAATGTCTTATAAAATAAGTGTTGCAAAGTTAAATAATTTATAATTAGTGAATGACAAAGGTTATGTTCTTTTACTGAAAGAGTTACTTGCAAATACCAAAAAAAATGTAGCTTTGTTACCGCTATGAATTCAGAAAAAAAAGTAACTCCTTACAAAGACTCTGCTGAAAACAAAAAGCAGCAAGTTGAAAAAATGTTTGACACCATTTCTGGGAAGTATGACGGCTTAAACCGCGTTATTTCTTTTGGTATTGATGTTAAATGGAGAAAAAAGGTAATAAAAATGGTTGCCAATACAAACCCGGAAAGCATTTTAGATATCGCAACCGGAACAGGAGACCTTGCCATTCAGTTTGCTGAAAAAACCCAAGCTTCAAAAATTATTGGTTTAGACCTTTCAGAAGGGATGCTTTCGGTAGCTCAAAAGAAGGTAAAAAACAAAAGCTATGAAAAAAACCTTTCCTTTGTAAAAGGAGATTCTGAAGCGTTGCCATTTGAAGACAATTCTTTTGATGTTATTACAGTTTCCTTTGGAGTGAGAAATTTTGAAAACCTTGAAAAAGGCCTTTCTGAAATTTTACGAGTATTAAAAAAAGGAGGACTTTTTGTAATCTTAGAAACATCGGTACCTACCAAATTTCCTTTTAAACAAGGATATACAATTTATGCAAAAGGCATATTACCTTTGATTGGTAGTATCTTCTCAAAAGATAAGGTTGCTTATAAATATTTAAGTGAAAGTGCATCTATTTTTCCTCATGGTGAAGCTCTCAACAATATTTTACGTAAAATTGGGTTTATAGAAGTGAAAAATAAACCACAAACTTTTGGCGTAGCCACTATTTACACAGCTACTAAATAATATGAAGAAACTATTTTTTGTACTTGCCATTCTACTATTTGCTGAAAGCGCACACGCACAACTATTTGACAAAGAGCGATTGGCAAACCGAGAAACATTTGATAAACGATTTCTTACGTGGGGATATTTTTTAGGATTTAATAGTTATGACTTTAAGTTTGAGTATAAGAACGAAAATCCAAATAACAGAACCGATATTCTTGTAGAAGGAGATGCAGGTTTTAATGTTGGTCTAGTGGGTGATATGCGTATAAACAACTATTTTAACTTAAGACTAGAACCTGGTCTATATTATACTCAACGCAATCTACGTTTCCCTGGTTTTGAAGATGAAAAAGACATACTGCGTGAGGTAAAATCAACTTACATTCACGTTCCGTTATTGCTTAAGTTTTCTACAAAACGTATAAATAATTTTAAGCCCTTTATTGTTGGTGGTATTTCCTCTTCGTGGAATTTATCTAGTAATGAAGACAACCCTCAAGACAATTCTGCAGGAGAGTTTAGAATGACCAAGGGGACCAATTATTTTGAAATAGGCTTTGGTGTAGATTTTTACTTATACTACTTTAAGTTTACCCCATCAATACGAGGTGTGTTTGCTACCAGCGATGAATTAGTAAGAGATCAAGACCCTAACAGCCCTTGGACAAGTAACATAGAACAAATGTCTACACGAGGTATCTTTATCAACTTTACCTTTCAATAGAACGCTTCAATTCACTTAATAAAATAGCCGTTGCAGTTGCTACATTTAAACTTTCGGTAGTTTGATTTCCAAACTGAGGAATGCTTATTTTTTCGGTAATTAATTTTTCAATTTTTTCTGAAATGCCATTTGCTTCATTTCCCATAACAAGTATAGCATCTTGTAAGAGGTTTTGCGTGTATACGTTTTTGCCTTCCATAAACGCTCCATAAACCGGAAGTGAACTTTCTGCAATAAATTTTTGAATGTCTGTATAACAAATAGAAACTCGAGCCAAAGAACCCATGGTAGCTTGCACCACTTTTGGGTTGTAGCAATCTGTAGTATCTTTTGAACAAATGAGCTGGGTGACCCCAAACCAATCACACAATCTAATTATCGTCCCCAAATTCCCCGGATCTCGCACAGCATCCAGTACAATGGTTAACCCTTGATTTTTAATATGTTTTTCTGAAGGTATTTTAAAAACGGCAAGAGAAGTATTGGCTGTTTTTAAAGAACTTAATTTTTGAAGCTCTTTTTGAGACACAAGAAAATGGTTTTCTTTGCTACTTTCAGTTTCTTGTACAGAAAAGAAAGAATGAAGTTCAAGCTGTTCTTTAATTAACTCTGAAATAACTTTTGGGCCTTCAGCTACAAAAAGTCTGTATTTTTCTCTGTACTTTTTTTGCTGTAAGCTCGTTATTAGCTTTATTTGACTTTTACTTGGCAAATTATAGTATTTTTGAAATTAAGTAAACCTAAACCTTTGACCCAAACCCTCACAAAAATAGCATTATTTTTAGGAGTAATTACCCTGTTTTTATCCTGTAATGCCGTTAAGCGTGTACCGGACGATAAATTTCTGCTTACTGAAAATATAATTATTGTTGACAGTCTAGAGATAAAAGACAATCGTGTGTACAGCCAGTTAAAACAAAAACCAAATCCCAAAATACCTTTAATAGGAGTTCCTTTTGGTTTGCATATTTATAATTTAGCAGATCCCTATCCAGATTCTACTTTTCAAAAGTGGTTACATAAAAACCCTAAACGGGAAGAACGTTTAATAAAGTTTATTTCAAAAAAACAGGTAAACCAGCTAGGCAACAGCTATGTAGGTCTTAACAGATGGCTTCAAAAATCTGGAGACGCACCTGTTATTATTGACAAAGAAAAGGCAGATAAATCTGCTGAACGTCTGGAACGTTACTACGCCAGTTACGGTTATTTCAACACAGAAGCTAGTTATAGTATTAATCCGCTTGAAAAGAAAAAGAAACGAGCAACAATGACCTACAATGTAAAGAGGTATCAACCCTATATTGTAGACTCCATAACCAAAGAAATTGCTTCACCTGTAGTTGATTCGCTGTTTAAAGAAACTATAAATAACACCTTTATTAAACCTGGAAAACAGTATGACGCCAATGATTTTGTTGATGAACGAGATCGATTAACAATTCAATTCAGAAATTCTGGTTTGTTTCATTTTGACCAAGATTATGTGGGTTTTGAGGCAGATACCGTAAACACTGGTCACAAAGCCAATATAAAATACCAAATTCCTAATAGAGAAGTTACAAAAGGAGACAGCACATACACAGAGCCTTTTAAAGTGCATACAGTTAATGAAGTACGCATTGTTACAGATTTCAGCTATGAAAATAGAAATAAAACCCCAACAGATTCTGTTGAGTACAACGGCTATAAGCTGTATAGTTTTGAGAAGTTAAAATATACCCCAAAAGCCATAACAGATGCAATATCGATAGCTCCAGATTCAATTTTTAAAGATATTGACAGAACTCTTACTTACAATCAAATTAATGATTTAAAAGTATTTAAATATCCAAATATTAGCTATCAAGACGATCCACGAGATTCAACAGGAACCAAGCTAATCTCTACCATACTTTTAACACCTAGAAAGAAATATAACTTGGGGGTAGACTTTGACGCTTATACCTCAACAATTCAACAATTTGGCATTGGTTTTAGCTCAACATTTTTAATTAGAAATGTCTTTAGAGGAGCTGAAATTTTAGAAATTTCAGGAAGAGGAAGTGTAGGTTCTTCAGCAGATAAAAGTGGCGGCTTTTTTAACACTTCTGATGTAGGTGGTGATGTAAAATTATCGTTTCCACGTATTTTATTTCCGTTTAATACAGATTCGTTTATCAAAAAATACATGTCTCCCTCTACTGAAATAAGCCTTGGTTTTAGCGCTCAAAATAACATAGGTCTTGACCGTCAAAACATCAACGCTATTTTTAATTATAGATGGAAACCTTCCAAAATACGAACCAATCAATTTAATCTAGCAAACATTCAATACGTTCGAAATTTAAACACAGACAACTATTTTAATGTGTATAAAAACACCTATCGACGTTTAAATGAAATTGCTCGAGAAATAGGCTATGACTTTGACGATCCAACTCCAGATGACCCTAGACTTGGCATTCCTGATGAAGCTGAGCAATTTATAGATGACATTTTGGACCGAAACACTTCAAGCTCGGTATCTCGTGATATTTATAGTGAAGTTTTAGGCATTGCCGAACGAAAATTCAGATTAACTGAAGACAACCTTATTTTTGCCTCCAATTTTACCTGGACACGCGATACTCGTGAAAATATTTATGACAATAGTTTTTCTCGTTTACGGTGGAAACTTGAGAGTGCCGGAAACTTTTTGTCACTTGCCTCTAGAGCAACAGGACAAGAAAAAAACGCAAATGGCAATTATGAAACTCTTGGCGTAGCCTACTCTCAATACATTAAAGGAGAGACAGAATACATCAAACACTGGGAGCTTAACGATGACAACATTCTTGCCGTAAGAGCTTTTGGCGGTATTGCTGTGCCCTACGGAAACAGCAACAGCATTCCATTTACCCGCAGTTACTTTGCAGGTGGAGCCAATGATAACCGCGGATGGCGTGCGTATGATTTAGGCCCCGGAAGCAGCGGCGGGATTTTAGATTTTAATGAAGCAAATTTCAAGTTAGCTTTTAATGCAGAATACAGATACACCATTCTAGGAGCGTTTAAAGGTGCTTTCTTTGTTGACGCAGGTAATATATGGAATGTGTTTGATAATGAAGAAAGAGAAGCTTTTAAGTTCAATGGCATTGAAGATATAAAAGAGCTTGGTGTAGCATCAGGATTTGGGTTGCGATATGACTTCGGTTTTTTTGTACTTCGTTTTGATATTGGTTTTAAAACTCACAACCCGGCAAGAGCTGTGGGTGAACGATGGTTTAAAGATTATAACTTTAAAAATGCGGTTTATAATATTGGCATAAACTATCCCTTTTAACCCGTTAAAAATTCTTATTTTTGTTCTTAAAATAACGTAAACTATGAATCATTCCATTCAACCCGGTGTAGCTACCGGACGCGAAGTTCAAAAAATACATCAATACGCTAAAGAAAAAGGGTTTGCTATGCCGGCTGTAAACGTAGTAGGCTCAAACACTATAAATACAGTTTTAGAAACTGCTGCAGAATTAAATTCTCCTGTTATTATTCAGTTTTCAAACGGAGGGGCTTATTTTAATGCCGGTAAAGGTTTGAACAATGAAAACCAAAAAGCAGCAATTTTAGGTGGCGTTGCAGGAGCAAAACACATACACGATTTAGCCGAAGCTTATGGCGCAACTGTAATTCTACATACCGATCACGCAGCCAAAAAATTATTACCCTGGATTGACGGTTTACTTGATGCTGGTGAACAATTTTATAAAGAAAAAGGAAAACCGTTATACAGTTCGCACATGATTGATCTTTCTGAAGAACCTCTTGAAGAAAACATAGAAATTTCAAAAAAATACTTAGAGCGAATGAGTAAGATGGGAATGACCCTTGAGATTGAACTAGGTATTACCGGTGGTGAAGAAGACGGTGTAGACAACACAGGAGTAGACTCTTCAAAACTTTACACACAGCCCGAAGAAGTTGCCTATGCCTATGAAGAACTTATGAAAGTAAGTGACCAATTTACTATTGCAGCTGCTTTTGGAAACGTACACGGAGTTTATAAGCCAGGAAACGTAAAATTAACTCCTATTATTCTTAAAAATTCACAAGAGTACGTTCAGAAAAAATATGACACTAATCACAATCCTATTGATTTTGTATTTCACGGCGGAAGCGGTTCTACAGTAGAAGAAATACGAGAAGCAATAGGTTATGGTGTAATAAAAATGAATATTGACACCGATTTGCAATATGCTTTCAATGAAGGTGTTCGCGATTATATGGTCAACAATATTGATTATTTAAAAACACAAATAGGAAACCCTGAAGGTGATGATGTTCCCAACAAAAAATATTATGACCCAAGAAAGTGGTTACGCGAAGGTGAAATTTCATTCAAAAAACGACTGAAAAAAGCTTTTGAAGACCTTAACAATGTAAATACATTATAAACTTAAATCTCCTCAACTATGTCTTGGTTTAAAAGAACAAAAAAAGGAATTCAAACCCCTACGGAAGAAAAAAAAGACGTACCAAAAGGTTTATGGTACAAGTCTCCTACCGGGAAAATTGTAGATTCTGAAGAGTTGGAAAATAATTTTTACGTAAGCCCTGAAGATGGCTATCACGTAAGAATAGGAAGTAATGAGTATTTTCAATTACTTTTTGACGATAATAAGTACAAAGAACTAGATAAAAACCTTGTTGCAAAAGATCCATTAAAATTTGAAGACAAGAAAAAATATCCTGATCGCCTAAAAGACGCACAGAAAAAAACCGGTCTTAAAGACGCTGTAAGAACTGCCGTTGGAAAGTCTATGGGGAAAGAGATTGTAATTGCTTGTATGGATTTTAGTTTTATAGGTGGCTCTATGGGAAGCGTTGTAGGTGAAAAAATTGCACGTGCCGCAGACTATTCGCTTAAAAAGAAAATTCCATTTATGATTATTTCAAAAAGTGGTGGAGCACGAATGATGGAAGCTGCTTTTTCGCTTATGCAAATGGCAAAAACAAGTGTAAAACTAGCTCAACTTGCAGACGCAGGAATACCTTACATATCATTATGTACAGATCCTACAACTGGAGGAACAACCGCTTCTTTTGCCATGCTAGGAGACATTAACATTAGCGAACCTGGTGCTTTAATTGGTTTTGCCGGTCCTAGAGTAGTAAGAGATACCACCGGGCAAGAATTACCTGATGGTTTTCAAACTGCTGAATTTGTAAAAGATCATGGCTTCTTAGACTTTATCACACATCGTAAAGATTTAAAGCTTCGTATTAATCAATATTTAGATTTAATACTCAATAGACCTATGAGAGAAGCTACAGCATAAAAAAAGCAGCCCAATCGGGCTGCTTTTTTAGTATAACACATTTTGGTTTACTCGTCATCTTTTTCTGTCTGTGATTTTGGTTTATGGTCATCCTTAACCACTTCATCTCTATATCTACAACAAGGATGCACACTATTATAGGCTTCATCTGTAGCTTTTAAATTTTCTACATCGTGACCAACTGCCAGTACACTTTGCGCAATGGTATTTAACGCTGTTTTCTCTTCATTATAAATTAATTTAAGTTCATGAGTTTGAACATCCCAAATTGCGCTTTTAACGCCCTTGGTTTTAATACTGGCCTTTTCTATTCTTTCTTTACACATCTCACAAACACCATCTACTAAAAGTGTTGCTCTTGCATTTTTGTTTTGAGCAAAGGTTAATGTGGTAACTAACAAAATAATTAAACTTACTATATTTTTCATAATTGTATTTTTTAAAATTTAATATTACTAATTAATTCTATATCGTATTCCTGCGTAATAAAGACTACCAAAAATAGGTCCGTATACAAATGTGCTATCAAAGTTTGAACCAAACGGATTTTCTGCACCCAAAATAGGGTTGTTTTGTCTTACATTTGTTATATTCTCACCTCCTACATAGATTTCAAATTTTGGCGAAAACACCTTTGTTATTTGCGCATTTAAGGTATTAACTTCTGGAGAAAAATTTGGTAACTGAAACTGTATAGGGTTATTTTCAGTTGACGGAAAACGTTGTTTCCCTAACCAATTGTAGGTTGCATCAAACTTCCATCGACTATTATTTTTAACAGGCGTTTGATACGAAACATTGGCAAAAAATCGATGTTGTGCAGTTAATGGCTTTATCTTTTTTCCGGTTTGATATTTAGTTTTTATATCATAGTATTTATATGCTAAACGCGCATCAAAACCTTCAAATAGATTATAATTAAATTCGGTTTGAAAACTATTTGCAAAACTTTCATCTTCTAGGTTGTAAAAAGAAATTTCACGAGGATTTTCCCAGTCTACTACAACTTGATTTTGAAAATCTGTTCTGTAATAATCAAAGGTTACATCTGCTTTATTTCCGAATAAATTAAAGCCTTGGAGATAAGACACGCCATAATTCCAAGCTATTTCTGGCTCTAAACCGTAAATACTTCCTTCAGAAGATGGGTTTATTCTAATAACTCTTGAGGTTGAAAATAGGTTTTGATTTTCGGCAAAAATGTTTGCTGAACGTTTTCCTCTTCCTATAGATGCTCTAAAGGCAGATTTATCCCAAGGTGTATACTTTACATGAAGTCTTGGTGTTACAAAAAACCCTAATCTATTATGATTATCTACTCGCATCCCTGCAGTAAGATTTATATTTTCTAAATCGTCAAAATTGTATTCAAAAAAAGCTCCTACAGAGTTGTCAATGCGGTTGTAGGTAGTAGTTTCAACCAGTTCATCATATTTATCATAAGTAAAGCTAATACCTGTTTTAATCTTATGTCTAGAATCACTGATGATTGAATTATATGTAAAGTTTGAATATATACTATTGTGTTCAATATTGTAAGTACGCAACCCAAAATAGGAATCTTGTTGGTGATTGCTGTAAGCAAATTGCAGTCCTGCACTTCTCCATGGCAATTCTGGGTTTACATACCCAAATTTTCCTGAAATGTCATACCGCTCAGTATTAATCTCACTTCCCCAAGCATTGGTAGTTAATTTGTCTGTTTCCGGGTCAAAATCTAACTCTCCTGTTTGTTTTTCATCGTTGAGATACCTGAAGTTGAAAAAACCTACAAAGCCTTTTTCAGTGTCTGTATACTGCCAGCGATTCATCACATTTACTTGATTATACAAAGGCATATCTAGAAAATTGTCATCATTCACATCATGTTCTTTTTGATGGGTATTTCCGTGCAAATAAACCCCTGTACTCCATTTATCATTAATTTTTGTATTAAAATGCGTATTAAGTTCTAAACGCTCACTACTTGCACCGTATAGGTTTACAAATAATTTATCATCATTTGTTGGTTTTTGCAACTCTGCGTTTATCTGTCCTGCGATACTTTCATATCCATTTACAACACTTCCAGCACCTTTGGTTATTTGAATACTTTCTACCCATGTTCCAGGCGTGAACGTTAAACCATAGGCTTGAGCTGCTCCCCTAACAGTCGGGATATTTTCCATTGCAATAAGGATGTATGGACTGGTAAGTCCCAACATTTTTATTTGCCGTGTACCTGAAATGGCATCTGCAAAGTTTACATCAATAGATGGGTTGGTTTCAAAACTTTCAGACAGGTTACAACAAGCAGCTTTGAGCAATTCATCACTACTCACGTTAATAACATTCTCTGCTTCTATGTAGGATCTTGAAGTAGCTTTTTTTCTTGCAACCAGCGTTACTTCATCTAAGTTACTTTTAGAACTTAAGGTTGCTTTAATTTGTTTTGAAGGATTTGTAACTTGTATGGTATCTGTTGTATAGCCCACATAACTCACAATTAATTTTTTGTAGGAGTGTTTATAGGAAATAGAAAAATCACCGTCAAAGTCTGTCACCTCCCCCACTTCGGTACCCAACCAATAAACGTTGGCTCCAGGAAGTGGATTATTTGTTTCTTTTTCATATACCACGCCTTGCACTTTGTCTTGAGAAAATGCGAAACAAGTAATAAGAAAAGTAAAAAAAGTGATTACTAATTTTATCATTTTTTGATTTTAAAAATTTATAAATAAGCTTAAAATAGATGTTGTTTCACTTAAATCTGTAAAGGAAAACACCTAGTTAAATGGCGGTTATAAATTTTAAAATCAAATTAAAAACACTTGATTACAGACCTGAATATCTGTTATCAAGATAGGTGAAGTATAATTTTTATGCGGAATTACTTGTGAAGATAAATCCTTAAATAGATGAAAGTAGGTTCCTGTAAAAGCAACCAAAAACAGTTGCTGTTCATAG